>JACMNP010000070.1 GCA_014378495.1 Methylotenera sp. | reverse complement strand
GTTGATCGTACGGTTTCCGTAGGTAATTATTTTACAGCCCCACCAAAAGAACAGGTGGCGATTAAACGTGATGGTGCAATTATTCGCATCCAAGCTAGTGCCAGTTCAAATAAAACCTCAAGTAAAAATAAAAATGTTCGCAGTACTAAGCTTAATATTAAGCCTAGTACTGCGAATGGAAAATTTTCTTTTTTTGACGTACTCAAAGAAATCAAAGCTAGTAATCAAAGCTCGCATTCTGCATCAATCAATAATGCAACTATGCCTAATGCTTTATTTAATGTTCACCAACTGAGAAGTACTGATAATTCGTCTAACTTTATACCTGAAATAATTGCGGATGGTGTGTCTTTAACATCACAAATTAAAACAGATCTTTCGAATTTTATTTCGGGCCTTACTAGTTGGGGCAGTAAACAAAAAAAACTTAAGTCAACGATTGATAAAGCTGCATTAAAAGCAGATTTATCTAAAAAACCTGAGCATGACGATAGTTACAGAATCACTATTTTTGAAGAGGCGCCTCCTGTAGAAGATGAAATTGCTAAAATTTATCCCGTGTTTGAGAAATCACAATTAGCGACACGAGAAATTTTTGAAGCGTTAGCACAAGATCAAGAAATTGATTTAAGTAATGTTAACGAATCATTAGATAGCATGGTGGAGAGTATAGAACGCAACCCCGATGCGCTAATATGGCTAGCTAAGTTGAAACAGACTGATGATTACGCTTACAACCATGCCCTCAATGTTTCCATTATGTTAATGGCGCTGGCAAGCTTTATGGCATTACCAAAAAAACAAGTAAAAGATTTAGGATTGGCTGGATTACTTCAAGATATTGGTAAAGCAAAAATACCCCAAGAGATTTTAAATAAAGCAGAAGCTATTACTCAAGAAGAGTTTGAATTACTGAAAAAGCATGTAGATCATGCACTTGAGTTGCTAGAAGTCACGGATAAATCTTCTGGGAGCATTTCAGGCACAGTAATTTTAACCATTTCACAACATCATGAACGTATAGACGGTACTGGCTACCCATATCAGTTATCTGAAAAACAAATTAGTTTGACTGGACAAATGGCAGGCTTGATCGATACTTATTGTGCACTTACTACCAATAAAGTGTATGCAAAAGGCGTTTATAATCAACTCGCTTTAGAAACAATTCACTCTTTACGTGACACAAAATTTAAAGGCGTATTAATTGATCAATTGGTACAATTTTTAGGTATCTATCCAGTTAGCACATTAGTGGAATTAAATACTGGTGAAGTAGCCGTGGTGATTCAACAAAACAGCGTACGCCGTATGTTACCTAGAGTAATGATCTTACTTAATCCAGATAAATCTAAAAATGAATACCCAGCTACTATCAATCTAATAAACTCACCACCTACTCCAACTGGTGAGCCTTATCAGATTGTTAGAGGTTTAGCACCAGATAGCTATGGTTTAAGTGCAAGTAATTATTATGGCTAATACTAAAAAGTCAGCACTCAGTAATGAAAAAGAACTAAACTTTACACCGATGTATCAAGACTTTGTTATAGAGTTATCACCTAGTTTGCTACAACAAATAATGCGTAGCTATCAACTTAAAGCTAGTGATATAGTTGGTAACTATGCATTTAATGTGCAGGCTTTTAATGTAAGGATGGATGCAAAATTTTTTGAGATTGAAAATATTGATTTAAAACAGTTGGTTAATGTTATGACTAGCTGGCCAAAGCAAATGAATTGGCCGCAATTTAACCATCAAGTTAACAAGTTGTTACTCGCTTGGCTAAATGATTATAAATTAGGTGCTAGCCTAGATGCAGCACTATTATTAGTGGGTTGTTTAACCTTACGAATTGTAGAAACTAGTGAGTCGCACGACTTATTAAATAATGAAACGTCCCAATCAATTCCCAGCTCAAGATTCCAACAATTACTAATGCATTTGCTAGCGCGTGTTACCAATCAGCTAGATCAATACAAATTTAGTCATATTCAGAACTTTGACTTGGAAACTGGATTACCCAATCTGCAGGTGATGTTAAATTTTTTAGATCAACATTTACAAACAGATCATCAAGAAACGTTATTAGAACCGAACTATTTAAATTCAAAAAATACAGCCCTCAAACATTTAGGTTTAATTCTTGTCAATCTAAACATCAATTTTGATGAAGCTTCACAACTCAATTCTGCATCCTCAAGTTTGATGATGGCGGCTATCCATGTTATAAAACAACACCTTAATGATGGAACAACATTATTCCGCATAGGGCCTGTTGAACTTGGAATTGTGATTCAACATATAAGCTTTCCTGCACAATTAAATTTAATTGTGTCAAAAATCATGCATGCATTCGAGGTTGAGCTACCACTAGATAATGTTACGCTAATATTAAAGCCATATTTTGGTGGTGTAAGTTCATTAAAAACACGTCAGAATGCTATTGCAATGCATGACTGCGCTAGATTAGCACTACACCATGCCATGATTAACAATTACCACATTGAGTTTTACGATCAACATATTACGAATGCATTTTCCGATGCACATCAACTTGATGAAGCCATTATTCAAGCACTACAACAGAATGAATTAGAAATATTTTTACAGCCAATTATAAGTCTACCGAATGAAATATGCAGTAACGCAGAAACGTTGTTACGCTGGAAAAATGAAAAATGGCCCTCGATATCACCAGTACGGTTAGTAGACACTATTTACAAAAAAGGCTTTGGTAAAGTATTCATACGTTGGCTTATTAGTAATGCCTGTCAGCGTATTGCAGAACTCAAGTCTGTAAATGAACGTAATATTTCACTGACGATTAACTTAAGTGGCACAGATTTGTTAGATGCTGATTTGCCAGATTTATTGGCTCAATCAGTCGCACTTTGGGAAATACCTGCAGAAAATCTAATCGTTGAAATTACAGAGAGTGATCTGCTATTAGATGAAGAAAAGGCCATGCAAGTGATTGATAAAATTGTAGCATTAGGTTGCAAGCTTGCATTGGATGACTTTGGCACTGGCTATTCATCTATGACAAGATTGCGTAGTATGCCCATTGATTTAGTTAAAATTGACCAATCTTTTGTTAAAAACATTGCTACTTCTAATGAAGATAAAGCCATTGTTCTTTCAGTTGTAAAGTTAGCCCATAGTTTGGGCAAAGCTGTGGTAGCAGAAGGTGTTGAGGATTTGGCCTGTTTAAACATTCTAAAAAAAATGGAATGTGAAAAAATACAAGGCTACTATTACGCAAAACCAATGCATTTTGCTGAATTCACTACATGGTTGGATTTATTTGAAAAACAACAAGTGAGCTTAATTAATTAAAAAATTAAAGAGTTAAACTTTCATCAGATCTTTACTAAGATTGGCATTTAAAAAATTCTAGTTGAGTAAGCGTATAATGCATTTTAGTTTTTTTCTTTAATTTAGTTTAAGTGATCTTAATGCACATTACCACCCGCCTTGAGTTTGATGCTGGGCATCGTATTCCAAACCACAAAAGCCAATGTAAAAATTTACATGGTCATCGTTATGCAATAGAAATTACCTTATCAGGTGACATCATCACAGAAGAAAACACCTCTGAAAATGGCATGGTGATGGACTTTTCAGACGTCAAAGCTATTGCAAAAAATGCTCTCGTTGATAAATGGGATCATGCTTTTTTAGTATATCAATATGATATTGAAGTATTAAAATTTTTGAATTCACTTGATAATCACAAAACTGTGATTTTCCCTACCGTACCAACCGCAGAAAATATGGCTGCTGAAGCTTTTAAAATACTTAAAAGTAGATACCAAAACACTTATGGAAATCATTTAAAGCTTGAAAAAGTACGCCTATATGAAACGCCTAACAGTTGGGCTGATGCATTAGGTTAATGACATGCAATTAAAATAGTGTAGATTTCGACTAGCTATCTTAGGGCTAGCTAATTAAAAGTTAGCTAGCGTTGAATATAGTTTTGATTCAAGTCTTGAAGCTCGAAGATTAAAGCCTCTCGCCAACTTGGTAGCACAACTGAAAAATCTTGTGCCAATTTAGCACAATTCAAAGTAGAGTTAGCTGGTCTCAATGCAGGCGTAGGAAATTCTTGTGTACTAATCGCTTCAATATTTACAACTTCTGTTTTGAGTATTGGTAAAACACTGGCTTTTGTTAAACTCACATCTGCTTGTAAATGCAAGTACTCCTCAACAATTGCAGTGGCAAATCCATGCCAAGACGTTTGGCCAGCATTGACTAAATGATAAATTCCTGCGGTATCATTTTTCCACTCACCTAACACCTTCAATAATGATTCAGCAATACTAGTACTAGCAGTTGGGGCACCTATTTGATCTGCAACAATACGCAAAACATCACGCTCAGCAGCTAACCGTAAAATAGTTTTTAAAAAGTTTTTGCCATAGGCCCCATATACCCAAGAAGTACGAAAAATAAGGTGTGGCAAGCCAACCGCTCGAATAGCATCTTCACCAGCCAGTTTACTTTTACCATAAACGCCTAATGGTGCAGTGTGATCACTTTCTAGGTAAGCCTCTTTTTTTGCACCACTGTATACATAATCAGTAGAAAAATGGATGAGCTTTGCATTGATTTTAGCAGCCTCTTCAGCCAGCACTTGTGGTGCCATCCCATTGATTGCATAAGCTAACTCGGGCTCTGATTCAGCTTTATCTACTGCTGTGTATGCCGCTGGATTAATAATTAAATCTGGTCTCACCATTTGAACAACGCGACGAATTTGATCAACATCAGATAAATCCAGCTGATTCCGATCTAGACTAAATACTGAAGTAGCAGATGATGAGCCTGTAAATAATGCGTTGCTAGAAAAAGCCGCATTCAAAGCATGGCCTACTTGACCATTGATACCTGTTAGTAATATTTTTTTATACATTTAATTTAACGCGAATATTTTGAGAACTTATTTTGAATCAAATTTACTTTGAAAATCTAGAAAAAACTTACTTAAAAAATTATAAGCCATCTTCAAATACTTCTGCTTGTAATAAATCTAATCCTAATTTATCTTTTGCAGATAAATTGGGTACACCTAAGCTTGATAAGCCAGCTAATGGCCAGTCAATGCCAATTTCAGGGTCATCCCATCGGATACATCGCTCATGCTGTGGCGCATAATAATCAGTCGTTTTATATAAGAATTCAGTATCATTTTTAAGCACTAAAAATCCATGTGCGAATCCTGGCGGTACCCATAACTGCCGTTTATTTTCTGCAGATAAAAACACACCCACCCAACTGCCAAAAGTATTAGATTCACGCCGCAAATCTACAACAACATCAAACACTTCACCTGCACTCACTCTCACTAGCTTACCTTGCGGTTGCTCTATTTGATAATGCAGACCTCGTAATACATTCGCGGCAGACTTGGAATGATTATCTTGTACAAAGTTGGCTTTGACTCCAGTAAGTTGCTCAAACGTTTGTTGATTGAAGCTTTCGTAAAAAAAGCCTCTATCATCACCAAATACTTTGGGCTCTAAAATTAACACCTCTGGAATTGCTGTCTGTATAACTTGCATTAAAATATTTGCTCACTCAATATTAATTTAAGGTACTTTCCATAATTATTTTTAATATATTTATCCGCCAACACATCTAAAGCCTTAGCATCTATATATTGCATACGGTAAGCAATTTCTTCTGGGCATGCAATTTTTAAACCTTGACGTTTTTCTATGGTTTCAATAAATGAAGAAGCTTCTAATAATGATTCATGCGTGCCAGTATCTAGCCATGCAATACCGCGACCCATTACTTCTACTTGTAAATCTCCACGCTCTAAATAAGCACGATTTACATCTGTGATTTCAAGCTCACCGCGTGGTGAAGGTTTAAGATCTTTAGCAATATTAATCACATGGTTGTCATAGAAATATAAGCCAGTGACAGCGTATCTTGATTTTGGGGCTTTTGGTTTTTCTTCCAAACTAATGGCTTTGCCTTGTGCATTAAACTCTACTACACCATAACGCTCTGGGTCATGTACAGGATAAGCAAACACCTTAGCGCCACTAGTAAGTGTTGCCGCGACTTGCGTTCTGGTAGCCAACTCATCACCGTAAAATATGTTATCTCCCAATACCAATGCGCAACTATCGTTACCAATAAAGTCTTTGCCTATAATAAATGCTTGCGCAAGCCCATCTGGCGAAGGTTGAACTGCATATTGAATTGAGATACCCCATTGACTACCATCACCTAACAGTTGACTAAATCGGGGTGTATCTTCAGGCGTAGAGATAATTAACACATCACGAATTCCAGCAAGCATTAAGGTCGTGAGTGGATAGTAAATCATGGGTTTGTCATACACTGGCAAAAGCTGTTTAGAAACGACTTGTGTCGCTGGGTAGAGTCTAGTACCTGAGCCACCCGCTAAAATGATACCTTTCATGCTAACTCTTCCCCACGTTCAATATAATGTGTTTGTACCCAATTACGGTATTCGCCGCTAGTCACGTTTTTGACCCATTCTTGATTAGCCAAGTACCAATTGACAGTCTTTTCGATACCCGTCTCAAATGTTTCTTCTGGTTTCCATCCCAACTCATTGGCAAGTTTAGTCGCATCTATTGCATAGCGCTGATCATGGCCTGGTCGATCTTCAACATAAGTGATTTGATTGATGTAAGATTGACCATCACTACGTGGTTTTTTCAAATCCAGCATACGACATAATGTTTTCACTACATCAATATTAGGCTTCTCATTCCAACCGCCTACATTATAAACTTCACCGACTTTACCAGCTTCCAACACACGGCGAATCGCTGCACAGTGATCCTCCACATATAACCAATCACGGATTTGCTGACCATTGCCATAAATAGGTAAAGATTTGCCGGCCAGCGCATTATGAATAATTAACGGAATTAATTTCTCTGGAAAATGATGCGGACCATAGTTATTTGAACAATTAGTAGTCAACGTTGGTAAGCCATAAGTATGGTGATATGCTCTTACCAAGTGGTCGGAAGCCGCTTTAGATGCAGAATATGGACTATTAGGTGCATAAGCATGTGTTTCAGTAAAAGCAGCTTCATCTTTACTCAATGAGCCATATACCTCATCAGTTGAGACATGTAAAAAACGAAATTTTTGACGATTTTCTAGGGTTAAACCACCCCAATAAGCACGCACGGCTTCCAACAAATTAAATGTGCCGACTACATTAGTTTGAATGAAATCTTCAGGCCCATGAATTGATCTATCTACATGACTTTCTGCAGCAAAATTCACAACTGCGCATGGCTGATGCTCAATTAATAACTCAGCTAATAACGTCTGGTCACCAATATCACCATGTACAAAAATATGATCTGGATTATGTTGAATGTCGACTAAGTTTTCTAAATTTCCAGCATAAGTAAGCTTATCTAAATTAACGACTTTACCTAAACTTTGCTTAACCCAAGCCAACACAAAATTGGCACCGATAAATCCAGCGCCGCCAGTGACAATAATAGTTTTATTCATAAATTAACTTTCTTCTTGTTTTAATTCGATTCAATAGCTTTTAATGAGTTTCTTTAGGAGCACTTTCTAATTTATCCCACAAACAATCGCCTGCTTTTACGAGTGAGGTTAAATAGTTACTATGTGCAACGTTTTCTAATGCATTCGCTAGCAGAATTCTGCCTGGCTTCATATTCAACTGAGAGTTGAAACCATCATTTGATTTCGGGGAATCTAGCTCCATCATCAAGCTATCTTGGCCTCTTGTCATCGCCATGTAAACATCTGCCAACAATTCAGCATCTAACAAAGCACCATGCAAAGTACGTTTTGAGTTATTTACTCCAAAATGTCGACAAAGCGCATCTAAGTTATTGCGTTGGCCAGGTCGCATTTCTTTAGCCATTTTAAGTGTATCAGTGATTTTTGCAGCAATTTTTTCTACCGGTTTATGCCCTAAAAGCCCAAACTCTGCATTTAAAAATCCCACATCAAATGGCGCGTTATGCATAATCAGTTCTGCATCGGCAATAAACTCAACCAATTCTGCTGCAATATCTACAAAATGTGGCTTATCTTGCAAAAACTCAAAAGAAATGCCGTGTATTTCTTGTGCGCCTTGATCAATTTCTCGATCAGGATTCAAATAATAATGAAAATGATGTTTAGTCAGTCGACGATTCACTACTTCCACTGCAGCCACCTCAATCACACGATGTCCTTGTGCATGATATAAACCTGTGGTTTCAGTGTCTAAAAATATTTGTCTCATAACTTAATATTACCTAAATTTTGGCATTTTTAACAAGATTTACTTTAAAAAAGTATTATGAATCAAGAATATTTGATACTCATTACTTGATCTACACCTTTATTTGCAAGCATATCAGCTCGCTCGTTACCAACATTACCAGCATGACCTTTTACCCAAATCCATTGCACTGTATGTTGCTGTGCTAACACATCTAAAATACGCCATAAATCATCATTTTTAACTGGTTTTTTATCTGCTGTGCGCCAACCACGAGCTTTCCAACCGATAATCCACTCTGTAATGCCCTTTTGTACATAAACAGAATCGGTAAATACTTTAGCATGACATGTTTGTTTCAAAGCCTCTAATGCACGAATGACCGCAGTTAACTCCATACGGTTATTGGTTGTTAAAAGCTCACCTCCAAATAATTCTTTTTCGTGACCCTCATGGCTAATCCAAGCACCCCAACCACCAGGCCCAGGGTTGCCTTTACAAGCGCCATCCGCGTAAATTTCAACTTCCTTATTATCTTTCATATTGTTTTATTTTTAATCTTAAATATTTTTAGAGACTTTTAATTTCGATGGCTTTAATTTTAAAGTGGTTGACTGAGACGGGCTAGATTTCGGTTTTGTCACAATCAACGATGACTTTATAGGTGTTTTTTTCCAATTAGGCTTAATAGGGGTCATGCCTACTACACGTTTTTTTGCGACAATAAAATATACGCCACCTAACATTGCACAGTAACGCTGACTTATTTTGTCCATGAATGCAAAGCGCTTTTGCCATGCGGCTTGCTCAAAAGGTGGCACGTGACAACAAATTTCAACCGATAAAACTTCGAATCCTAGTAATGCAAGCCAATCTTTCATTCTTGCAAGTCCAATAAAATTGCCATTCCATGGATATTTATTCTGCTTAGAAAGTGATTTTTTTAATTTAGACGTTGCACCCCATGCACTGATTGGATTAAACCCTGAAATTAATAAATGACCTTCTGGCATCATTACCCTAGCCGCTTCACGAAGAGTTTGATGCGGACGTTCACTGAACTCTAGACGATGTGGTAATAATAAAAGATCTAAACTCATCTCTGCAAATGGTAAAAAATCATCGTGACAACGTAAAGAGTTTTTTAAAGCGCCCTCTTCAAAAAAACTATCATGAGATTCAGCAGCTTTATAACAATTTGGAATGCGTGAGTTGCGCAACAAATCCATGCGTGACTCACCCATTTGCAGTGCATTAAAGCCAAATAAATCAAATACAGCTCTATCGTATAAAGCTTGTTCATTGACTTGCAAATACTGACCTACAGTTGAATTAAACCAGCTTTGTTGGCCTTCCCAAGCATCTTGTAAGTGCATCATATTAACAATTAACTTCTATTGACATTTTAAGCGTCTGCACAAATGATAGATGATATGAAACATAATCTACAAATTATACCTATTCCTGCATTTAAGGATAATTATATATGGCTACTGCACGATAGCAATAACGCTGTTGTTGTGGACCCAGGTGATGCTACGCCTGTATTTGAGGTTGTTAAAAACCTTAACTTGCACCTACATACTATTTTAATTACACACCACCATCACGATCACATAGGTGGAGTCGCCAGATTGATTGAAGCATATCCAAACGTAAAAGTGTATGCCCCTAAACTAGAGCAGTACGGCTTTAAGCACCTAACCGTGGACGAGACTGAAATTCTTGACATCACTGCGTTTAATCTCAAGCTCAAAGTAATTAGTTTGCCAGGACACACATTAGGTCATGTTGCTTATTATGCAGAAGATGAGGAGAACGCACAAAATATACTTTTTTGCGGAGACACATTATTTGGTGCGGGTTGCGGGCGATTATTTGAAGGCACACCTGAACAAATGTTTGCTTCACTGCAAAAGCTAGCTGCATTGCCACAAGATACAAAAGTATATTGCACACACGAATATACAATGCACAATATTAACTTTGCGCTGACATTGGAACCTGATAACCAAGCACTCATTTTACGACAACAAACTACACTAGCATTGCGAGATTTGCAAAAGCCTAGTTTACCGTCTACTATCGCTTTAGAGCTTGCAACCAACCCTTTTTTACGTTGTGATAACAGTGCAATTAAGTCATCGATTCAACAACCAAACGCATCGCATCTACAAGTTTTCACTGCCATAAGAGAATTGAGAAACCATTACTAATCATCAATATAGCGCGTATATGTGAAGTAACTTTTACTTGACTTTTGACTTCTATTTTCAGTACTATGTTTCAGTATTATGAAGATTAGCGCTAACAAGTTTAATGTAGTTTCTGTACGCACTCGTCATGCATCAACACCAATCATCCCATTATTCCATAGACATTTATTCGCGTGATTAAAAATTTACTCTGTGCTGGATTAATTGCAATTGCAGTATTGAATAGCAATTTATCTTATGCTGAATCTAACGTTGCTGGTGAAGAAATCACTATTTTCGCCGACGATACTTTCAAACCTGCACCTAAAGATATAGGGGCTAAAGATTTGGGTGCGAAAGATATTGGTGCCAGAGAATCAACAAGCAAAGATTTAAATAGCGATCTATTAAATGGTATAAAGCCTAATGACCGAAATACAGGCACTAATTTAAATAGAGGTAGACTTGGCGACTCCCTAGACAATCAAATTCATAGTACTGATCAGGCTGAGAATATTGAGCAGCAAGATCTGGTCATCATTAGTAATGATGACTTATGGCAACGCATTAAAGATGGTTACGCAATGCCAGATTCCACTTCGCCACTCGTTGCAAATCACGAAAGCTGGTATAGCTCACGTCCAGATTATGTAAGACGCATGGTAGAACGTAGCCAGAAATACTTATTTCATATCGTTGAAGAAGTAGAAAAACGGGGCATGCCTACTGAAATCGCCCTATTGCCGATGATAGAAAGTGCTTATAATCCACAAGCCTATTCTAGTGGTCGAGCCTCTGGTATATGGCAATTTATTCCATCAACTGGCAAAAACTTCGGACTTAAACAAAATTGGTGGGTAGATAATAGACGTAACGTGACGTTTGCTACCGATGCTGCGCTTACTTACCTAGAAAAGTTACATACCATGTTTGGCGCATGGGATTTAGCATTAGCTGCTTATAACGCTGGTGAGGGCACGGTTGGACGTGCGATAGAACGCAATCGTAAATTAGGGCTGCCTACTGATTATGAGAGTTTGAACTTACCGCCTGAAACTAAAAACTACGTACCTAAATTACAGGCCATTAAAAACTTAATGACAAATCCTGGCAATTATGGCCTTAAAATTCAAACGATTGCTAATACTGCCTACTTTGCAAAAGTAACAGCACCACCACAGATTGATGCTCATCTTGCCGCAAAGCTTGCCGAAATTACTGATGATGAATTTCTCGCATTAAACCCAAGTTACAACCGCCCAGTGATTACCAGTAGCGGGGGCAAACATGAGTTGCTATTACCCATCACATCTGCTCAAACTTTTAGAAACAATTTAGCGAGCTACAACAAACCTCTAGTCAGTTGGCAAACATATTTCGCTAAGCGCGGCGAACGTATGGAGAATATTGCGACTAAGTTTGGCATTCAAGTTGGGGTATTGCGTGATGTCAATAACTTACCTGCACAAAAGAAAATCAAAAATTCCTCAACTATTTTAGTACCAAATGGCAATCGTGCCGACTTTAACAGCCCAAAAACTAATGCAAATAAAGACTTAGCACTAAGTACCACTAATGAACCTAATGATAATTATAGTGCTAAACAAGATTCAGATAATATTGATCTAAATAGCGCTCAAAACAATGTCGCTAGCAGTCTTACAAATAGTAAAGATGAAATTGAACCTGCCAAGCCCAAAAGCGTCACATATAAAGTTAAAAAAGGCGAGAATATGCAAATTATCGCTAAACGTTTTGGCGTGACCGTAAAGCAGATTATGAAAACAAATTCGCTTAAAAATAGCCGAGTGAAATTAGGCCAGTCGCTTACAATTACTAAAGAAACTGATGCTTCCGCACAATCTGAGGCTCAAACGAAAACCAAACAAAGTAACAAAAAATTGAATATTAAGAATCCAGTCACTAAAAAAATGAATCCACATTCAAAAACAAGTGTTAAACAAGTTAAGACTAAGCGCAAACCATCTACCGCCAAGTCTGCGCAAAAAAAATGATAGTATTTATTTACAACTAATCGTATGCTGAGGCTCAGTCGACAACACAATTTGAGAAAAATAGCGTTCATCACGCTGATTTCGTTATTAATGATTAGTTGTGGAGAGTCGACATCTAACCATCTATCAACTAACACGATTGACTACAGTAAAAACTACCCCCCAAACGATGGTGGTACGCTTATAGACGCTATGACTGGTGAACCCAGCGGCCTAATAGCAATGATCGCAGGAGAATCTGCAGCATCAGCGATTGCCAGCAATATATTTAATAGCCTACTTAAATATGATAAGAACTTAGATTTAACAGGTGAATTGGCGCAATCATGGGAAGTTTCCAAAGATCAAAAAACCATTACCTTCCATCTAAAACCTAACCTTAAATGGGCAGATAATCAGCCATTAACCAGTGATGATGTTTTATTTACATGGCAAAAAGTCACTGATGAAAAAACACGTACGCCCTACGGTTCTGATTTCAAGTTAGTCACTAAAGCAGAAGCACCAGATGCAAGCACGTTTCGCGTGACCTATGCTGCGCCATATGCGCCAGCGCTAGATACTTGGGCTGGGTTACACATTCTGCCCAAACATTTACTTAAAGACCAAGACATTAACACCACTGCGTTTGCGCGAAACCCCGTGGGTAGTCATTACTATAAGTTAGATAATTGGAAAAATGGGCAATACCTTAGACTGACACGCAACGTCAATGCATCGCAAGGTCAAGCTAAAATTGACTCCCTGCTTTCCCGTATTATTCCCGATAAAGCTGCACAGTTTTTAGAGCTTAGCGCCGACAACATTGACTTTATGGGATTGAACCCAATTCAATATGCCAGAATATTCCCCGCCAGACCTGAACTTAATAAAAACATAGCCTTATATAAAGAACTCGGTAATAGTTATACTTATTTAGGCTTTAACCTCAAACGCAAACCATTTGATGATGTGCGCGTAAGACAAGCAATTAACTATGCTATCAACAAGCAAGAAATTATCGACGGCGTGCTATTAGGATTAGGTGAGCCTGTCGCATCGCCTTATAAGCCTGGCACACGCTGGAGCAATCCTGCACTAAAACCCTACCCATATGACCCCAATAAAGCTAAGGCTTTATTAAAAGCGGCTGGTTACGAAGACCATGATGGAGATGGCATTTTAGATAAAGATGGCAAACCATTTACTTTTGAAATTTTAACTAACCAAAACAAAGAACGTGAAATGACAGGCGTATTAATACAGCGCCGACTTAAAGAGATAGGGATTGATGCCAATATTCGTGTATTAGAATGGGCTAGTTTTCTAGGCCGTTTTATTAAACCAAAAGAATTCGATGTGGTTGTATTAGGCTGGAGCTTATCGCTAGACCCAGATCAATATAGTATTTGGCACTCTAGTCAGCAAGCACCAGGGCAGTTTAATTTTATTAGCTACAATAATCCACTTGTCGATAAGTTGTTAGAAGCAGGCAGACTAGAGCTTGACCCTGATAAACGCATGAAAATTTATCATGAATTTTCAAAAATATTGCTAGAAGATAGCCCTATTGTGTTTTTATCTGCTGGCTATGGGCTGACTGCGATTCATAAGCGTGTTAGAGGAATCAGCAACCCAGCACCGCCAGCGGGCATCGGCCATAATACCTACGAATGGTATATTCCTAAAAATTATGCGCGTACTGAAATCAGTGAGCATTAATAGTGAACACTAATGATATGAATCAATATTTTCTATGTGTAATTATTTAGTGAGCCATTTACAGCATGCTTATTTATCTACTTAAACGTTTTTTATGGATGATTCCGCTCTTGATAGGAATTAGTCTAATTTCATTTTTCATCATGCATTTAGCGCCTGGAGATATTACCACCAACGAAGCTAGCTTCAACCCTAAAGCTAGTGAAGAGTCTAGACAAAAACTACGTGAGTTGTATAGCTTAGATAAGCCTGTAATTGTGCAATATGGTTTATGGATGAAACGCATGGCAACGCTAGACTTTGGCACTTCGTTTGCCTCACACCAACGTCCAGTATTCTGGCAAACTAAAGACAAAGATGGGAATATTAGCCTAGGCATGATTCAAGAAGCCTTGCCAATCACATTATTGATTAATGTACTCAGCCTAATTTTAATTATTGCAGTAGCACTGCCGCTGGGCGTAGTCTCTGCACTTAAGCAAAATCAATTGGCAGATCGTGGTATTACGTTATTTGTATTTATAGGCTTTGCGATTCCAGGTTTTTGGGTTGCGCTCATGCTCATGTATTGGACTGGCGTGCAACATAATTGGTTGCCAATTTCAGGATTAGAAAGTCTAGGCTATGAGCATATGCACTGGTATGCCCAGATTACTGATAAGTTGAAGCATCTGTTTTTACCTGTGTTTATTTCTGGTATCACTGGCTTAGCAGGCATATCCCTCTTTGTGCGTAACGGCATGTTAGAGGTATTACATCAGGATTACATCACTACTGCTCGCGCTAAAGGCTTACATGAAAACCGTGTAGTATATGGTCATGCCCTACGCAATGCCTTGCTACCACTTATCACTATTTTTGGCTTAAGTATTCCAGGTCTGATCGGTGGTTCAGTGATTGCGGAAAGTATTTTTGCGATTCCGGGCATGGGTAAATTATTCTATGACGCGGTACTCATGCGAGACTTTCCCGTCATTATGGGTATTCTAACGATAGGTGCAATCCTTACTTTGATTGGTAATTTGTTAGCGGATATTGCCTATGCCTGGGCTGACCCCAGAGTTAGACGCGGGGTTATTCAGTGAGTCCTAAGAGAAAAACTATGCCATGAAAAAAGTATTCTCAAACCCACTCGCCTTGATAGGCTTTATTATTATTGCAAGCATATTAGTACTTGCATTCACCGCCCCTTTGATTGCGCCATATGACCCAGATGCTATTGATGTAAAAGCTATTTTATTGTCACCTACATCGCATCATTGGATGGGCACAGATGGATTGGGTCGTGATGTATTCTCACGCATGCTTTACGGCGCCCGTATATCGCTTATGGTAGGCTTCGTTGCTGTTGGTATTGCCACTGCGATTGGGATTGTTCTCGGTGCGATTGCAGGCTTTTATCGTGGCTGGGTAGATACGGTGATTATGCGTATTGTCGATGTCATGCTCTCTATCCCCACTTTTTTCCTAATCTTGGCAGTGATTGCATTTTTAACGCCCTCAATCTGGAACATTATGATAGTGATTGGCCTCACCTCTTGGATGGGTGTCACGCGGTTAGTACGCGCGGAATTTCTAAGTTTGCGAAACCGTGAATTCGTTTTAGCTGCACAAACATTAGGGGCTAGAGATGTGCGGTTGATATTCACGCATTTATTACCCAATAGTTTAACGCCTATCATTGTTAGCTCGATTTTAGGCATTGCCAGTGCCGTATTGGTTGAATCCGGCCTGAGTTTCTTAGGCCTAGGCGTTCAAGCACCTCAGGCTTCGTGGGGCAACATTCTTACGGATGGTAAAGAATACATTCAATTCGCATGGTGGCTTTCTCTGTTCCCAGGACTGGCTATACTGATCACCGTGTTAGGGTATAATTTGCTTGGAGATGGGTTACGCGATGCGTTTAACCCTAGAAGTAGCCAACATTAAATAATTGATCAAGCGTTCGACTAAAAACGTAAGCATCGACTTAAAAGAATAAAGTTAATTAGAGGAAGAATTTCATGGGATTTTTAGCAGGTAAAAAAATACTAATCGCAGGCTTATTAAGCAATCGTTCAATCGCTTATGGCATTGCAGCCGCGATGAAGCGTGAGGGTGCAGAATTGGCTTTCACTTATCAAATGGAAAAACATGAAGGCCGCGTTGCTGGTCTTGCTGCTGAATTTGATTCAAAGCTCGTATTTCATTGTGATGTAGCAGAAGATACGTTGATTGATGCGCTGTTTCCAGCGATTGCTAAACATTGGGATGGTATTGACGGCATAGTTCACTCAGTAGCATTTGTACCAAAAACTGCATTAGACGGCGATTATCTTGATGCTGTTACGCGTGAAAATTTTCGTATCGCACACGACATTAGCTCATATAGTTTTGCCGCATTAGCCAAAGCAGCGCTACCAATGATGCTAGGGCGGAATGCTAGCTTACTCACTTTAAGTTATTTAGGTGCTGAACGCACAATGCCTAACTACAATGTCATGGGTTTAGCTAAAGCGAGCTTAGAAGCAAATGTTCGTTATATGGCACAAAGCTTAGGTCCTAAAGGTATTCGTGTAAATGCAATATCTGCTGGGCCTATTAAAACACTAGCGGCCTCTGGAATTGCAGACTTTGACAAAATGATTAATTTCAATGAAAAGCATGCCGCATTACGCCGTAATGTCACCATCGAAGAAGTGGGTAATGTTGCTGCATTCTTATGTAGTGACTTAGCTTCAGGCGTTACAGGTGAAATTACGTATGTCGATGGCGGTATGAATATTACTGCTGCTGGCGTGATTGAATAAATATTAAAGTGGCAATGACTTAATTTGTGATTACTATTAAATTGTGATTACTGTGTAAGTTAAACCCAATAAAAAAGGCACTTTATAGTGCCTTTTTTATTGGGTTTAACTTATGTTTAAGTCAATTATTAGCTTGATTACTTAATAAAAGTTTTTCATTCACCTTTACTTTAGCTTTAACACGCAGTGATTGCTTGTAAGCTGCCAAGTATTCGCTTGATAAAGCCTCATTTAGCTCTGTTTTAGCCGTTTTCTGCGCATCTGCATCTGTCGATGAGGGGGTATTTACTTTAATGACTTTAACAAGCAGATAGCCTTGTTTAGAATTAGCCACGCCAGAGTAGGCAGGTAATTTAGTAGCATTTGTATTAAATACTTGATTCATCGCTAACTCAGTTAAACCTTGTGCATTTTTACGATCAACTGTCACTTCAGGAATCCAGTCAAGACCAGCCGCTTCCTTACCTTGTTGCAAGGTTTTTAAAGCGGCATCGCCTTTTGCTAAGGCTAATTTAGCTGCAGCTTCAATTTTAAGTAAGTCTTCAATGCCAGCTTTAACAGAATCAAAACTTTTTGTTGCCGCTGGCTTATATTCAACTAAACGTGCAGAAACTAAATTGTTTGGCGAAACTTCTACCGCTTCCGTATTGCGATGTTCTTTCAAGACCTCATCTGAGAAAACCAAACTCATGATTTTGTCATTTTTAAAGAATTTAGCACCCGCTTCACGGCTCAACCAATCGGAAGTCTGTACTTGACCGTTGTAAGCTTTAGCTGCTGGTTGCAAACTACCTGACTGCTCATACACCATATTGGTGAAACCTTCAGCTTGTTCCGTAAAAGCAGCTTGGGCTTTTTGATAGATAAGCTCAGCTTTAACTTGAGGTTTCAAACTATTAAAATCAGAGTTTTCGCCTTTGATCTCAGTCACTTTAATAATATGGTAGCCATATTCAGACTCTACCAAATCGCTTATTTGATTTACTTTCATGCTAAACGCAGCATCTTCAAATGGTTTAACCATCGCGCCACGACCAAAAGTACCTAAATCGCCACCTTTCACAGCAGAACCAGTATCTTGTGAGTTTTTAATGGCTAAAGATTCAAATTTACTAGGATCTTTCTTAATCACTGCTAATAACGCTTCAGCTTTTGCTTTTGCTTCTTGTTTCTTCTCAGGAGTTGCACTTACGCCAAAGCCGATTAAAATGTGGCTAGCGCGTCTTTGTTCATTACCTTGAAACTTAGAAGTGTTCTCATCATAGAATTTCTTCACTTCAGCATCATCTACTTTAATAGTAGGAATCAAGCTACTCGCTGACAATAACAAAAATTCAATTTTAACTTGCTCAGGTTCACGCAATTTATCTTTATGTAAATCGTAATACGCTTTTACAGCTGCAGGATCAATTTTTACCTGACTGATAAAATCTTTAGTTTTAATTTCAGACACTGAGACGACACGTTGTTGATTCGCAAGTTTGAAAGCACTATCTGCACGTGCATTAGAAATAAAGCCAAGTTTAGCAATACCATCTTGTGCTTGCTGTGCAAGCAAATCCGTACGCATGCCAGCTTCAAATCTTGTTGGGGTAATATGATTTTGCTGTAGTAGCTGGTCATACAGTTCTTGCGAGAATTTACCATCCTTTTGAAATTCAGGCATTCCTGTTACAAAAGTAGACAGTTGCGCATCACTAATCGCATATTTTTCATGTTGAATTTCGTCAGACAATAGCTGTTTGTTAATCAACTGATTCAGCACTAGCGCTTTTACTGCAGGGCTATCTAGCTCTGCTTGGTCAACCTTACCCTCAGCCAGCAAACGCGCGCGCGTATTTTTCAAAGCATCACCATAGGCTTGTATTGAGATGCTGTTGCTGCCGACTTCGGCCACAGCAACATTATTACCTGCACTACTCAAATAAGAGTCAATGCCGAACAAGGCAAACGGAATTGTAATTAAAGCTAGCAATGCTTTACCAACCCAACCTTGCGCTAAAGAGCGGATGTTATCTAACATAAAAACTTTCTATTCTTTATAAAATATGTACTAAATGGTTAAAACATAAAGATTACTTGTATTTTTAATGCAAGTAATCTCAGTTAAATTAAGCGTTGCTAATATAACATAAGATTAGGCAATTGAATTTACTCTGCTGTACATCACGCGTTTTATGACAGGCTTAATAAACACAAGTTCTAACCCTATCTTTACAGCTAAACCCTTCATTCAAACAAGTTAACCTAAAGCCAATCTATGCACCAAGTGACTAGCCGCGTCTAATTTCATGCTATTGGCAACTAAACTAATGCTTATATTCAAGATAAGCGTAAGACGAGTCTTACAGAAACTTCCTCATTTCACCTATGTTTCGATTATTTTAATTCGTTGAAAGTACGTACCTAGGCTAAAGCAATTATTAAAAGCTAAAGTTTACTTATAAAGGAGAAACTAAATGATTAAAAACGAAGAAGCTATTTCAATACTTAATAATCTGATTGAAATTTCTAAAGATGGTGAAGAAGGATTTCTTAAAGCGGCAGATAGTGTTGACGATACAAAACTGCAGGCATATCTCTTACGCCGTTCGCTAGAAGTGAAGCACAGTGCCATTGAGCTTCAAGGTTTGGTGCGTACCTTAGGTGGTAAACCTGCAGATTCTGCATCAATCGGTGGTTACTTACATCGTCGCTGGATTGATCTTAAAGCTGCAATTTTAACGAATGACAAATTAACCGTGCTCAATGAAGTTGAACGCGGCGAAGATGTCGCGCTAAAGGCATATCGTGAGGCCGCTAGTAAAGATCTTCCGTCAGAAGTAGTGTTGATCGTCTTACGTCAGTTAAATAGTGCTCAGCGCAATCATGATGAAGTGAAACAATTACGCGATGCAGCTGAGTTACAAGCACATTGAATTCATATTTAACTAAACTTACATTTCAATTTACCTAAATATTTTTATACAAAGGAATCAAAATGAATAAATTAATTTCTACTATTTTCGCTGCATCTCTTGCCCTAAGTACATTTTCTGTTTACGCAGCGACTATGCCAGATAATACTGATGACGCTAGCAGTATTGGCACAGCAGAGTCTCCACAACATAAATTGCAAGATAAACGCACTGATAAAGGCCCCACTGAAGTAAACAGTGACAGTCTTAAAAATGATGGTGGCAATTTAGGTAATTCAGAGACGCCTCAGCATGTTGAGCAAAATAAACGGACTGATAAAGGCCCATCTGAAAACACCACTCAAAAACATCACAAAAAAAATAAAGTGATGAAAGAGAAAGAAACAAATGGTGGTACAACTAAAGGTAATCAGATACAGCCTACTGAACCAGAAGGTGCAGCACCTGCAGTAAAATAATCAACGCTGCCATTGATTAAACACAAGATTGCTTTAAATGACGCTTTTATACAAGCGTGATTTGAGGCAATTTTTTTTCGTCCAATAAACTGTTTAAGACTCAGACCAACCTCCACCTAATGCTCTTATAAGTTGCACACTAGCACGCAGTTGACGTGTATTGAGGTCTAATAAATCACGCTGAGTTTGTAATGCTAGCGCTTGTGAAGTGGCTACTTCCAAATAGCTAGCTGCACCAGCACGATAGCGACTGATTGCAAAATCTAAAGATTTTTGAGCAGCCGCAGAGGCTGACTCTTGAGACTCAGCCGCCAAACGATAATGATTGAGTAAGGCTAAGTTATCTTCTACTTGCTGAAAAGCGGTTAAAACTACACTGCGATATTTTGCGCCCGATTCATCTAGTGCAGCTTCTGCCTGTTTAACTTGTGATTTACGCTTTCCTGCATCAAATAAATTGACCAACAATGATGGCCCTATCGACCAAAACGTATTAGGTGCTGCTATCCAATTGCCTGGTGTTGTACTTTGAAAACCGATGAGACCACTGAGCGTTAAGCTTGGAAAGAACGCCGCCCGCGCA
This sequence comes from Methylotenera sp., assembly GCA_014378495.1. Taxonomy (GTDB): domain Bacteria; phylum Pseudomonadota; class Gammaproteobacteria; order Burkholderiales; family Methylophilaceae; genus Methylotenera. The sequence continues at coordinate 53,820 of JACMNP010000070.1, read as the reverse complement.
ACCCCTATACTGGCATTATCCGCTGCGACACGGCGCTGTGCAGCCGCAATATCTGGTCTGCGCTGTAATAGGCTTGACGGTACACCGAGCGGTATTTCAGGAACTGGCATCTCCGCCACCGCTACTGGAATACTGAACTCCGAAACTGAAGCACCTACGAGTACTGCAATTGCATGCTCACTTAGCGCACGTTGCGCTGAGGCTTGCTCAACTTGAGATTGTGCAGAGTCATGTTGAGTTTGTGCACGTGCTACATCTAGCCCAGGCACAATACCACCATCATGACGCGCTTTGGTTAAATCTAAGCTTTTCTGGTTCGCAGTCACCGTATCTTTTAATAATTGAATCTGCTTATCCAAGCCACGAAGAATCACATAGTTTTCAGTCAACTGGGCTTGTAAGCTAAGTCGCACAGATTCTAAATCAGCTTGCGCAGCTTCTGCACTAGCTTTACCTGCGGCCACTTGATTACCAACACGCTGCCACAAATCCAGCTCGTAATCGGCCTGTACACCAATGGTATAAACGCTATATTCACTATCGCTGGTAGTGCCGCGTAGTGGTCGCCTATCAGACTGGCGGTTACGCTGAGCACTACCCGTGCCTGTCAGTGTAGGAAAAAGGCCTGAACGCAATTGGTCGCTGTATGCTTGTGCCTGTTTATTGCGTGCAATAGCCGCAGCAAGGTCTGGATTATTGGTCGTTAAGCGCTGCTCCAAATCATTCAATTGTGAATCGCCAAATAGTTCCCACCAAGGCCCTCGTGATAGCTCATCAGCTGGACGAGCTGGCATCCAAGGGGCAGTTTCCTTATAGTTTTGTGCAACAGGGACTTCTGGTATTTTTAACGCTGGCGCCAACGAACATGCGCCGATAGACAAGGCTGAAACAACAATTAATAACTTAGTGGCATTCAGTACCCTCATTTTTTATCGCTTTTCTTTTGGTCAGCATTAGGTTGCCCAGTTTTACTCGTATTTTGCGCAATATTCACTTGATCACCATCAGCAATCCCATCCGGCGGGTTTTCTATCACGCGATCATCTGCATTGAGACCTGAATGCAATTCGATTGTTTTACCAAGGTCGCGCGCGATAGTGATTGTCTTTACCAGCACTTTATTATCAGCGCCAACCGTAGCCACACGTAACCCAGACTGATCAAAAATCAGTGCGCTAGCAGGCACACTAAGCAAAGCTTGATTACTAAGTAAATTTAAGCTTACATTAGCAAAGCCACCCGGCAACAATTCACCAGCGGCATTATCGACGGCTAGCTGCACTAATATTGTTCCAGAGGCAACATCAATAGCGCCTGAGGTCGTCTCGACTGTAGCAGTATAGGTTTTAGCTGGCTGCTCAGGGACAGTGATATTAGCTTTAGTCCCCTGTTTGATGCTGTTTACGTAATTCTGAGGCACGTTTACATATAAACGTAATTTACGCGTATCTGAAATCTCGAATAAAGCAGGGCCAGTACCACCACCTGCATTAATTAAGGCGCCAGTATCTGTATTACGGGCAGTCACAGTGCCATTAAAAGGCGCCACAATACGCGTAAAGCTTTTTAAAGCGAGTATGCGGTTTACATTGGCTTGTGCTGCTTTTACCATGGCTTGTTTACTCGCGTAATCACCTGTTCTGTCGTCAACTTCTTGCTTAGACACTGAATCGGTCACCAACATATCCTGCCAACGTTTAGCGGTGGTCGCTGCCAAGCCAACGTTAGCTTGAGCACTGCCTAAATCAGCGCTAGCCTGTAGTAATTGTTGATCTAAATCTGGCGTTTCTATTTCACCTAATAATTGACCTGCTTTTACCACGGTGCCTATATCAACTTTCCAGCTTTTTAAATAGCCACTCACACGTGCGTAGATAGGTGCACGGGCATATGCCTCAAAGCGACCAGGTAAGTCTAGGCTAGATGCATCACCAGCGCCGTTTGGTGGGTTAACGCTGACTGTAGGCACGGCTTGTTTATTGGTCCATTCTTTCAGATTACTATTATTGTTAGCACGGGTAGTAACGCCTAAGACCACAATGATAATCGCGAAGACAGCAACTAAGATGCCACTAATACGTAAAGTGCGGCGCGAAAGACTATTAGCCTTATTGTTAGCCTGCATGAAGTTCTCCAATTGAATCAGGGTCAGATTGTTTTTTATAACGCCTGTGTACGATGCTAAATACAACAGGAACGAAAATAAGCGTAGCAATGGTAGCAAATATTAAGCCTCCTATCACCGCGCGGCCTAATGGCGCATTTTGTTCGCCGCCTTCGCCAAGGCCAAGTGCCATCGGTGCCATACCAATAATCATCGCTAGCGCCGTCATTAGTACCGGACGAAAGCGGACGAAACCAGCATCAATGGCTGCAGCAGTAGCATCACCAAGTTCATCTAAGCGCTCACGTGCAAAACTGATCACCAATACGCTATTCGCTGTAGCAACGCCCATACACATGATAGCGCCAGTTAATGCTGGCACTGATAATGGTGTAAAAGTAGCAAATAACATCCACACTATGCCTGCTAACGCTGCGGGAAGCGCGGTGATAATGACGAACGGGTCGCTCCAAGATTGGAAATTAACCACAATCAGTAAATAAATAAGCACAATAGCACCCAGTAAACCGAATAATAAACCAGAGAAAGCACTATCCATCGTCTTTACCTGCCCAAGTAATGCCACGGTTGCACCTTTAGGTACTTGGTCAACTGTATCAGCCATGATCTTCCGAATATCTTTAGCTACTGCGCCCAAGTCTCTGTCCTGCGTAGTGGCGTTAATCTGGACCATTGCTTGAATATCGTATTGACTCACTACAGCATTACTCATGCCACGTTCAAAAGTAGCCAGCGCACCTAGTGTTTGTGGCGCATTACCTACGCCACTAATAGGCAGATTAGCTAACGCATTCAAGCTATCTAAGCGATATTGTGGTGTTTGCAATACGATAGGATAAGATACGCCATTCGCTGGATTGAGCCAGAAAGTAGGTGAAACTTGCGAGCTACCAGCAAGATTTACCACTAAGCTATTGGTTACATCTCTTGTACTGATACCCACTTCTTGTGCGCGTGTTCTATCAACATTAATATTAAATACTGGGCTGGTACGTGATTGTTGAATACGTGCATCGACTACGCCAGGAATAAGACGAATCTTGGCCAACAGCTGATTGGCATAATCAAAATTGGCTGCCAGCTTACCGCCCCGAATTTGTAAATCAATAGGCGCAGGTGACCCGAAATTCAAAATCTGGCTAACAATATCAGCGGGCGGGAAGGAAAATGTGGTCCCTGGAAACTGGCTTGGTAATACTTCGCGCAAACTACGAACATACTCGGCAGTTGGCTGGTGCCCTTCTTTAAGCGCAATTTGTATATCGCCATCCTGCTCACCTATCAAACCCGTATTGTTGTAGGTCATGTTGATACTACTAATAGGAATACCGATATTGTCTACGATAGTTGCAATCTCATCGGCAGGAATCACGCGTTTAATTGATGATTGTATCGCAGCAAAGCGTGCCGCTGTATCTTCTACACGCGTACCTACTGGCACGCGGACATGCATCAATATTTGACCGCCATCCACCGCTGGGAAAAAGTTACGACCAAGAAATGGAATCAATAAGAATGACAGCATAATCATTCCAAGAAAACCCATGACAAATATACGGCGATGCGCCACCGCCATCACCAACAGATCTTTATATCCTGCACGAAACCGCTCAAAACGAGCTTCAAAACCACGCTGAAAATGCACCAGCGGATTACGTGTAGGTGTTGTTATCGTTCCATGTTCATCGGTATGAGGCGCATGCGGCTTAAGTAAATAATTAGCCATTGTAGGCACTAAAGTACGTGACAATATAAACGAGCTAACCATTGCGAACATCACTGACTCTGCCATCGGTACAAAGAGAAAGCGTGATACTCCATCCAAGAAAAACATCGGAACGAATACGATACATATACATAATAGTGAGACAAATGCTGGCGTCACAATTTGTGCTGCACCATCTAAAATTGAAGTTTCTACCGCTTTGCCCTGCTCCAAATGCCAGTTGATATTCTCAATAGTCACTGTCGCATCATCCACCAATATCCCCACTGCAAGTGCTAAACCACCCAGGGTCATAATGTTCAGCGTTTCTCCAAGAGCAGAAAGCCCAATGATTGCACCTAAAATAGAGAGTGGTATAGAGGTCGCAATAATGATGGTAGAGCGCCAACTGCCTAAGAACAGCAATATCATCAAGCTGGCCAATGCAGCCGCTAAAGCACCCTCGTAAGCCACACCACTGATTGCGGCACGCACGAATAGAGATTGATCATTGATTAGAGCAGCCACTAAGTTGTCAGGTAAGCTAGATTTTATTTCTGCAAGCTTATCCTTAACGCCAGAAACAATAGAAAGTGTAGAGGTCGCACCATTTTTGAGAATGGACATTAACACCGACCGACCACCATCCACATGTACGATATTTGTTTGCGGTGGATTACCATCCCGCACATGCGCCACATCACGGATATAAACAGTAGCGCCATTAATGACTTTGACTGGCAGATTACCTAAATCCTCAATCGCGGATGCAGAGTTATTGAGATGTAACGTGTACTCAAAACTGCCTATTTTTTGCGTACCAATAGGCAGTATTAAATTATGTGCAGCCAAGGCATTAGCAACATCCTGCGCGGAGAGTCCACGTGCCTGTATCGCCGAAGGATCGAGGTCTATCTGCACCTGACGGCTCTTGCCACCAAAGGGAAATGGTACTGCAGCGCCTGGTACCGTAACCAAACGTGTACGAATTACATTAAGACCCAAATCAGCAAGATTCTGCTCTGTCATGCCTTTTCCTGACAATGCAATTTGCAGGATGGGCACTGTTGAAGCGCTGTAATTAAGGATTAACGGTGGTGTAGTACCTGTTGGCATCTGCTTGATAACAACCTGTGAAATGGCTGTCACTTGGGCATTGGCAGTTGCAACATTGACGCCAGGCTGAAAGAAAATCTTAACAATACCAAAGCCGGTGTAAGAATTAGCTTCGATATGTTCAATATCATTGACTGTCGTTGTCAATACTCGTTCATATAATGTAGTGATTCGACCAGCCATTTCATCTGGCGGCAGCCCGTTATATTGCCAAGCTACGGCAATGATTGGGATTCGTATTTCTGGGAAAATATCCACTGGGCTGCGCAACGCAGTTAATGTGCCGAAAATAAGTAACAATAACGCCATCACTACAAAGGTATAGGGACGTTTTAAAGCAATGCCAACTAAATTAAACATAGCAACTTTCAAAAAGTATTATTACGGATGCTGCGTAGGTAGATAAACTCATCAGTTGTTCTTTAGTATTATTAGCATTAAATTTAAGTGATTGTCACAATCTACTTTAATTTTGACATAAGTTGATGTTGTTTAGATTTTAAATAAACATTGCGCATATTGCATGATTACGACATCAGGTACAATTCTCTATATGTTCACAGTGTATGTGAAAAAATTCACATACACTGGTAATGAAAATTATATTTAAATGAGCAAATATATGTTTGATTGGGAAGATTTACGATATTTTACGATTTTTGCGCGAGAGAAATCACTCTCCGCTGCGGCGCGTCTTTTAAAAGTAGATCATGCCACCATTGCACGTCGTATTGCTACACTAGAAATCGCACTTAATTTAAAATTAGTTGATAGACGGCCGCGTTCTTATGTACTGACCGATAATGGTCAGCGTATTGCAGCATTAGGCAATAAAATGGAAGATGAGGCATTTGCAGTTGGGCGAGCAGCCATGGCAGGTCAGCTTGATCTAACGGGCGAAGTTTCTATAAGTGCCCCGCCGACAATGGCGAATGCCTTAATAGCACCGCATTTAGGTAAGTTACGAGCACAATTTCCAGGTATTTATATCAAGCTAATTGGAGAAACAAGAATTGCGTCCTTATTACACCGTGAAAGTGATATCGCAGTACGCATGATTCGACCGACTGAGAATAATCTTGTCGCACGTAAAATTGGTGCTATGAGTTTTTCTATGTATGCATCGCCTCATTATTTAGCAACCACAGCACCAGAAAACTATAGCTTTATTGCCTTCGATAAAAGTATGGAAAATTTAGTACAGCAGCAATGGCTAAAAACTTACGCAGCTGCTAGACCGATCGTACTTCGTACTTATGATCTCGAAACACAACGTATCGCAACAATGCAAGGTGTAGGAATCTCTGCCTTGCCGCACTATGTTGCAAATCGTGAAGCGGGGCTAGAACGTCTTAATTTTAACAATAACATGCTAATCAATGACATATGGCTAGTCGTACATGATGATTTAAGAAATGTACCCGTAGTAAGGGCAGTAATGGATTTTTTAACCGAATGTTTTTATCTTGATAAATCAACTATCAATTAGCCCATTTATATACAAATGCTATACCTAACATCAAAAAAATTTACCATATCAATTCAATGTCATTTTTTTGCGATAAGGTGATTAGTGCTCAATATTTAATTGCGGCGATATTTAAGTCAGAATAATAATCGCTGGTTTCCCATCAGCTCATACTCTTGCGGATAATTTTCATGTGTATGAATGTTTAGCACGAATGAGCTTTTTATGATTTTTTTAGTGTCTAAGTCAATCTACTAATAATTTGAATATAATTTTCATCATATAAATCTACTGCATGGAGTAGGTAATTGTCTTTCAGAAGTATTGCCAAAGTAACAATTATGTAGCGGCCTAGCGATTGAGAGCAATTGCATCCTAGGCAGAATTAAACAAGCAGATATTATTTAAAAATTAGCTTAATTAAGAATATGAGGCACTAAAGAAGTGATGCATTGAGCACGTTGGCGTTTAAAAGTTACAAAGTAGAAATCAATAAACGTCTAATGTATTGGGTGATACGAATTAATTCAAAAGCAGTAAGCTAAATATATTTCTTGGAAAAACTCGCTTAACTTAGGTACAAACATTAATAGTAAATAATTATAATAGAGTTTGGTTATTCCCTTTCAACCATGCTTCAAGTTCATCTGCAGGTAACGGTTTAGAAAATCTATAACCTTGAATGAACTTACATCCATTTTCGTTAGCTGCAGTCATTTCGGCTTCGGTTTCCACCCCTTCAGCCAACACATCAAGTGACATACTTTTACCTAATGCTGAAATGGCACGCACAATCTCAGCGTTGACCGGCTCATTTTCTATATTACGGATAAATGACTGATCCACTTTGAGTCTATCAATCGGGAATCTTCTTAAATAGCTTAAATTGGAATAACCAGTCCCAAAATCATCAATTGATAATTTGACACCAATATCATGCAGACTATTCAAAGTTTTAAGTACACTATCAACATTATGCATAAACAGACTTTCGGTTAACTCAAGTTCAAGATACTTTGGTTGCATACCACTTTCATTTAAAATATTTCGGATGACTTCTATAAAGTCTGTTTGATAAAATTGCATCGCAGAAATATTGACGGACATGCTCATTGGCTCTAACCCACTCTCCAACCAAATCATTTGCTGCTTGCATGCCTGTTGCAATACCCATTTGCCTATGGAAACAATCAATCCAGTTTCTTCAGCAATTTCTATAAAATGTACTGGTGTTAGCAGGCCACGTGTAGGATGCCACCATCTTATTAAAGCTTCGTTACCCACCACTTTTTTTGTTGAAAACAATAATTGTGGCTGGTAAAACAGTTCAAATTCATTACGCTCAACTGCGACCCGTAAGTCTGTCTCAAGTGACATACGATCTAAAGAGTAGACATTCATTCCTAATGTGTAGTGCCTGAAAGTATTACGGCCACTGCGTTTAGCTTCATACATAGCAGCATCTGCTTTTGCTAATAGCCCTGTGGGTTCAATATCATCGTTTGGATAGCTGGAAGTTCCAATGCTTGCTGTAATAAACACTTCCCTGCCCATAATTTGCATAGGCTCTTTCATCGTTTCTAAGATTCGAATACATAAAATGTCTATATCTACTTTGGAACACATGTTCTCAAGTACGATTGTAAATTCATCACCAGATAAACGAGCAACTGTATCACTATCTCTTGCGCAACTCGATAACCGAGTAGCTACAGCCAGCAACAACTGATCACCAAAACCGTGTCCCATTGAATCATTAAAATGTTTAAAGTTATCTAAATCTATAAATAGCAACCCTAATAACGATTTTTCTCGATTAGCATGCATGATTGCCATTGAAAGACGATCTTGAAAAAGGATTCGATTAGGAAGTTTAGTTAATTGATCGAAGTGAGCAAGATAAAATAGATTAGCCTGTTTACGCTGTGTAATTTCATTTAATAAATCATAACCGTTTGCTATTCCTACATATTGCCCTTCATCAGTAGCAATAAATCCATTCACCATATGCTGTATGCCAGCATCGATAATAATATTAGCCACATCATCAATAGAAGTTTCAATATTGACGATGAGAGGAAACTTATTCATCAGTTCTACTATTTTCTTTTTACCGTAAATCTCTTTGGTGTAAGTCTTAGTAAAAATCTCCACAAAAGATTGTCGCTCAACTATTCCAGTTGGCACATTTTTATGGTTTACAACAGGTATTGCGAAGAGCGCTGTATTACTCTGAAATAACGCTAATACAATGATACTCATTATATTTTCTTCAACAGGTGGAGTATTTCTTAACAAACGCAAAACAGTAGGATTCTCGTCAATTTTATTGAATTTTGGATAATTAGATATACTCAACTAGAGTCCTTTATTTGGTGTTTGCCAAGTCAATTATTGTTAACTGAAAACTTAACTTTTTAGAATATCAAATAAAGATGACATTTTTGTTTCAACAGTCCTGTACATATATTTAAAGTTAAAGCCTGAGTGGTTAGCGAGTATGAAGAGACTGAATAATAAAATTAAAATAATATATTCGAGAAGTCCAAAATAATAATGGGAGCAAAGTTCCCATTATTATTTTGTATTAAAAAATCTTTAACTAAGTTTTTTTGTTTCTACGTCGTGACATAAAGCCAACCAGGCCCATACCAGCAACTAGCATCGCATATGTGTCAGGCTCTGGAACAGCTGGCGCTATATTTAATATACCTGCGTAAGAGCCCCCTCCTAAGCCACTCACAGTACCTTTAATTTGAAGTGTATAAGTTCCTGCATTTAGAGCTAAAGGATTTAAAACGACGGTGGTTGCAGACACTGTCGGACTGTAGTTTACAGTCGTCCCCCACTCTGACATTAATGTACCCGGTACAACTGATGTAATTTGGTGCGTATCACCTGTATACAATCTGGCACGCAAATCACTTAGGCCTAAAATACTATCTAAATTTATTGAGGAAGTAACAGAGTTTACCGAACCATTTGGGATAGTGAAAATATAATCATCCCAAAAAGTTGTTCCTGAAACTGAACTAGCGAATGTATTACCATAAGTTAATGAAGCTGGTAACGACACAACTGAGAGAGTTGTAAAGTTGTCAGCTAAAGCGCCGAAACTGGGGATCCCGAATGCTACAACTAGCGATATGCTTAATAGTGTTTTACGTGTTATTAATTTCATTATTACCCCTAATTAAAATCTTAATTGTAAAAAATAATTACAATTGAGATTTTAATTAAAGATAATTACCTCAGGATTAACAGTAGCTCACTAAATATAGTCACCTTGGACTATATTTAGTGGTTTGTTTTTGACAATAATCTTTTGTATAGCTTTATGCCGCTTGTAATAGCGCACTAAATAGTTACTATTTAATTCTTTAAAAGTAAGTTGGCTATTTATTAATATTATTATGCCAACCATATTATTTTAAGCTTCATATTTTGCTTTAATTAGAATTAAGTTTTCACGCCATTCTTCAAGTTCATCATGCTCCATCTCTAGTTGTATTGCCAATACTTCCTCTTTACTAAACCTCTCGTTTAATACACTGTTATGTGAACCCTTTTCAATATTAGCATTTAAGAAATTACCATCTTCGTTCAAATTTTTTACGAGCATTTGAAAATCTCCTTTTAACCAAAAAGTATAAAAATAAATCTGGATAATGAAGTGTTTTTTAACACTTCATTACATTATGAACGGGTTTTTTAAAATTTAATACTAAACAAAATAACAATCATGACAAATTTATATTTTAAAAGGGACGAACTACAGGTTAGCAAAAATGCATATCAATCAGTTGTGCCAATTTAAAAAAATTAATGGCAAACACTTAATTATCTAGCACTATTGATGGTCTTGCTGTCTTAGTTTTTCTGCCACAGCTTTAGATTCATCCTTACGATGTTGTACATACTGTAAAATTTTTGCAAGCTTGGCCGCGGAGGGTAAAGCGGCATTAGCAGGTAACTGAGATAGTTTTTCAAAGCTTTCTTCATAACGGTTGCTAATACCAGTATCAATTTGGTTGGCTAGTGCATCAAACGTTTTTTCACCTTGTTTACCCTCATAGATTACTTCCAACCATGAACGATTGATTTCTTGATCTCGATATAAAAACGCGTCGATTTCCTTCCGGATTAGTATTTCATCACTCCAACGATACTTTGGTGCAGGGAGATTAAAAATAAGTATTGAGGTTGTAAAAATCAAAATACCTATACTTAACCAACTAATCTGTACTGATATTCTTTTTATATAGGTTGATTTAGAAAAAACTAAACTAGCCAAAATACCAGATATAAACCCTCCAATATGTGCTGAATTATCAATTCCTGGAATGATAAAACCCAAAACTATTGTAATGCTAGCAAATGCCAAGGCTCCCCAAAATAACCAGCGAAACTCATGAGAAGTGACTTCCGTACGCGCTAACCAAAGAAAAACAAGAAGTGCTCCATATATACCAAAAATAGCGCCTGATGCACCGCCAGAAACAGCTATATTACCTTGTATAACAAGTGAAGCTAAGTTGCCAAATAAACCGCTGATGAAGTAAATACAAATGAATCGAAAATGTCCATACATCCGCTCTACTAATTGACCTGCATCCCACAGTGACCACATATTAAGTGCTAAATGTATCACGCCGAAATGCAAAAACATTGCACTACCAAGTCTCCACCACTGCCCATCCTGAGTAGCTGGACCAAAGTTTGCGCCCCAAGCAAGTTGGATTCCATTTGGTGAATGCCAGAAGCCAGCACCATCTGCGAGCATAGCTAGAAAGACCAACAGATTTGTGGCAATTAATAACTGCGTACCCCAAATCTGAGGAGTACGCCGCTTTAATACTTCATGAATAGATTGCAAGAGATGTGATTATGAATAACAAATTTTATGTCATCAAAAGATTATGTGCATATCTCGAAAAGAATGTACACGTGATTATAATTACAGTTTACGACGACGTCCTGTAAAACCAATAAAACCAAGCCCAGCAAGTAACATGGCGTATGTACTTGGTTCAGGGACGGCTGCAACAGTTGCAAATGAAGTCAGGCCAGGGCTACCAATATCCCCTCCTATAGAAGTATAGGACCCTTCTTTATCTCCTACTGATGATAGTACCCATAAACTAGCATTATTAGCTCCTAGTATGGACAAACTACCAGCTTCGCTACTTACCCCTTGCGTACGGGGACTTTTAACTGACCCAGCACCTTGATCATTAAAAGTAAGACGATCAATTAGCGCACCAGTGTTATTGTATAAGTTAATTTCGTCTGATCTTCCCAAGTTATTAGAGATTCCACCAATAACCTTTACAGTAGAGTTCAAACTCCAATTGGTGCGAAATGCATTTGCATCTGCCTCAGTGATAATTACTGACTCGCCAGCAGCTACGGAACCAAAAAGAGATAAACTATCTGAACCTGGCAACCGTGTATTGTCGTCAAAGCTCCAACCTGTAAGGTCTAGTGAAGTTGAGGAAAAGTTAGTAAACTCTACAAACTCTCCTACGCTACCAACTGGATTGTACATCCACTCGGTAATTTTAATTCCAGAAACTGCCGCCTGTGCATTATGGAGGGTACCCATCAATAATGTCCCAATCACTATTACATGTTTTATATTTTTCATAAAAAATCCTCTTAAGTCTAAAATTTTCTAAAGCCAAATTTATTTAAAATTTAGCGTGCTTTACGACGACGTGCTGTAAAGCCAATCAAACCGAGCCCAGCCATCAACATTGCATAAGTTTCTGGTTCTGGTACTGCTGCAATAGTTTGTGGCACATAATTTAAATCACTGGCTTCAATACCAAACACAAAAAACTTATTAGTATTTGTTGCATTTGATGTGTCAAAATCGTTGTCATTCGTCGCAATTAATGTATGCAGAGTTTTGCCTGCGTACACAACATCCTGACCAAAAGTAATACCCTCTATCTTTGCGGGAATGTTAGCATCGCTGATGCCACTAGCATTCAATATCGATCGTAAGTCCATGAATAATGATTTTGCAGGTGCTACAGTTAATAAATTTGCTTGGCCGCTGATTAAGGAAATATCAGTAGCATTAGTTAAATCAACTTTATACAATTGTTTTACAACTGCACTAGAGCCATCCCCTAAGCCTTTGCCATCACGCTCTAGCACTAAAAACTCCGTGGCATTTATAGCTAGTATCTCGCTGCTATTGTAGTTTTTAGAACCAATTTTATTGTCGTATGCAAATTCTTTTGTGACACCCGACGCTATATCAATAGTGACAATTCTATTAGCTTGCGCGCCATCACCACCGTCTTGAATCAGGGCACTTTGCATGAAGCCTACCAAAGTTTTACCATCCGGCGTAATGGCCAAACCTTCCATGCCTTTGTTAGCAACACGCCCTGAAGTATTACCACTAATTTCTGTAGCACCATTTGAACTTATGTTAGCAACACCTAAATTGCTTGGTAGCGCGAATGATTTGATCCGTGTGCCTGTAGTGCGGTCAAACTGATAAACATACGGACCATATTCATCTGCAATGAATACGCTTTTACCGTCATTTGAAACCCTGATTGCTTCTGGATCTAAACGCGCATTTGTAGGATTTAATGATGTACCTGCAGCGAAATTATCTGACCGACCGGTAAAGTAGAATTGATTACTGGAGTTATTTGCAGGCGCACCAGTGGCTGCATAATTCAAGGGTGTGTCGCTTGACAGCAATGTTGTTGCAGTCAGTGTTGGCGTTACTGTGAAAGGTAAACCAGATGTACTTGCTGTGAAGTCTAATGTGACTGTGTGAAAGCGATCAATGTAAGAGGTTGTATTATCTACGGCAGCACCACCAGCATATATATCAGCATTTGGTCCACGATCTGGTGTCAACAAAAAAGTATTGCCACCAGCATAAGCAATACCTGAACCCATACCGCCAAGCAAATTATTGGCTTTACCATTTTCCAATGTATTAGTTAGCCCTGAAAGATCTGAAGCAACGTTAGATAAACTGCCAATACCTAACAAAATTGGTGCAGCTTGTGCAGCTGGCACTATAAAAATAGATGCCACTAATAATGCAATAACACTTTTAGTTTTCATTCAATCACTCTCTTATTTATAAAAATTACGTAAAGAAATTCATATCTAATTTTTATGTTAAGTAAAAGTCTTTGCAGTTTAATGAATGGATATAGTCCTATTGGTAATTATTTTATGACTTCTTCTCAACGATTAAAAGTCTGTAAGATTGCTCTAGATAATTTTTCCCAATTAAAATTTCTCTCAATATGCTCTCTTGTTTTACCTTGAAGGTAATTAAATTTTTGTGAATCAACTAATAGATTTATAATTTTTTCCGACATTTCGCGGATGTTATTCGGTTTAACCAAATAACCTGTTTCACCCTGCTCAACTAGGCCTCTATAAAATAAAAAATCCCATGCAACTACAGGCAGACCCGTTGCCATTGCCTCTAAACAAGTACCTGGTAAACCTTCGTAATAAGATGTAGAAACATATAATTTGCTTCTTTGATAATAAAACTGCATTTCAGAAAAACTTACTTTGCCAGTCAAATTAATGTTACTGCTATATAACTCCAGTTGTGTCTTTACCCACACATCGTCATCGCCGTAACCTACAATCAAAATACGAATATCCTTTTTTTCATGGATAAGCATTTTGCATACTTCCACCATTGCCCTGCTTCCTTTACGTCGCTCAATACGCCCACAAAATATCACATCGTAATCTTTGATTACAGTGTGATCTTGATTAAATGATGACGTATCGACACCATTCGGAATAATTTCAACCGCCTTATTTATTCCGTAAGTAAGTAATTCCTGCTTGCCTTGCTCGGTTAATGTAATAATTTTTACTGCCTGTTTAAACAAACGAGTTTCAAGCCACAACTTAAAATTAATTTCTAAACTATTCCACTGACTTTCAGAGTACTGTGTTTCATAATATTTGCCAGACATTCCAATATAAGTGGTGTGTGCGGTCAATATAAGTGGAATATGTCTCGGCATAAATAGCCCTGGAATTAGCGGCGGTATATGGAGATTGACGTATTTAATTTTTCTTTGTTTATAAAGTTGATTTAATATTTTACGAACTTTAAAAGACCAGGAAAATAGATTAAAACGAGTTGAGTTAAAAGATAAGTGAATAAGCTCTACATTTAAATACCGACGTTCAACTCTATGTTCGGTACCAGTAATTAAATAAATGGTTGGGTGGTCTGCCGGCAAGTTAGAAAGAAACGAGTCCAAATAGCGGGCGATTCCACCAACACCATAAAATTGAGGATATACGATAGCAATCATGCAAATTTCACTTTGAATTTTGTTGCTAAAATAAGGTTGTCATCCAATACCTTAGTGGCTGGCATAGTATTTCCCAACAATAGAAATAGAAGGGAAATTACGAATTCCGCAATTAATCACAGCATTACCTCTAACTCAGCCACAAGTCGCTCCCAAGAGTATTTGGTAATAATCTTTTCGCGAGCGGCAAGTTCCATCATATTCATCGCATATGGATTAGCTAAAATATTACAAATGGCTTGCATCAGAGCTTCAACATTTTCTGCCTCTACCAATAGCGCATTAATGCCATTATCTACAACCTCTGGTACCCCCCCAACTGCTGAACTAACCAAACAAGTACCAGAAGCCATTGCTTCTAGTACTACTAAGGGGCACGGATCTTGCCAGATTGATGGAAGCACAATAATGTCCGCAGCAGAATATAAGTATTTGAGCTTTTCGTGTGGGATATAACCTGTAAAAATAATCTTCTGATTTGTTGGTTTTGCCAATTTAACTAGAAGTTGTTCGTAAACCGTTTTGGTTGCGCCCTCAAAAAAAGAGCTACCTGCAATAATCAACCTTGTATTTGGCAAACGTAAATTAATCTGCTCAAAAGCCTTGATGAGCACATGCACACCCTTGATTTCAGTTAATCTCCCAACGTACAGTAAGTAGGTTTTATCTTCCTCAATAGCTACAACATCTTTAACTTGTAACAAAGCTTCCTTACCATATGGCATGAATACTTTAGGATCGGTAGCATTAAACAAGACCGTAAATTTGTGTGCATATTCAGGAAAATTTTGTGTGGCATTCTTTCGAATGTAATCACTCACGCAGATTATCTTGTCCACTTTTTTTAATGCTATCCGATAAAATGGCCTAAAAATTCGCATTGATAAATGCTCGTTGTGCATATGCAAGGTAATTTTTTGTTGTGAATTACTCTTCAAGAACAACAACAAGTTTGGTTCGTTGTGTATCACTACTAGATCAAAATTTCTTACTAGTCTCGCCATACGAAAACCATACGATGCAACATTCTGCATCTTTGCTAGATACCGCAATGGATTGCGCCAACTAAAATTTTCTTTTAATCGATAAAAAAAATGCTCAGTTTTAGTCCATGGAATAGCTATGTAATTTACCCCCTGAATGCCAGTTGAATTAGCTGGGCGGGAGATAATACTGATATCAAACTTGGTTTGATTTAGTCGTCTAGATGCCTCATGCACCCAATGCTCTACAGCGCCACCCTTCACTGGTGGTACTGGAAGCAACTCAGGAACAATAATAGCAAGGCTTTTTTTAATAAAATTATTTGCGGAACTCACATGTACCAAATCTAGACACTAATTTCAAAATAAGTAGTTGCACCATGCGTTAATTTGCTGATGTCTAACTCGAACTCAATACTAGTGTCAGTTTGTTTCACATTTATGGCATCTTGTCGCTGGCCTCTTAAATTGGTTGAAAAAACTTTAAGGAGGTTTCTATTGGTATTTCTTAGTGCTAGTTTCACCTTGGTTGATCGAATTAAAACGGGGCTTCTGCCCAAATCAAGTAAAGTGGTTTGTTCAACATCACTAAAACGCATATTAGTATTTCGAGCGTCGGTGGATAGCACGACTAACATGCGTTTGCTGGTTGCTAATGGTAGATTATCCATGGCCGATACCGCCACGAGTGCAGCTGCATTGGCAGATAAAACTAAAAGCTGCCTGAGGTTAATTGTCGATGGCTGATCAAATACAACGGCCTCGGTTTTGGCAGTAATTACCGTCATCCGTTTCTGCTCACTATCTAAAACAACTTCACCAGTATCACTTTGATAGATACCTTGTTCAGCATTAGTTAAATTATCTGTATTAATTAATTGCGCATTACGTAAGTTTTGTACTCTTGCTGACCAGCGATCATCGGCAATCATTTTTACTTTGCTAAACTTATAGGCTAGACCACCAGCATATTGCTTAGCCAAATTATCCAGTTTTAAACCTAAGTTTTGGGTCGATTTAACCTGTTTAATTACGCCATTCTTATTTGAGCTGATGCCTGGTTCATTGAACTCAACTTCCGCATCAAAATTTAACTGTTTAGCAGTTGGTGTCCCTTTAGGCTGCCAATCTAACCCTATTCCTGTTACTAAACTTAATTTAGATACATCTGCTGGAGTATTGCCTAGATGTGCGCTTTTATCAAAAGCATCTTGTGGCGTTAATTTGATGCTAATGGTACTTAGCGCTGGAGCAACATCACCGCGTAAATACAATAATGCTGCAAGCGTTTCTGTTGCACGTGAAATTGGATCTGTACCTACTGCAAATGGATTAATAATATTTTTGCGGCCTACTGTAGGGGCATAACTTAAATCTACAGCGCCAGAGTGCTGGCAAATGGCATCCCAACTTTGCAAAGCTGCATAAGCTGGAATTGCCAAACCATTCTCACGGCGATATTGATTCCAAAACACTTGCCCATGCTCGGTGACTGTAAATGCCTTGCCCAAGTGCTTTGCTGATGCCAGCTCTCTAACGTAGCTAGCGCCATTTTGCAGCATACTATCTTGCCTCACTTTCATCTGTGAACCAATATATTCAGGGTGACCAAAATAGTTGTGCATATCAACCCATTTAAATTGCCCACGAATTGCTTGGGCTGCTGGTGAATGCCATAAGTTATAACTGGTTACTTGTCCTTTAAACCCAAGTGTACTCACATATTGAGTCATCCAGTCTGCAGTTTTTTTTTCGGTATCAAAGAAAAATGCTTGTAAATCAGACATACGGTGTGAAGTCCAAGCATCTGGTTTTGGGAAATTTATTTGGTTTATTTCAATATTTTCATCAGCTTGTAGCTCATTTCCCCAAGCTGCTTTGAGTGCTTTATTGCTGCCATATTTGGTTTTAAGCCATTTCGAGAAATAAGGTTTTAATTCAGGCTTTACACCATTACGATTTACAAATACTAGATTACCTTCATTCACCAAAATCATACCTGCAAAAGCTGGGTCTTTAAGCGTTGTAACCCCCGTATAAGGGTTGGTGCTGCCATAGATTCTTTCAATCAACTTTTTCCAATGCGCCTGTTTGTCTACATCAAAATATACCCCTGAAATCATCCCTTTATTACCTATCCAACGTTCGGTAACATCTCCATATGCACCGTTATCATTGCTCAAGCCATTTAATAGGTAATAGATACCATTACTTTTCAATTGCGCAAGTAAGTAATAAAATCGATCAAGCTGTTCAGGACTAAAATCAAAGTCTTTTTGACGGCCTTCCATTAAGGTGGCCTCAACGAAATCCAGTCGCGCCATATTGTAGCCATGTAGCCGATATTGCTTAATATAGAGATCTGTTAAATCATGGCTAGGAAAACCGCCAAGAGAAGAACCAAAGCCTAGGGAGCCTACTAAAAATCGTTGCGATTTTTCTGGCTGATTTTCTAAAGAAAAATGCCCCTGACTATTAATGATAATGCGGGAATCAATTGGTTTAGGCGGAGAAATTAAACTTGAAAAATCTAATATACTGCCTGGTTCCACCATCAAAGAAACATCTTTAACCGGTACCCAGGTTTCTAATGCGGAACAGACAGTTGTGTTAAAGACCGCAGTAAAACACAAAATTGAAATGAATAAGTTTTTGAATACTGAACTCTTCAACTGAGTTTTCATACATTGATAGCTTTACGAAAACTATCCAAGAAAAAAACTGCTATTCCAGGCACAATTGCCGTACAGCAAAGTACGAATGCCCCTACGCTTTTATACCTAGATAATCTCATAAAATTGACATCACCAGCATGCAAGCTATAACGCACATACAATACAGCCCACTTAATAAAGGTTTTAGGGTCATGCTTAAAGTACTGCAAATCTCGGTTGAGCATTTGCAAAAAATAATCTTTCACCAATGCTTTTTTATGAGGGCTCGCTTTAGTAATTTGATTACCAGAGTCTTGGTAAAATATTCTTAGCGGCTCATTAATACAACGAATTTGATATTTGCTGGCTATAGCATCCCATACGATATTTTCAGGTATAAACCTTACAGAAATATCTTCTGGAAAAGGGTATTTTTTGAGGACGTCCGTGCGGTGAAATCCCCATGATTCCCCGCGCTTTTTATATTTATATCGTAAATCCAAAGCATTAGTATCTAAAGGATGTTCGGCAAATAAATCACCACAAACTTGTGCATTCTCAAATTGACATAGAGTGACAATCCCAGTAAATTTTACGCGCAAAGATACTGGAATTAACTCCCACCAATACAACATTTTCTCTAATGAATCAGGCACAAAAGCATCATCAGAATCTATTGGGAGAAAGAACTCTCCTTTAGCTAATTTAACACCACGATTAAATGCAATATGTTTACCATAATTAGGTTGCTGTAGATAAACGATTGAGAAATAAGAGTTTTTCTTCCACTCCTCTATTAGATGATAGGTACCATCAGTTGAACCATCGTCGACTATAAGCCACTCAAAGTTCTTATATGACTGCGCTTTTAAACTTTCATAAACTCTGTGCAAAGTATGTGCACGGTTATAGCTTGGAGTAAATACAGTAAATTTTGGTGAAATTTCAGTGCTTATCTGCATAACAACATCCTGAAGATGTAAAAATATAGTGCATTATCATGAGCATTAGAAACCATTTGTAACCTTAACTAAATATACATAAACAGTTACTAAATTCCTTTAGCAACACAGAATCTATGTTAGTAAAGTTTTATTACAAATATAATATTAAGAAGAATTATTTTATAAGTATCAAATAATTCTTCTTAATGCTTGCAAATCAGCCCAGGGGTTCAAATCCTTGGATTAGTCTGCAATTTAGAAAATATGACTTATTCACTTTGCAGATCGAAATATAATGATGATTAATTTTAAAAAGTTAGCAAAAGTAAATTATTTAATTGACTAATTTATCATTTACTGAATACAAAAATACTCTCCACAAAATCTGTGGATAACTCTGTGATTATGAGTGAAATTAATTCGTAACATCCCGTTTTATAAAGGATTTCTTAAAACAGTATAAATAGTAATCAAATAATTATTCTATTAAAATCAATAAGTTAAAACTGACCCTTGATTTACAAGAGTTTTTTGAGATTCTTAATGTAAAGCTTTAGATAGTGTGTATAACTTGCTTAAATTTAGCAGTCGATATGCAAAAGTGCATCCTTTAATATCAATTACTTACAAAATATTTACTTGTATTTAACAATATTAAAAAATGATTTAAGAAGGATGAAGCAACCCCATTTAGCTTAGTGCAATGAGACCTGAATCAGGTTTTAATAAGGAGTAAAACTATAAAATAACCTGAAAAAATTTACTACTTCTAGTTATTTTTCCAATCACACACAGAAGTCGCATAAAAGTTAATTCTTACAATTGACTTTTTTTGTTATGTTTTGGCTTGTTTTTAGCCGGCACTCCAACTGCAATGTGATTAGCTGGTACATCATTGATAACGACTGCATTTGCACCAATATCAACATCATTACCTATTCTGATATTGCCTAGCAACTTCGCGCCCGCGCCAACGTTAACTCTTGAGCCTAATACTGGTGCATCAAGTGGCGCGTTGGTTTGACGGTTACCAATAGTCACGCCTTGCCGAATACTACAATCGTCTCCTATAACTGAACCTCCATGTATGACAATTGCGCCAAAATGTTCTATCAAAAATCTACGACCAATTTCCGCTTTTGGTCCAATAAATATACCAAAAAATATTTCAGATACTTTAGATAAGAGCGTATGAATAATTGCCCAAGGCCAACGTATAAATTTAGACTTATATCGAAATCTGGCGTGTCCAAATCTATAAATCTGTAATGCCCAAAAACCTTGTGCAAGTAAACCTTCTCTATACACTTTTAAATCATCTAGAAAACTACTCATAATCAGATAGATACACTCTTAGTTAATAACTCCTGATATTTTTGCGCTAATGCAATAGAAATACTGTCATAACCACGTTTTTTTGTAATGTATGCTCTTCCCTTCTTAGCCATTTCAGAACGTTGTGCCGTGTTATGAAGTAAATATATTACTGACTTTGCAAATGACTTAGGGATTAATTCAACACAAATACCCGCATCACTTTCTTGGATTACTCTCGCTTGATCTGGATTATTATTGGCTACTACGGGCAAACCAAATGCCATGTATTCAACAGCTTTTGTAGGTGAAGCCATATCTAATAAAAAGCCTCTTGGGAAAGGCGACAAGCCAATTTCTGCTACAGCAAGATATCGCCAAGCTTCATGCATAGGCAACCACCCCGTCCAGATTACCTGCTCTGATACGCCCAATCTCTGTGCTTCATGCTTAAGCCATGCTCTATGCGTCTCATCTTCTGTATCACCAGCGAGGACAAGTAGTATGTTAGGAATTTCTTCACGAACAATTACCAACATATTAAATAGTATATTGATTTGGCGGACTCGATCTAGCGTACCTAAGTAAACGAGTACGCGCTTACCCTTCAAAAGGGGATTGTCACTGGATATAGGTGTATGCTGCAGTGCTTCTAAATCTACGCCCATAGGAACAGGTGTCATTTTTTCAATCGCAATTCCCTTATACGCAATCATATCCAACATAGTTTGACTTTGTACAAATATATGATTAGCGTTAGGTAGAATTACTTTATAAAGCAACCATTTACCTATCAGGCCTTGCATTAAAGGAAACCAAAAGCGCATACCTGCTTTTGGACCACGTGCTTTTGCACGTTCTATCTGACCTTCTGATTGAGGATACGAAAGCCAATAATAAAATGATTTTTTCTTCAGCTTACACATAACAATCGCGACCAAAGCAATGATGGTCATATCTCTAACTTGTACTGCTTGATATTTTCTGTAATCAATTGTGACTAATACTTTGAATTGATGTAAAAATTTAACGATGTATTGTCCAGCACGGTTTGAGGGGACTTCACACAACAATGCATCACCAGCTGCCCATGATTGATATGCTTCATTACCAAAAGCTATGCTTTTCTCTGTCACCAAGTCACAAGTAACACCAAGGCGGGGTAGATATTTACCAAACAATATGGCTAAATCAGCTCTAAAAGTCGGCCATTGTTCACTTGTTAATAAAAGTAGATGCATATCTTTATATTAAGGTTTAGTTAACTGGCTTCAGTTGTTGCTCTTTATACAAAAATGCCGCATAACCTAACATCACAGAAATAATAATCTCATGTACAAGTAAATTAACTTGGCTATCAGAATAAATAAGGAATAACAATGTAGCCGCAATGCCGACCTGCAATGATATACAGTCTGCTTTTACTTGCGCACTTTCTGTGAGCTTCCAGATTTTACTAAGTTGAAACCAAGTGAGTATAAAAATACTGATATAAAGAATAAGGCCAACTAGGCCTAAATCCCATAGTAAAGTTGAGATAGTTGTGAGGTTGATTCCATAGTTGGGGTAGTTTTTGGCAATATGTCCTGCATCGAAACCATCCCCATAAGAACTTCCGAGGCCATGACCAAATAGTAGAGCAGTTGGGTCATGCCATCCGTGTAACTTCCACCAAAAACTCATAGCTGTGGTTCGATTAAGTATCGATGTGCCATAGCCAACATCTTCAATGTTGTATTGGACTGTCACTAAAAATGCATCAGTAAAATTACTATCTAACAGGATGTAAACGTATATATAAGCAAGTGCAATTGTAAATATGAATAGGATAGCTAGTATTGGTAAGTACTTTGTAGGATTTTTCACTATATCTTTGCGTAGCAAAACTAAACCCATCAATGGAAGCATGATGACTACAACTTTGGTTTCTCCCAGTATTAGCGGGAGCAATAAAATAATACCTAACCAAAGTATGCGCGATGTATTGATCAGGCCAGCTTTCCAGCGCGAAAAAACAAATGCGAATGCAATCAATATCAATGTCACCATAATTGCATTTGGACTGCCACCTGCTAAATTAGCGCCCATAGTACCTGCAACGATATCTGTTGCTTCACCTCCAGAAGCTAAGCCACCACGCAGGGGTACTAATATAAACCGTTCAAACAACGCAAAAGGCAACTGTAATAGGGCAATAGCTAATAAAAGCTTGAGCCATTTATCAATATCTTTTCTAGAGAGTGCTAATGTAGCAAAAGCTAGCATTAAGCCAAATGTTTGAAAATAACGCTTGAACCCTCCAAATAGCTCTCCAACACCATGCATGTGAGACACACTGCTAACGGTTGCATATACCACCAATAAAATAGCCATCCAAATAAACAATGGAAGATTTTTTTTATTCACTGAATTTTCATCAGGGTTTAGCTCAAAGAGATGGAGTATGCTTGGAATCCATAATAGTAATGCCACCATGGAAATAGCCCATAATATTTTTGAAGCCCCATGGCCTGCTAGGTCAAGCAAAGCTGGTGTAGTTAACCCAAATGCAATAACTATCCAGACAGCTTTTTTAGGCGTCATTAATAAAAATAGCCCGACCACCAACCCAACTGCTAAGCCAATAAAAATAGGATTAGCAGTGACTGCAATTAAACCAAATAATATTGCGAGGCTACTCATTACAAAGAGTAAGGCAAGTTTATACCAAGCAAATCGATTAAAAATAGCAAGATTCATATACCTGCTACCGAGTAATTTATTTGTTGTGTTCTTTCTATACTGGCTACGGATGCTAAAAAGATTGGCTCAATCCCGCTCCATAAATAACGTTCAGCTGATTGAACAGCATTGTCCTTTAGTGTTTGAATTCTATCTTTATGTCTGCACAATTCAGTAATAGCATTCGCAAGCGAAGTCTCGTCATAATCAAATATAAGGCCGTTATGCCAATCTTTAATATATCGACTGTGCGTTCTAATATTGCTGGCTAAAACAGGTACGCCTGCCACTAAATACTCAAAAAGTTTTGTAGGTGGGTTAAATTCATTCCATGGATTTGGCTCCCATAGACAAATACCTAAGTCTGCTTTAACAAGAAAACTTGGAATTTGGCTGCCAGGTAAACGGCCAAACACGCTAACGTAGCCTTCAATTTCTAATTCATGTTTGCGTTGCTTACAATAAACAAGCTCCTCCTCACTGGCCCCTATAATAGTTAGGTGTACATGAATATTTTCTTTTACCAAAATAGCCATTGCATCAAGCATGACATCACGCCCGCGAACCTTGCTGACAGTTCCAACATACACTAATTGAACAGCCTCGTTCAATTCAACTTTTTTTACACAATCTTTTAATAAAAAATCATCAGAGACACCCATGTAAATCATTTTTATTTTATTAGGGTCAATTTGATGCTGATACAATTCATCTTGATGCTCTTCCCCAATCGGCATAAGTAAATTTGCTTTGCTTGCGCTGAAAAAAATTAACTGATGCAATGCAGAGGTAATTAATCGTCTTATAGGTGCAAACTTAGTTGGCATATGTATAAGATTGGTTGGATGTTCATTCCAATACAAACAAACAGGAATTGACCTAATTAACAATGTAATTGGCGCTGTGGCTGAGTGTAAGAGAACTACAATATCGAATTGGCCACTTCTAATAAACTGAGCGCATTTAATTAAATAGCTTATCCAGCCCAGTTTACCGCCACCAGATGGAAAAGCTTTGTATGCTATTTGGTCAAACAACAATTCTGCTTGTGTTATTTCAGATTGACTAAGAACAGTTAACTGATATTGCTTGGCAAGCGATTGAATTCTATAAGAAAAATCTAGAAACCCTGGCTGATTTTGATCAAAACAAGTCACTGCAATGCATTTTTTTTGCACTTCATCTTTCATGAAGTAGTTACACCATTATGTTGTTTTAAACTCAAAGAAATATCAAACTCTTCAGCAGTTGCGTGAAGCTTAGCTACATCAGTTACAAACTTTGCGCGTTCATGACTAAATGTCCAGGTTTTATAAAAATTACCTATTTTTCCGTAGATATTATCGATCACAACATGTGGTTTATTCAGCAGTACACTTAAAACATGTGCATGTAAACGATCCGTGATAACTACACGCCCTTTTGATAATAAATATACGCCCCGTTTAAATCTTAGGTCAGATAACTGTCCCCACAGAATTAGTAAGAGTTTATTATTGGGATCTAAGATTTTTCTAAGTTTATATGTATGAATTTCTATTCTATGTAGTAAACGTTCTTGCCAAGAAGCAAGAAGCCAATCAGTAATCTCAAAAGTTGTATCTTGTAAATTTTCAATGGACTCAACAAGAATGTCGCTAGATTTTTCATGATCTGTGCGAGCTAAAATAAATCGATCAAATATCGGTTTATGTTGCGAGTTAATAGATCCAATAAAAAACGCCATATCAGGGCACAAATGAATTTTTGTCTCGAAATGTTTTTGAGCAAATAAGTAGCTTGGTCGGCTCCGCGCAAGTAACGTGTAGTTACCTTGCATTTTTATCGCTTCAGCTATTTCAGTAATTTTTGCTGGGTCATTAAAATGAATGCTTTGTGGTAATTGTATAATTGGTACTTGTGGAAAGTCTCGTAATACTTTTAATCTAAAATTATGAATTTCTGACCACATAGTGCCGAAATTACCACCACCATGCATCAATATGATGCTGTTTTTATTCAGTATTTTTTTAATTTGAGTAGCACTATAATTTTTAACATCACAAATATAACTCGGTGTGAATCCACGACTTCGTAAATATGCGATTTCACCTAACCAGATAAGACTATCGCCAACATTTGTATTGTTAGGGTAATCAAGCAAGATAATATGAGCATCATTTGGAATGATTGTATCCAAGACTTGACGTGCTGCATCTTGTAAATATAGAACTACGTTTGGCTCTGTTTTATCGATATTTGAAGACTCTAGTTGCTCAATGTTATTTAATTCATTGGCGCTTTTTTTATTAATTATTGATTTAACCAAACTTATTTCATCAAGATGGATAGCTTTGAAAAAATATAGACATGCCATATAAACTACAGCAACCACCGCTCCACTGATAATGGAAATAATTATTGGTTGATTTATGAGAAGGTTTTGTTTTACCGCAATGCCACCTACTAAAAATGCGATGACGCCAGAAATACCTGTACCCCAAAACAATTGCCAGGAAAGCTTGTAAGGGTAGCCTTGATTTTTCAATGTATGGATGATATTTGCATTACATATAATTGAAAACACTAACGGTCCAACGACTAAAAACTGCACATTAAACAGCATAGCCAGTGCCAAGAATAATGCCATACCGATTAAAGCAATCACGCCCGCCCGCATTAACAAAGCACTCTTACCAACTGAATTTAATATAAGCTGCAACAGGACTACATGGCTTCCGACAGTAAGTTGCAACATAACAACCATTAATAACCATAAATACTCTTGGTATTTTCCACCCGTTAAAGTAGTAATAATAAATATACCCGCAGCCCCTACCCATGCCAATACTGGAATCAGTAAAATCAGGTTAGATTTATAAAGTAACTGACAGCGTTTATTGAGTGCGGCAAAGTCACGGTTTTGCAAATAATTGCCAATCATCACGGGTTCAATCAGGTTGTAGAGTAAATGTAATGGGATATATTGCCTGACTCTTTCAGCAATACTAATGAAGAACCCATAGGCCGCAACCATCTGCGTTGGCAGGAATACAGCCGCCAACATTTTCATAAAATAACCTTGAGGGGGAGCAGCCAGTAATGTAAAGCCATAATTATGGCCCGCCATTTTGATTATTTCGTTCCAATTAGGCCAGCTATTTTCAGCACTAATTTTTGAATGTATTTTTATTTGTGCTGAGTTTTTTTTAGTATTAGTTTCATTTAATATTACTATGAAAAAAACGAATACTCCGGCTATTTCAGGTATTGCCATAATCCAAATTGAATCTTCCAAATTAATCTGCTTATAGCTGTTGACTATCCACGCAATCATTAACAAGCGCCCTGCCCATTGCACAATTAAAATACGTGTAAGTGCCTTCTGTTTAATCAGTGCTTGCAATACGGAAGAGAAGTGTTGGAACAACGTTTCTGCAACAACAAACCAGATTAACGAAATTGGAAAATGTGTTAAATGCACATCAGGAAATATTTGTAAAAGTGGTTCCCATAATACAAAAAAAATGGCACAAACAATTAGTGAGGCTACAAGCCTTATTGACGTAATACACCAAATAAAATTACCTAGTTCCTTTAAACTTCGCTCAAGCTTAGCTTCTGGTATATAACGAGAAATTGCACGGTCTAGCCCTAAACCTGCACAAACCCCTGACAATGCAATTAATCCAGTAAGTGCAGTAAATCCTGCATAACTTTGTACATCCATATACCTTACTAGCAGAATTACAGTAGCAAAGCCTGCTAACCCGGCTAGACCCCGACCGAGCAAGTAATGGAGTATTCCTTGACGGACACTTTCTTTGGAATATGGTGACTTAGTCATGAACAGTTAGTTGAAACAGAAATCAATTAAGCAAATCTTTATTGTCGTAACCCATTAAGCGAATTCGCTGAGCAGGCGATAACGTCTCCAACAAGTTTTCTGCAAATCTACTCTGTAAAGTATAAGCATCATTAATATTAGGACTAATAGAGGACACGCGCATCAACAACCCATCTGGTACGATGCCTCTTAATGCATAATGTAATCTAGCTTTTTTCATATCCCAGCCGCCATATACAACCTTATTACCTACAGTTAACCAATAGGTGATAGGCTCAATACGCTCGCCTTTAGCAGCAACTAGCCTGGTAGCGGGTATATTACCGAATCTAGTTTTTAGGACACCGTGCAAACTATCCTGAATTGTGAATCCTTGACCGCCATAACAGCCCTCGGGTAGATGCACTCCAACACTATCAGTTTGGTTTTTACCGTAAGCGATTGATAACATAACCCTCTCACCTTTGTTATTTATGTAACTACGAGCAAGTGTTTGTGAGTAAATTTTATTTACGGCGGCTTGTTCTTCTGGGTTGACTAAATGCGAAGTCATTTCTTCCAGATGCCAATCGTTAAATTGTTTGGGAATCAATACATCTAAATCAAGTTTTTCATATTTATCAGCATAAATAATGGTCGGTTTCATCGCTACAGCTAAGCCTGCGGCTAATAACATTGCGAGACCAATTAATACGTGCTGTACAGAAACGAATGTTTTCATAAATAATGGATCTCTTTTTTGTCTCGAAACACAGAAAACTTGCCTAAAGTACTATCAAACAAAAATAAGAAAACTAATGAAATTACAAATAAAAACATTCCAGCAAACTTATGTATAAACCCCTGCCCAACTTCATCACCAAAGTAGTAAGTGACTAATATCAAAGTGATTACACGGATTAAATTAGCTAAGAAAGCAATTGGTAAAATACTCAAAATTACACTTAAATTACGCAGTTTATTTTTATACTGCATCAAATATAAATACAAAAAACCTAATGCAGATAGTGAAAACATGGAATGCAAACCTGAGCATGCATTGGCTACTAAAAGTTGATATGAGCCAATCGAAATCGTTACGCCACTTCGTGCAATCGGATACCCTAATTGGTACAAAATACTTTCCGCAAACTGTGAAATATGTTGTTTAAGGGGATTGGTCAATAAGTCGACCACTGGACTAGGTAACGGAATCAAAAATAAAGTAAAAAATATAGCGAACCATAGTTTATTAATGCCTTTCCTTCCTATGGTAATTAACGTTACACCAGCTAGTAGTGGTATAAGTGAGCCAATTTCAAAAAATAGGATCTCTTGAGAACGGCCTACAGCAAATATCAATAAACCTAATACCAATAGAACACTTCCCAAAATGGGTTCGTGGCGCTCAATTCGCAAGGTAAAAACCTCACGCTTTTGCCAAAACAAATAAAATACAACCAACAATATAATTGGTCCGTGTGCTTGATCTTCTGTATTCCATAAGTTATTGGCAAGGAATTGAGCCGTAGGGAGATAAAGTACTATTAAGCCAATAATTACTGGGAGCCATTTAATCAAATGCGTCAGGAACTTTGAATTATCCAAATTTAATTTATTATTTTTAGCAAGAATTGACACTTAAAACTCCTGCAAAATACTGCCAATGATTTGGGCGCCAGTCAAATTGAGCTGCTGGTTGAGATGTTGTATTTCAGTCGCTAAAGTGTAATCTTTACGTGCGACTATAATGGCTGCCTTTGCTTTAGAGACAACCGTTAATGCGTCAGAAGCAAGGTTAAGCGGTGATGTATCTAACAAAATTATGTCGTAATTTATTTCCAAATCGGATAATAATTCAGCAAAATCAATTCGACTCAGCAACTCTTGTGGATTTGGTACTTTTGTACCTGCAGTCAATATAGATAAATTTGGCAAAAATTGTGGGCGCGTTAATTGATAGCTTCCTTGCTTATTTGCCAATATATTTGATAGTCCCAGCTTTGTTTCAACATTAAATAGTTTGTGTTGTACAGATTCACGCAAATTAGCGTCAATCAATAATGTTTTTTTATTCAGTTGTGAAAATACAATAGCTAGATTAGCAGCTACTTGACTTGCCCCATCCTCAACACCAGCAGACGTTACTGCCAATGTTTTATTGCCTTGGTCAAACCAACGCATCAGAAGTTGCCCTCTCAAACTCCGTAATTTTTCAACTTCCTCACTAAAAGGAGTATGCGCTGCTATTAATACTTCATTAAGTTGATGGCTTTCTGCGTCAGAGTAAGAATAATCAAATTGTTGCGATAATACTTTATTGAGATCGCTCTCTTTGATTAGGCCAAGCTTTATTGCTGCATCACCAAATAGAATGTTTTTGCTTTTTTGCAAGTCTATAATGCGCTCGACATCTTCATGCTTGAGCTTGGCATGCGAGATTAAGGCATCGCCAATCCGCACATGATCATCTTTAATATCATGGGCGCTTGATTGATAGTTATTATCTGTAGAATCCATTGATATCTTACTTTGTAAAAAATTGATAGTTAGAACCAGTCGGTTTACTCGACTTATTGATTGTGAAAATTACGCGCATTTTGGCAAAAAAACCACTTGATTTTTTAAAACCTTTATTTAAGTTAGCTAATACTGGCAAACCTAATAACTGCATTAAATCTTCAGCAGACCTAACGCGCCTATCTAGCATTTCTGTTACAACTGCAGAACCAACCGCTAAAAGTGCTCCCAACATAATGGACAACAAGATATTGATCAATATTTTAGGACTAGAGTGCTTTATGGGTGGCACAGCAGGGTTAAGTACTGATACATCAGTTTGAACAGATCTACTTTCCATATTAGTCTGGCCGAATCTTTGTAGTGCATTGTCATAAATACGCTGTGCACTCTCAGCCTCACGCAGCAATACAGCCATTTCATCATGTTGGCTCTTGAATTTAAGCACATGCTCCTTTTGTGCGACTAGTGCGGCCCTGATTTCACCTTCTTTTTGTTGTGAAATTCGAGCATTTTGCCCTACACTACTGCTCGTTTTAGCAGATTCAGTACCGATTAAGTGGTGTAAATCTTCGACCTCTTTTTGTGCAGCTTGAAACTGCGGATGATTACTTCCTAGATGTTGGGATAGATCAGTTAATCTAGCCTCAGCCTGAGCTAACTGTGACTTTAAACCTTGAATGAGCGGGTTAGCTAATACTTCTGGGGACTCAGACTCTACGCCACGTTTTAATTGAATTTGCCTAGAGTTACTATCGTAAGTTTGTGCTTGCGCCATCACTAATTGATTCGATAGTTCATTTAAACGTCCCATTTCTATGTCTAAACGCTCATCAGAAGAAGCTATCCCATGTTCTTTTTGATATATCGATAACTTACTTTGTGATTCTTCAACATTTTGACGCAATCCTTTCATTTGTTGATCAAACCATACTGCAGCTTGTTTTGAAGGCTCAATTTTTAACTGAAGATTTGTATTGATGTAAGCTTCAGCAAAGGCATTGGCAAGAGATGCCGCGAACATAGGGTCCGCTCCTTGATAACTAATTTCAATCACACTGCTTTCACGAGAGGGCTTTACGTCTAAATTCTGTAAAAATTGGTCTGCGTACCAATCACTAATGTTACCTTCACCTTTTGTCGCTTTTTCAAACTGGGCTTTAGCAATTGGACTATTTACAATGCCAAGTCTATCTACAACTTTTAAGGCCACATTGCGGCTTTGGATGATATCGACTTGTGTCGCTATATACCCAAGCATTAATGTGGGCGGAAGCATGAAGCCTGTGACAGGATCAGCACCTTTAGAGTTAATGACTAATGAGGTAGTTGCTGTGTAAGTTTTTGGTAATATAAAGCTGATTACTGTAGTTACAGTTACAGTCAGCATAAATACCCAGATAAGTATCACCTTACGTGCTACTAATATTGATAATAATTGTGAAAAATTCATTTTTGCCTATAGATTAGGATATTAATTTTTTAATACAAACTCTCACCAACAAACACAACATCATCCGCTTGCAATAAATCACCAGCGTTTGCTCTAAGAGTTTCTAGCACCCCATTCACTTGCCGCTTGATTTTAATACCGCGTTCTGTACCTCTAGCAGAAAGGCCACCACCTGTCGAAAGTGCTTGTGCTAAATTCATATTTCGCTCTAACCTGAATGCTCCTGGACGCTGAACTTCGCCGTAAATATAAAAAACAGGCATTCTAGGCACATAAATTGAGTCTCCATCAGTCATATCAAAATTTTCTGATGTGTCACCTTTTCGATAAAGTTGATCTACGTCAATCTCATGTTTCTCAGTTTTTCCGTTTCTTTGAGTGATCACTACAATTTTGTCAGCCCCACTAGAAGATACCCCACCTGCTTGAGATAGAAAATCAAGCACAGTACGAACACCGCTAACCACTGAATACTTGCCAGGACGATTTACTTGACCAAGGACAGAAACTTCGCGTGCGTTAACATAAATGATGTCGTCACCACTAACTTGAGGATTGCTTGCGGCATCAGCTTTTGTAATTAAATTTCTTAAATCAAAATCTTGCCTAGTCGTTTTCCCAGATTCGGTACGTATTAATGTCACCATATCTGAGCCGTTTGGCGTTATACCGCCCGCTAAAGCTAATAAATCAGAAAGTGTACTAGGCCTATCAAGCGAATATTTTCCAGGTTTGTAAACATCCCCAAGCACTGAAACAAATTGGCTTTGATACTGCAAAACAACTAGATTTACTTGTGCTTTTTTAACAAAACCACCTTGCTCTAACAATTGGGCAATTTTATTTTCAGAGGTTTTAGGACTGCTCCCCCCTAATTTCACCTCCCCAATCAGCGGGAAAGTAATTGTGCCGGCTGCAGATAATCTTGCCTCGGTTTGCATATCTGGGCTGCCATAAACATTAATTCTTACTAAGTCCCCAGCACCTAAAATATAATCTCTAGCAATAGCCAAATCTTTGCTAGCGCTCTCTTTTGCAACATTGTCTGCCATACTCAATGAGCATATCAAAGACAAAATCAGAAACATCATCAATCTATACATGTCGAGTAAACCTTGTTAATAACTAAGCAACCACTTAGTAAAATGACTAAGTGGTTAAACTAAAGACCAGATAAACCTTTATCCATATTTGATTGCTCTGTGCCGGCAGCCGTTTTTGATTTAGGTTGTGTTTGGTTTGGGCTATCAATATCAGCCTTACCTGATTGAGACAAAGTTTTGTCATTATGAGAAGGGCTAACAGAACTAGCTGTAATTGGCTTAGTTAAATCTTGTTTCTTCATTTCAGAAAACGCACCAACAAACTCAATTTTTGCTTTGTCATTAAGAGCTAGCATTTCCTTTTTAGCAAGGTTGGTTTTATTTTGATTCACAAAATATTGTTCAATGATTGGCTTTGCTTTCTCACGATTAATTGGCGCTGATTGTGAGGCAGCTATATGGATAATATTAAAAGTGCGATCTGTAGGCATGAACATGACTTCACCATCTTTAAGTGGCTGTAATTTTCTTAAAAAATCTAGCGGTAGTTGTTCAGCAGCTCTTACATTGCTATTTGCGGTGAAAATATAATTATTATTTTTAAGCCATGTTGCAATTTCGTTGATACCTTTAATAGACTTTAAGTTACTTTCAATTTCTGCAAACTTATCTTTATCGGCTGTAACAACTAACTCTTGCAATCGGAATACTCGACGATTATCAAATAACTCTGGGTGCTCTTTATAAAATGCATCTACTTCTGAAGCACTTGGTAGTGTTGCTTTAGTCATCAATTGTTCAAGGAATGCTTGCGCTAAAATCTCATTCTTTGATGATTCAAGTGCTTGTAAAACTCTTGGATCACGATCTAATTTAGCATCTAGCGCTTGTTGCTTTAGTAATTGTTGATCAACTAACCGAGCTAATATTTGCTTCGCTGCAGCCTTACTTTGCAGTTCGTTTAACTGACCCATACGAGCAAGTTGAAAATTGACCTGATTGATTAAAATCTCATCTCCATTCACTTTAGCTACAACTTGAGTTTCCGATTTAGCTGCCTCAGTATGGTCTTTTTTTCCACAAGCGCTAAAAAGCATTGAGAAACTGATCAGTAGTAGCAATAGGAGTTTATTAGTAAAGCGCATATTTCTATTCCATTAAATTCTAAAGTTTCATTACTATAAGAAAAAAATATGAATTTAATATGTCAAGAATACGTAATTTTTATGATGAGGAAAACAAAGTGAGAAAACAGAAAACCCTGATCTAGAAATCGTATCTCAATAAGAAGTTGAGATTATTGAATTGATAGCCAGAGTTATCAATGTTAGATGACCTTCTCTCGCCTTGATACTGTAATTGTATTAATGACTTTCTTGTGGGGGTATAAGTCAATGATAAGTTTGCTAGCTTAGACTCATCATAGCGATCAGCATTATTAAATAAAATACCCGCACTTCCTAAATAATTTCTTTCCTCGTAGCCAAATCCTCCCCGCAAAGAAATTTTGCTAGTGACAATCCAATTGGGATTAACACTAAAACCCTTTGTCTTGACATAAGTAGATATCACATCATCAACAGGATTTACTTCTTGATAAACTGATAGGTTTAAATTTACCTGCCCTGTTAATGAGTGGTCTATATTCCACCGTTGACTTAGCCCATTAAAGTCTCGTGTTGATAGTCCTGGATGACTTAAACTTACTTGAGATATTCGAGCAGAAATTCTAGTTTTGGAGGTAGGTAGCCAAGCTACATTCGTAATAATTTCTTTCTGTGTACTTTCGTCACCAAAAAATAATTGGGTGAATCCGGTTCTACTAGGAAAGTTTGAATCTGCAACGCGATATGATAAGCCTAATTGAGTTCCACGTTGGTTTAAATAACGAACACCACTTTCATAGATATCGTCTTCTCTGTTTAGTGCTTTAAAGTTACTTAAATTATTTTCAGTCTTTGCTTTTTCGTAACTAGTGCTTAACGTCCAATCTGGATGAAGATTCCAGTTAATACTTGCTATTTGGTGGCTAGACGTTCTTAAGTTATTCACTGGCTGTTTAATTTCATTAAAGCCTGCAATTGCTTCACTCTTACTAGCAGTTAGCTCTCCGTATACATCATTACCCAATCGCCAGCTCCAACTTAGTCTGTTTGACTTTCCAGTATTGTCTAAGATTTCAAATCTATTGTAGCGACTATCATTAAAGTTTGATGATAGTGTTAATAGTTGCCTACTTAACCTTAAATTAATATCTACACCTAAATCAACACGCTTCACTGTATCAGAAGTCGTAGACGAGCCAAAAGCTGCTTTAGCTTGTTCAGGACTGGAAAAACGAAACACATTATCATCGTAATCAATACTG
This sequence comes from Methylotenera sp., assembly GCA_014378495.1. Lineage (GTDB taxonomy): Bacteria > Pseudomonadota > Gammaproteobacteria > Burkholderiales > Methylophilaceae > Methylotenera. Next base: position 19,268 of record JACMNP010000070.1, on the reverse strand, counting down.
GTGCTCACATAAGGTTTAATATCAATGATCCCTTCCGCTATAGAGGGGATTGAAAAGAAAATTAAACACCAAACAGTTACACTTTTATATATTTTAAGCATTACCAATACTGCCAATTCCCAGTATAGACAACCCAAACACCAAGCAAGCCATTGGTAACACCATGTGCAAAAATCGGTATCCAAAGGTTTTTATAGCTTTTATACAGCCACGCATAAATCAACCCTGCAAATAAGCCGGCGAGCCATAATTGATGTTCGAGTGCAAACAAACATGAGCTTGCTAATAGCGCATAGGTAGTCACTTTTTCTGGTGGTAGACTTAAAAAGCGCTTGTTATCAATCCAGCGCATAATAAAAGAACGCCAAAAGAGTTCTTCCATTACTGGAACGATAAGTGATGCACCAAACAGCCTAATTGATAACCACATAACTACTGCCACTTCATTTTGACCTTGCATGGGATTAAAAGCAGCAGTATCTTTACTTAATAGCGCCCAAGTGGGATATGGCAATATCCAAGTTAAAAATACTAATATCCCTGCAATTGCAGCATACAAAAAATGCTTTATCACAGGCTTTACTCTAAGCTCGCTGTAGTGGTGCCAAAAGTAAATTAATAGCGATGTAACAGCGCTAATTTTTATGGCATAAAGCCATTTTTCATCTATGCCTAATGTGCTTAGCGGATTTGCAAGATAGTCGCTCGTAGCCAAAAACACTATATATACTGCGAAAGGAAGGGATCTACTGATTATGTTTTGTTGACTTGCCATGTTGTCACTCTCACAGTGAAGCGTGGATAGTACTTACGTATTATTACGGTATTATTTCTTTGTCATATTTTTCAACGAATAAACAGCCACTACTCACTATTGATATGCAGATTTTCCAGTGATTAAATGCTCATCATCAAGTTTATCTTTTTGGTTCTGCAAAATATTCTCCAGCTCAACACGCTTTAGTTGGAAAAATGGTTCTTTACGCATAGCTGCACTGTAAGTACTAGGCTTGTCATAAATTTGAATCAGTTCAGCGCCAAATTGATATAGTTTTGTGTTTTTACTTTCACAAGAATTTAATGACTTAGTAGTTGTAGCAAGATTAGTAGAAAGAGACTTTCGCTGATTATCATTAAATTTTAAATCTGCTTGAGCTTGCGTATATTGCAATTTCAAATTAGCCAAATCTATAAGCTTTATATCAAGCTGTGCCTGTGTTTCTTGCAGTTTTGTATCTAAAATGGCTTTTTCAGTGTTAGCTATTTTTAAATCATTTTCTAAGGATTTTGCTTTACGCTCCAACATGGCTAAACTTTTTTCGAGCTTTTGTAATTGCTCATCCTTAAGTTTGTTCTTATCTTCAAGCTCTTTTTTTTGCAAATCAAACTGCACTTGCATATTAGCTTTCTCTTGTTCCATATCCTGCTTCATTTTTTGCATCATAATTGCAGTTCTTCTTGCAGATTTATCTTGTTTCTCTGCGGCACTTACATTGTCTGGATATACGAATCCAATCGTAAAAGAAGCAATAAGCAAACAAACTACTCTGTAATTAAGTATTGATTTCATCATTAATTCCAGTCAATTAAAATTTAGCGTTGAAATCTAATAGCAGTACATCAATGGCTAGTGGCTTGCCTGTAATAGAATCTGCACTGAAGTACCTTGCACTTAACCATGCATTTTTATCAACGCCATAATTAGCGCCCAATAACCAACCTTTGGTATCTGTGCCGCCTAAATGGAAATCCGAATCCGTGAACCCATCTAACACTGCATCGGCCTCAATGCGTTTATAGCCTAGTGAAACTTGCCAGTCATTAGGTTTAATTTCAACAGATGCTGGTCCATTAAAACTATTGCTACCTACATCTAAACGTAGTTGATAACCTTGGTTTTCTTTCTTGAAATTAGAGACACCAGTTCTTTTAGCAATTTCGTTAGAATCAAAACCTATATTTTGTACATAATCACCAGTTAGGGTTACATGTGCTGGATCAAATGTTAACAAATCCACTTGCCCAGTAATATTAATTAGTTCAAATTTTGAAGCTAGCCCATATTGGCTAGTTGCTCCAGTCGCACCATTCGCACCACTATTAATATCAAATGTATTGTTACCTTTCTGTCTAAATGCCGGCACGGTAGCATCATAACTATTTAAGCCCACAGGATTTGATTTACCATCTACATTTCTGAAATCATGATAAGCAGCAGCTAAACGTACACTGGATTTATTTGCAGATTGCCACTTAATGCCTGTCTGCAATGAATACAGCCATTTACTTTGTGCTTTATTAACGTCTGATGATTCAATCTCTTCAATTGGGAATGCACCTAAAGTTGTGAATGATGACCAGCTATCATTAATTTTGGGGCTAAAAGTTGCAGCAACACCATCAAAAGCTAAATCTGGATCAAACATCATATCTGTGTAAAAAAATGGGTTTGCAAAACGCCCACCTTCTACCATGGACCAATCTGTAGGAGTCGCTTTTAGGTAAGCACGGTCCAGCCCGAACACATACTTACCCTCAGATACCTGCTGTGTTTGATTAGGACTTACTGGACTAGTGAGCTGACCTGTAGTCATTCTTAAGCCACCGGTTAGCCAGTCATTTACTTTTATGTCTGCACCTAACCTTCCGCGTACACGTAATCGATTACGATCTTCAGTAGTATTTTTTATATCGGTATAACGATTTACAATTGCATATTGACCTGCCACATCATTACCGTCACCAAATGCATTGTTTTCAAACCTCAAGCGCATATCACCGTAAAAAGAGATTCTATCCAACCAGCTTGGTAAACCTAAACGCTCACCCGCTTTATAATTCAATTTAGCCATTACATCTTTTTTAATCTCTTCACGCATCTCATTTTTAATATGCTCTGGCACATACTGAACACGAACCGATTTTTCATCTAGCGTTGTGTTTTCATCCAACACTTTTTCAGTTTGCGCTTGCTTCATTTGTTTGGCGGCATCTTGGCTGGCTTTTTTTACAATAGCATCAGCTTTATCTTTATTAAGCACGCCCTCTTGTACTAAGAGTTCGATTAAATTATTTGTTGTCGCTCTTAATTGTTCTAGCGTTTCACGTTCATCTGCGTGAGCCAGACTAAAGTTTGTACTCAGCCCTATGGAAAGCGAGATGGCTAACATGACTTTATTGTTAATTTGCAAATTAACAATGCTAGGTAATTTTGTGTTATTCAACATATTTAATCTCTCAAGCTTATAAACATTAAAATTTATAATTTTCATCACATATTTAAGTTAGTAAAATTTGCTGCCCTAACCCATTTTGCGTGCAGTTATACGCAGCTTGATGGGCTGAGGCATGTCTTGTGGCGGCTGGTCTCGAATCGCAGGCATACCCTCAAGCACAGCCCTTATTGCCTGCAGAATATCCGTATTGGCATCAGAACCTGATAGCTCTACCTTTTCAATTTCTCCGCTGGCTTTTAGCCAAACACTTACAACGACCTTATATTGGGCAGCCGTCAGTTTTTTATCTTTCTCTAACGCAGTTTCAATTTGATTTTTTACAACACCGGCATACCAGTTAAACTTAGCTCCACCATCAGAACCTATGGTTTTAACTTCACCGCCTTTGTAATCATTGTTCACTGGACCTGCTGAGAAAGGACTAGGGCCATCGCCAGCTGCCCCTTCCATTTTCAACTGTTCAGCTGGCGGCGTTTCTGCAGGTTTAGGCTGCTCTATTTTTATTTCTTTTGGCTGCTCTTTAAGTTGTTCTTTTGGCGGTTCTTTGGGTGGAGGCGGCGGAGGTGGCGGTGGTGTATCTGGAATTAATTTAATGGTCGTGATTTGTTTTTTATGTACAACACCACCAGACATTAGTTTTTTTAAGCCATACCCAATTGCGAATAATGTAAGTAATATGATTAAGCATATAGCGATACGCTTCATCCAAACACCTATATTGGGTTTTTGATTGCCATCTAAAATTGGATCATAAGTCGTTTGCATTTATTCATCCGCCTTAATTGCCTATGCGTCCGGTAACCAATCCTACGTTTTCAATCTCCAGCCTGTTCACCAAATCAATCACACCTACAACACCTGCATAAGGAGCTTTTGCATCACCTTTGATCATCACTGAGAACTTCGGATCTTGCGCTTTTGCATTGTTTAGTTGGCTTTCAAGCTCTGCTGCACTCACACCAACACCATTGATTAACCACCCACCGCCTTGTTGCACTTGCACAATCTTTACCTCGTGTTTTTCAGTACTTGGCTTATTAGACGGCTTTGGTAAATTCATGGTCAGCCCCTGCACGCCTGCAGTGGTCATCAAAATAAAAATGACCAACAGCACATAGGCCAAATCAAGCATTGGCGTAATGTTAATAGTGTCGTAAGGTTGAGCGTCGTTTTGAACTTGCATGGTTTATTTAAATATACTTATTGAGTAATCTTTTTAGTAACAAGTCCCACTTCAGTAATATCGAGTTTTTTACATATCTCTAATACCTCTGAAACCTTTTCATAATGTGCAGAAGCATCACCTTTCAAAACCACAGGTAAAGCTGGGTTATTGCGTTTATATTCACCCAAACGCTGTTCTAAACTAGCCATGTCTACTGGGTAAGCGTCTAAATATACTGATCCGTCGCTAGTGATAGTGATTGCCCTAATTTGGGGTTTTGCTAAGCTGGCTGAATTTACCGTTTTTGGCATATCCACCTTAACGCCCTGCACTGAAGCAGTAGTCATGATGATAAATATCACCAATAGCACATAGGCAAGATCCAGCATTGGCGTAATGTTAATTTCGTCGTATAGCTGATTTTCTTCTTTAATACCTTCTGACATTTGTTAGCCTTAAGTAAGAATATTTATTAAGGCTACTTACCATATAGTTCTGCAGATCTAGTGACGAACTCATCTACAAATATCTGCATTGCAATCGTTATATTTTTGATGCGACTAGCCAAATAGTTATAGCCAAACAAGGCTGGGATTGCGACAGCCAAACCTGCTACAGTCGCCAATAATGCAGCTGCAATACCTGGTGCAATCGCATTTACGTTTACATCACCCGCCGCTGCAATGGCAGCAAAGGTAATCATTACACCTACTACGGTACCGAGCAAACCCAAAAATGGACCGCCAGAAATAGCAATAGTAAGTAATACCATCCCCGCATTTTGACGTTGCGTTTCACGTACCAAGTCTGCGTCAATCGCGGCTTTAATTGCATCCATTGACGCCCCACTAAGCGCTAAAACCTCTCCCTCGTGTTGACGTTTGCGCATCTCACGTAATCCAGCTTGATATAACTTAAATAGGGTTGAGTTGGGATAATTTGCACCTTTGTCTAGCGTTAACAAATCATCCGTACTAGCTTTTTGAAAACGTACTAGAAATTTTTTGTTATCAGCGTCGGTACGTGAAACCAACATGGCCTTTTTCACCATTACCCAAACACTGATAACAAACATAACAGCCAAAATGCCAATTACAATTTTGGCGTCTGGCGTTAAGCTATCAATCAATATTTTGATGTAGTTAGGTTTGCCATCGCCCTCTTCTTCACTATCTCCATCTGTAGATTGATCAATTTTGAGTAATTGACTGTCAACACCTTGACTACTCGCTACCAGCTTTATCCAAGTGGCACTGCGAGCTGATTTAGCGATTTCTAATTCATCTAACTCACCTACAAATGCTTCACCAACTTTAATCTCTGTTGCTGTTTCAACCGTCGGGGCCTCACCAGTAGCGACCTCCGTACCATTCAGGTATAAAGTTGCTTTACCTGCATTTAAAGTAAAAGCGATATGCTGCCAAATTGCAGGTTTTAGTTCACCACCGCTAAGTACTTTATCAGCCACCTTTAAAGTCAGCTTTTGTCCATCTACAGCTAGACTTAATGCACCAACTTGGCTATATAGACTTGCGGCTTGTGGAAGCGTAGTAGGCTTTACCCAAGCCGACCAAGTGTAGCCAGCACTTGCGTTAATTGCTGCATTTGCTGGAATTACGATAGGCTGGGCATTAAAGACCGCACTTTCTCCGATTAAACCAGCTTTTTGTACAGTAGCTGTGCCATTGGCAATCAACCCAGTTGCTGAACTATCTTGAAGCAAGGCTTTTTCTGCAAAGTGAAAATTAGCAACAGTGCTTGCATCTAAAACCGCCTTGGCGTTACTACTGCTAGTTGCTTTTTCATTGCCATAATAAAGCCAAAAATGTGCATCTTTATCTGCTACGCTAATTTTAGGAACTTGCACCCAGATGATTGCTAGCTCATTGACAGCATCAAACTTTTCTACGAAATATTTAAGCTCAGTTTTGTCGTCAGCTGCAATAAAACGCAAATCAGACCCATCAATACTGGCGCTTGTAAAATCAAAGTTTCCAGAATGTAACCGCACTAAAACTGGCATCTGAGCAATTTCTTCTGAAATGCCCTGCGAATTAATTGATATTTTTTTATGTGATGACCAGTCTTTATTCCACTCAGCGTTGGCAAAAGTAGGTAATAGCAGCAAAGCTGCAATAATCCAAGCAAAACAATGAGCTTTTGGAACTCTAGGCGTGTGAATATTAAACATCTGTAAACTTAATTAGAATTAGTTAAGCTGAGACTTTAATAACTTAATATTGCAGATTGATTAAGGCTATATGACAAGAAAAAACCCCTAGCTAGTCCTCTAGCGTAGGGGTTAGGTTTATTGAATATTTTTAATATATCGTTAAATAATAGATTGGTTTATTTAAGCTAATTGCCTATGCCGATAATATCTACAGAAATTATCGATGGCAAACTTGGTTTTACAAAAGGTTGATTAGCAGACTGTGCAACACTTTGTGCAACCTGCGCTACTGCGGCATTCACAGAATCTGGTGACAAACCAGCACCCGCACCAACTACGCCCGTTGCAGCCGCAATTGGAACTCCAGATGATGTGCCTTGCACTTGAATATTAGCCGCATTGAGCACAATAGGCGCCACAATAAGCAAATCACCCGCTTCAATACCCGCCTCCCCCGCATCGACTCTAGGTGCAGTGAGATAAATATTACCTTTTTTAGGTGCTATTTTAGGACCATTTGGACCGTCAGGGTCATAGCTTTGTGCGCGAATACCACTACCAGCTGCCACTCCTCTTACTTCTATCGTAGTATTGCCATCTGCATCTGTTAATACAATGCGCTCTGGGACTGATGTTGCAGTTTTTGAGCCACGACCAGCATCTATGGTACCGTTGGTTGACCATATAGAAATGTCGCTACCGAACTGGGTAATCACTTTTGACTGGTTAACTTGAAAGTCTTTATCAACAATAGCGCGAATTTCACCACCCTTTTCAGTGATTACCCCAATATCCCCAGTATTGGTAAAGTTATCTTTAAATGCTTTGCCTGGTGCCCCTACGTTAATTAAACCGCCTGGTGCAAGCATATCAATACTACCGCCGCTATTTGTTGTTACTTTACTCGCGTATAACAATATATCGCCTTGATTTGCATCAGGGAATAAAGTATTGAGCGCAGTAATGCCACGATTATGATTGCCTGCTTTAGCAAATCCTTTGGCGGATGCTATTAATTCAGAACTCAAATGCCTATTTGCAAAAATGGTTTTCGCTTCTAAATTAAAACCGTTAAATATGGTGAGTGCTTCAGCATCACTTAACAATGCATTGCTTGTCGTTTTACGCACATAATCAGTCACAGCCAATGCTGTAGCGGCACGATATTCAGACAATTTAGAAGCATCACCCGCCAGCGTTAATGGTCCTGTGCCAGTGGGCAGAATATACTGCTCAATATAAGCTTGCACATTAGCGCCTTTGCCTAAACCTGCTTGTAGGGTTATGGAAGCACCATCTGTAGGTAATGCAGTATTGCTACTTTGTACTAATGTATCGCTACGAGTCAAACCAGAGCTACCAGTCGTGGCTATATCGCCTTGACTTGTACTTAAATCGATATTGCGGCCCGCTTGTAGCAGCAAATTACCAGGCCCACTCACCGTGACATCCTTAACTTTTACGTCGTTACCCGCTTTAATCAAAGCAATGTCACTAGCATTATTATTTTGTACATCTAAGGTTACGTCATTGATATCCTTACCTGCTACAATTTTAGCAGTCTTAGGCAGTGAAATAATGCTCACACTATCGCCTATTGGTTTGAATATGTCGCCATTTTCAGCAACTACTAATGCTGGTTCTACATCATTTTTATGAATTAAAGTTAGCGCATGCGCTTTATTTGTTATTGCAGTCGAAATTAAAGTTAAGTCCTTAGTCGGTTTTGTAAGGTTAGGAAGCGCATTAGGATCAGCATCTAACATTGATATGCTGCCGATTTCTATATTATTGCTTGCTAGTAGTTTTAAATTACCATTTGTAGATGGTAATAAAGTGGCTCCACTTGCTACTTTTATGTTGCCATTAAAAGAAACCGCAGTAAGCTTACTTGGTAAATAGCTAGCAGCTAAATTATTACTAATGTCTTTTGCTTTAATATCAGAAAATTTACCAAATAAATCAACATCACCAGTCAAGCTACTGGCATTAATGCTAGCCGTATCCGAATAGCTATTAAAATATGCCCCTAACTTACTATCTGTATTATTCACAACTTGGCCAGCATTGTTACTTTGACCGAATAATGTTGGATTGATGACGGCCTGAATAAAAACGTCTTTATTTGCTGAGACATTAAAACTCCCATCTTGGAGTGCAAGTATGGTGCCTATTGAACCAGCAGCATTATTACTTTTTTTAATAGCAGCACCTGTTTTAATAATACCTTCACCCTTAGCGACAAAGTAAATCCCATTACTAATATCACCACCTGCCGTCACCTTAACATCACCACCACCGTCTACAGATTGATTTCCACTTTTACCATTCGTATCAAAACGTGCAGTAGTGGCCGCAGAAGCTGAGAAATCGTGGATACTGCCACCTGCATTAACGTTTAGATTACCGCCACCCAATGTTGCGGTACTTTGTTGAAATTTATCTGGCCTCACCCACCATGAAGTATCGTTGTTGCCACTGCCTATTGCCGAACGAAATAACCAGTTATTAATTAATTGACGGTTAGATGTTGTTAGCTCTTTACCAACGATATTCCCTTTTACATTGATATTGATATCACCACCATCAGTAAGATACAGTGGATAAATAGCTTGATCAGGCGCATCAAAACCTATCAATGGCGCTGCGTTATGCCCTACTGTGTAAATAACAGAACCAGCACCTCCCATATTCAAATTACCAGCAGCAGCAATATCAATACTGCCAGCACCTGTGCGTATTCCCATGTTGTTTGCAAGCGTAATATTGCCAGTTGATGCATCATTATTGGCTAGTGGATTAGCCGCAAAAAAATCTGCCCCTGATACTATTCGGTATGACCAAGAATTCAACCCTGTTACACCAGTCGCAACTTTTGCAGTGACTGCGGCTATAGGTGCAGTAATCTCGTTACCATCCGCATCTAAAACTGCTGGTATTTCTGGAACTGCAGCAATAGCTGATTGGCTAATCTCTCCTAATGATGCGCTGCTAAAACCATCACTAATGGTGTTATTAACTAGTATGTCACCTTTTGCTTTTAAATTTAACACACCCGCCAATAGTGGTTTACCATCTGCATTTAAGCCTTTGGCTAATAATGTGGTGTCTGTGACACGCTGACCTGTCACCGGGTCAAAGCGCCAAGTATGCAAATCAAAACTATTACTAATGGTTAAATTACCGTTAGCAATAGTTTGATTTGAATTTTTAAATTCCACAACAGGCAAAATTGCAAAACGTGAATCACCACTAATGCCAAGGCGCTGTAAGCCTTTAGTACTATTGGCAGTCACACTTTTCATAAAGGTTTCAGCTTTATTAATGGCGGTAGTTTGTTTTGCAGTGGTAACAGAGTCTCCTTCAATACTATCTAAGCCGCCTATATCTATTTTCTTTGTGCCTACAAAAGTAGTAGCCATATTGGTTACATTAATATCAGTATTATCGGCCGTACGAGCAGCACCTAAATACACTTCACCATCTTGCCCACCTATACCCCCGCTAGTATTTACTTGTGAACCCCCTTTAAACTCGAGTGACCCTGTAGTTGTTTCAATATCAACTTTGCCACCTTCTGCACCTGCATTGCTACTTTTGGCCATTAAGTTGGCCGTATTTTCTAAGGTAACGCCATTGCCAGCAAACAAACTTATACGGCCATTTTTAGGTGCAGTGGCAACAATATCACCCGACACAATAATTTTCCCGGCATCAGCACTTACTATAGTTTCACGTGCTTTTAGGGCGTTTGTTCCAGTGCCTGTTATGGCTACATCTCCGGTACGGATGCGATAATGACGACCTTCATCAAAACCAGCAGCACGATTATTTGTAGTATTAAAATCAGCCAGTGAATTTACATCTACATCCAATACACCACCTTTGCCAGTTCCGGTAGCAGAGCCTTTTAATTCTCCCATAAAATTAGCGGTGCCAGATGTTGCTAGCACTTTAACTAACCCTGCATCAGCATCACCTTGGCTAGTAACATCAATCACTGCACCTGCATTCACATTTACGTTGCCTGTAGTAGAATTTAATGTAACGCTACCAGCGGGGGCATACTCTGTAGTGTTATAAAAAGTGTTGGGAGTTGATGTTGCACTAATAGTTGCGCCACTTATAATATTGAGGTCATTAGTGGCTATTAAGGCTAACTTACCTGACGACAAATCAATGTTACTGGCTATCGTTAAATCTTTAGCCGAAATATCTAACGTGGCACCAAACCCTTTTTCTGTACTGGCTTTAACATTGACGGGTTGGACTATTTCCAATTTGTCCGTACTAGTGATTTTATAGTTTGCTGCTGCATCTGCAGTAATTCTGCCTGTAGTGAGTTTGGTTTCCGCAACGTTAAAGTGAGCTTCACCTATATTTGCCACACGAATTTCATCTGAATTCACCGCTAATTTGTTATACCCAGTAATTTCTGTACTGTCCCTAACAATTGCACCACCGTCTAATTTCACTGTTATGGCATTAATCTCTAGGCCTCGGCCAGATGGATCTGTAGGTTCTGTAAACACTGAACCCTGCGTATTTTTGAGGGTAAATGTATTGGCAGTAATGACACTAGCTAAGGCATTAATAGGTGCAACAGACTCATCATTTGCCAAGTGACCCACAATACCAGCGGCGTTCATGGTTAAATCTAACTTATCATTACCAAATTTAACTGTGCCAAAGGTATCTATATTGTTATAACTGTTAAGTGTTAATGCTTTAAGTTGACCAAGTGCAGCTAAAGCTGCGGCATTCACATTTAGACCCACAGTACCAAGTGCAGCGTTCCCAAGCAAAATACGGTTGGCGCCAAAAGTTGCGCTGCCGCCATCTTGTAAAGTGACATTGCCAACTAAGCTTGCTGATTTGGTCGCATCTAATACTACAGAGTTACCTGCTTTTAGTGTGCTTCCAGCCTCTATATTGAGCTCGCCAATAGTAGATGTTGATGAACTTCCTGTGCGACTATAGCTAATATCGCTAGTTGATGAAAGTGCAAGTAACGCGCCATCGCCATCTGCTTTAAATATTGTTTGAGATGGTGTTTTTGATGCAACACCTGTGTCAACAACCGCATCTTTTTTAACTGTTACGTTTTTAGTGGCGGTGGCAATAAACTCTGGAGTTTTAATTACTGAATTGTTGTTATTTTCAACGCTAACCGTTTCAGCACCTGTGGTGACATTCACAACACCATCTTGCAACTTACGACTTCCGCCAAGTAACAAGCTTTCTGCATTCAATGCATTGATACTCGCAGCAGTGAGCTGTAGACTGCTGGTGTCTGATAAGTCTTGGCTATTGACCACGCGAATATTGCTTGAGCTAATATCCACATTTAGCCCTTTACCATCTGCAACTTTATTGCCAACAACTATACTGTCCAAGGCTAGTTTTGCAGCATCCACTGACAATCTACCTACATCTTTAGGTAAGCTTACTTTTTTTCCATTAGTTTTAAGGGGGTCAGAAAAGAACTCTGTAGCGCTAGTTAAAATATATTGCGAAGGTGCTTTTGAAACTGTGCCTGCTGCAGGGCGGAAAACTGCACCATCTGTGACTTTGAATGTGGACCAGTTAGCATCATGTGCCCCAGTACCTAGCTCGCCTAGATAGCCTGTAGTAAAGGTAGAACCATCTAGTTGCGGAGCAACTTGTTTGGGCAATAGTTTGCCCCCTATCACGTTAGCTTCAACTAAAAAAGCACCTGGTGCCAGCGCATATCGAGCTGGAAGCAAAGTATAGCTCCCAGTTGCTAGCCCAGAAATTCCAGTTAAAAATACAGTTTGGCCAATACCTACTTGGGTTGAGCTGTCACTATAGCCCTGATCAAAAGCGGCATAATCATTGCCCAAATTTGGAATAACAGCATAGGTATTAGGTTGCGCTAGAATATCTTTAGTACCGCCAATCCCAGGAACAAATTCATAAGCAAACATATCGCCGCCTGCTGATAAATCAAGTACGGCATTTTTTTGCAGATCTACCTTACCTGCTTTAATCGAAATATTTTTTTCAAGTAATGGTGTTGTCACGCCAGCATTTGGATTATAAATCTCACCACCTGTGGTGGTTATACCAAATGGAATAATTTGATTATTCCCTGATACTGAAGTACTACTACCCGCAGTAAATGAGGCGGATTTTATAGCATCAATAATAATTTGGCCAAATGGTGCAGTTAATACACCACTTTGCACGACATTAGCGGCTTTAATGCTTAATACGCCTTGCGCAGAAAGTACCGGTTTACTTGCGACACCACTAGATTTAATTGAAATAGTACTGTCGTCACCAATCGCCTCAAAGCCAAGTTTAGCGCCAGTATTAGGGTAAATTTGTCTAGCAGTTAAATTAATGTCACCAGTTGCAACGAGGCCACCCTGCGTTGCAACTAAACTACCATTATTAACTTGAGTTCCCTGCCCACTAATATCTAACGTAGTACTGATTGCCGTTTCTTTAACACCACCAACAGCTACTAAACCATCGATATAAAGCTGCTTAGAGTGAGTAGTTAGTTTGCCGCTACCAGCGACAACATTAGCATTATCAACTTCTGAATTAGGGCTTTTAAAAGTAATGTGGCTAGCTGTTATGTTGGTAACACTATTATCTTTTACCTGGATTAATGGTGTTTCTAGTTTTAGATTACCAGCCACTTGTAAATCTAAGCCATTTGTTAGTTGGATTGAGTCTTTCAAGCCAGAGCTAGCGTCGCCAACAAATGATTTAACTTTTAAGTTTGCAAAACCACCTTGTTTAACTTGTTCTGCTGAAATTTGCGCATTAATAGTATCCGTGCTCGTTTCAGTATAAGCATCTCCTGAGGCAGTTTTCAGTGAATCACCTACAACAAAGTTTTTAGCCATTAATTGCTTTTGTTGTGTGATAGTAAACTGTCTGCTACCACTTAAGATTGGCGAGCCATCCACTAACTTATTATTAGTAAATCCAATATCCAGCGTACCTGCTCTGCCTGTGCCAGTCGCAACACCCTTAAACGTACCATCTAATAATAAGCCATCACTAGCACTTAATTTAATATTGCCGGCATCGCCATGTAATGTTTCTCGCACATAACCGGTGGGTGTTTTAGTGTCATTGACTATAGATGTGCCTGATACATCCAAGACTGCGCCATCCTTAACTACAACAGCGCCCTTGGGGGCATCTAATGAAATGCTACCCGCGTTAAACACCTGTGTTTTAAGCAAATCTGGTGTAGAATCTAGCAAGGTTAGGCTACTACCTGTTGCACTTAATGTGGCTTTAGCCCCAATATAGATTGCTTGGGTGGGATCATATGCAAGTGTTCCATTTTTATCGTTAATATTAATATTGATGTTGCCACTTGGCGTAATAATATTCCCTAACACATTGAGTTGCTTACCCGCAGCCAAGCTCACACTACCACCTCTATCGGTGCGTATGGTGGTGTTTTCAGCTAAAGTTAATACACCACCTAATTTATCAGCAGTAAAAGTCAACGATACTGGCTTGCGAATGCTTTCAGGTTGAACAATTGGTGATGCAACTTGCAAGATTGGCTGCCCACCAGCTTGGTTAGCAAAACTAGAATTCATCTGCAATGTTTGCGAAGTGGCGTAAATTTCTTGTGGAGCAACAGCACTATTGCCAATATTTACATCAAAGGCCGATAGCTCATACTTAGAGAAACCACCTTTGTTAAAAAATCCAGTAGCAATATCAATATCTTTATCACTAGTATTTGGATTGCCAGCAATGTTAAGCGTTTTTTCCTGTCCAGCTAAACCATAGGCAACAGATAACGCCCCCCCTTGCTTAAAGCCATATGCTTGCAAAGTCACGCTATCGTCAACTTTAGAATTCGTAGTAAATTTTATATTGCCTGCATCACCCTCTGTAAGTAGCCCTTTATTATTAACCGAAGCCCCAGCCGAAGTATCTAATGTGACATTTTTACCTAAGGTTAATAAATTAGCAGTTATATTGCCACCGTTAGCTGATCGTGGCTGAGTAAGGCTCCCTGCAACGCCAGGCCTGTCATTAGTAAATAAACCGGCTGTGGTAATTTTCACACCATCTGCGATAGTATTCGATCTAGCGGCTAAGTTAATATCGCTACTAGGCGCAATGATATGCGCATTAATTTGCGTTGTATTACCATCAAAATCCCTGCTCAACACTAGACTACCTTTTGGTTGGAGGGAAATAGTATCGCTTACAGTCAACTTAGTTACTTTAGCGAGCTCTACTCGATTAAAGCCATGCGCTAAAAAATCGGTGCTAATCACAGATTCAAAATTTTCAGCATCTGGAAGCTTCTGTTCAAACACAAAATCGGATGTTAGCTCTTTAGCAGCTTTAGCGACTACGAGTTGATTAGCACTGGCGATTAACTTGCCTCCCAAGGGGATTTTCTGCGCTAAGAGTTGCTCAGTGCCAACCTTAGTATTTGCCAGCAGTTGCCCTGCCAATACCAAGTTTTGAGTAGTTATTTTGTCATCAGGCACGGTCAGATTTAACGTACCCGCATCATCTCCCTCTAAATACGATTGAGCTAAACTACCTATTACAGATGTTTTTAGCTGACTATTTGTGACACCAGTAGTGACTTTACCCCAGCCTTTAGTGCCACCGCCACTTAAATCCCAGCTACGAGTAACACCCCATTTTGCATCTTTAGCAATATAGACATCCGCAGTTTTATCGTAAGGAACCCCAGATTTAGCTTCTGAAATGGGTACTAATTTGCCGTTATAGAACAAATTAGTTTCTTTAATATTTCCAGCTTCATATGTTGTTGATCCACCAGAAACATTTAATACAGCGCCTTTATCAACAATTAATTGATTGGGTGTAGATAATGCAATAGTGCCAGCTTTAGTCATTTTTTCAGCTACAGTGGCGCCTTTTAAAGCTAAAAATGGCTGAATATCAAATAAATCAGTGCCTTTACGGGCATCTACATATACAGCTTCTTTAAATAAGCCCGAATCACGTAGTATGGGTGCATCTTTTAATTGATCTGAAAATAATTGAATTTCAAGCTGATTGCGCGACATTGGCGCTACTGCATCAACCCCTGAGACATCGATCTCAGCGTTGTTTCCTAAATAAACTCTGCTGGGGTTTTGGCTATTTAAATCAGCAGACGCTGGGTTCAAAGCGGCGACGGTAACATTGCCGCCTTTAGCACTGATTTTTCCATCAATGTTTACTAAACTAGCTTCAATCTTTATGTCTGAAGTACTAAACGCTTTTGATGCTATGGTTTCTTCTTTATTGGCATACTCTGGGTTAACTTCTGTCACACTGCCTTTTGTTAAAGTAACAATACCATTACGTGTACCTGTTACATCAACGCCGACCACGCTTACTTTATCTTGAGCAATAAGCCTGATAGATCCATTTGCGCGCACTGAAGTAGTAGCACTTAGCGTACCGGCCTGATTAACCGCTAAACCCATCATAGTAATGTTGCCACGCTCAGCAATTATCTTTCCTAAATTGGTAGCCGTTCCTCCAGAGTCTACTTCCACCAAAAAGCCAGCAGGATCTTTACTGGCTTTCAAATATATCTTTTTACCTGCCGCTAGAATAGTTTGGCCATCAGGTGTATGGATAATAGTTTCCCGCATTTGTGCGTTGCCTTTAGCATCCTTGACGACATTGCCATTTACATCCGTTACAACACCTTCTTTTTCAACGGTAACCGTTGGAGCGAATAGCAGCACCTTACCATTAGTAGAGGTATTGATTTGTGCACCCCCCTCAACAACAACTTTTGCATTTTCATGTTTTGTTTGAATGCTAGGATCTATAGAGCCTACTAATTCAAACGCCTTTGTAAAAGTATTTTCATTGACAAAACCGGACTTAAATAGCTCATCAGTAATCTCTAGCGTACCTGCATAGATAGAGCCAACATTGAATTGAGCGTCTTTCCCAATAATGATGCCGTTCGTATTAATAAAATAAAGATTACCCTTC
Organism: Methylotenera sp.; assembly: GCA_014378495.1. Classification (GTDB taxonomy): domain Bacteria; phylum Pseudomonadota; class Gammaproteobacteria; order Burkholderiales; family Methylophilaceae; genus Methylotenera. Next base: position 2,707 of record JACMNP010000070.1, on the reverse strand, counting down.
GCATTAAAGTTACCGCCCAAAAAACTCGGACTCATATCATGGATACGATTCAACATAGATGCAGTAGGCAACATCTCAACATTAAAATTCTGCCCCCTTCCAAGGTTCAGTGAGTTCCAATCTACAGTTGCCTTTAATCCTGACTGAAGAAAATTAATATTATTAATATCTGAGCTAATAATCTTAGTGCCCGCCATGTTTTGTATACTTAGTCCTGCAGGCAATACAGTGTCTGCTGATACATTACCCACATAAATAAAACTGGCAATTATGGAGAAAACAAATGAGTTTTTAGTATGCTTGCGCACGCGGCGACTACTTTTTGCTCCATGGCTACGCACCGCTTCCGAAGCTGGTACATACATATTTAATACTTTGCTATACACCAATTTGTATATGCCTTGATTCATTTCATGCTCCTATTAGTTTTAGGTTGAGTCATGTGAAACCTAAAAACTACCACTCATAACCAACTTTAAAATGCAGCCTATCATCACCACTTTTCACCTCACCTGCGTCGCGCAGTACATGGGCATAATCTAAATTGCTAAATATCCCTTTTGTACTTTTAAATTTAATTCCTAGTCCTGTGGAAAATAATTCACTACTTTTAACTTGGCTTGGTAATGGGTCATAAATGCTTACACGTCCAGCATCCAAAAAACTATAGGCATACAATTCTTTTACGAAGTCACTATATTTATTATCTTTGATATATTTTTTAAAAGGGGGGGTTCGTAACTCTAATGAACCAGATAACCCGTTATCACCCAAGGCTGCTGACTCCAAGTATCCACGCACCGAATCTACCCCACCGATAGTAAATTGTTCGGCAGAGATCAATGGCCCACTGGCCAATTGACTGCTTAATCTAGCTTGAAACGACCAATCGTAAGGGAGTGTTTGTGTATGTTTGATATCTGCTTTGATATAGCCATAATTGGCATCTGCTAAATAACGTTTATTTCCAAATTCTTGCTGATTATTCAGGCCACGCAAAGCAAAATTTAACCCGATATTAAGTTGAGTTTGCGAAGTGGCACCTTGATATGTACCATCGTAACCAAGCGTAAAAGCGCTATATGAAATAGGTGTATTAAACCCATCGGACCCTAGAAGCCTGACACTCTCTTTAAAATCTTTGTAATCCGCACCAAATGTCGCGCTATGATAAAAGTTCTCTAAAGCTGGTAAAGGATGAATATACCGAGCACCTGCAATGTAGCCATTACCAATCACATTCACATCACCCACTGCACTAATGTCACTTTTAGAAATAACACCATAAGCAGCAAAATAATCACCATTGATTCTTGGGATTAAATAGGTGCCAGAAACTACTTTAGTTTCGTTTAAGTCTTGAGGTGACACTTGAAAGCTAATGCCGATGCTATGATCTTTTTGCCATAAGTTCTCATAACGCACGCTACCGTTTAAGCGTGTTTCAGTGGTATTTGCAGAATACTTATCGTTAAGTTCCAAGCTACCATGAAGTGGAAATTGATCTTGCACTTTAAGATCAACCTCTACTTTACCGGGAGATTTTCCTGGTCTTAATATCGGTGTTACTTGGCGATTTTGTCCGCGGTTTACAGTACTTAACTGCTGTTGTGCTAATGAGAAATTTGGCACTTTACCTTCCTCAAACTCTGGCACACGTGACTTTATTTCTGACAATGAGGAATATTTAGACTCTTTTACACGTAAGCGCTCTACGCGACCTTCTGTCACGTGTAAAACTACAAGTCCATGATTTACTTCTTGCTGCGGGATACTTACCGAAACAGTTAAGTAACCCGCATCCTGATAGGTTTTTTCTAGTGCTGAACGTGCTTTTTCTACATCATCAATAGTTTTAGACTCACCTAAAAATGGATATACAGCCTCTTCTATCTTGCCGTTAGGTAACACAGTATTACCATCAATTTTGAATTCAAACACATTAAAACTTGGGTCTTTTTCTTCTTTTTTTACGTCTTGAGTGGTTTTTTTCTTATCTTGTTCAGTTTCTTTTATTAGAGATTTTTGAGCTTGTGTCTCTTGACCTGTTTCGGCATATGCCAGCACTGGCAATAACATGAAGCCAATCAATGTCCATTGTTTAATCCCCATTATGTTATTGTTTTTCGCATGCATCATATAAACCAAAATAAATAAACTTCTTTAATTATCAATAACTAATGTTGCAAGTTAATGAACAACTTAATTTTTAAACACCATTAAAACTAAAAAGCACACCCCCTTTTGAGGGGTGCGCTATATTAATTAGTGAGGGCAAGTAAATCACCCACACTAATAATTATTGTGTCAATTGTGCTGGTGAGCAGCTGTTACCTAAGTTAGTAGCTTTAGCCACTTGTACGCCAGGTGTGCAGCTAGAGCCACCTAGTGGATTCAATGTCAAGCCACGTGGTAATACTGCGCAAGATGTTGATGGTGGGTTAGCTAAAGCAGATGTGATTTGACCAACGACTAATGCACCAAAACCAGTTGCACTATTAGCCACAAAGTTACGTGATTCCATGTGGAATGGATATGCACCACTAGTCGCTTGAGCGCGTGCGTTAGCAATATCGCCAAGCTCTGGGTGAATGCCATCTAGCTTAACAAAACGATAACCATTGTTAGCAGCTGCCTCTACGCGCCAGTCATTTTCCATAGAAACCACACCAATCGCAAAGTTATCAGTGCCAGCTGAGTTTGCTGC
>JACMNP010000069.1 GCA_014378495.1 Methylotenera sp. | reverse complement strand
GCGAGGTTCCAGCTACTACGAGTAAGGGTAAAGGTACTCTTAAAGGTGAAGTAGATAATAAGACCAGCATATTGACCTGGACTATCAATTACTCTGATTTAAGTGGCCCAGTAACAGGCGCACATTTTCACGGGCCTGCAGTAGAAGGAAAGAATGCTGATGTGGCAGTTCCTATCACAGGCAATCTTGCTAACCCGATTAGTGGTACAGCTACTTTAACTGCAACTCAAATGCAAGAGTTGTTGGATGGAAAATGGTATGTGAACTTACATACTGCAGCCAATCCTGATGGTGAAATTCGTGGGCAGATTAGTAAATAACAAAAATTTATTATGAATTAAGAAGACTGATTTGTTAGATGTGCTCATAAATGCTTTGCAGTGGCCAGCTCTTGTAACAACCTTAATATCAACATGGCTTGTTTCATCAACAACTAAAAAAAATCGGAATCTAGGTTTTTGGTGTTTTATCACAAGCAACATCATGTGGATTTTATGGGGTTGGCATGTAGGCGCTTATGCGCTGGTGATGATGCAGATCGGACTGGTGTTTCTTAATTTACGTGGGACTTTTAAAAATTAATTTTAAACTGGAGAATCTAAATGTTAAATAACGAAGATACTGTATCCATCATTAATAATCTTATCGAGATTTCTAAAGATGGTGAAGAAGGATTTCTAAAGTCTGCGCAAGATGTGGATAATGAACAAACGAAAGCATATTTAGTAAATCGATCAAATCAAATTAAACAAAGTGTATTCGAACTTCAAAATTTAGTGCGTGAACTTGGTGGCAAACCAGCAGATTCAACATCCACTGGTGGTTATTTACATAGTAAATGGGTTGATCTGAAAGCAGTCATCATGAATAAAGACAACCTGTCAGTGCTCAATGAGCTTGAACGTGGTGAGGATGTCGCACTACATGCATACCGAGATGCCTCAAAAAAGGAGCTTCCTGCTCAGGCAGCAGCAATCGTTTTGCGTCAATTAGATGGCACACAGCGTAATCATGATGAAGTAAGAGAAATGCGCGATGCAGCTGAAGTTGTAGACTAATTAAATCGCTTATTTAAGTTAATTAAATAGCAAATTACTCACTCATACACAAAGGCAATACCATGAATAAATTATTAAGCGGTTTACTAGCGGTTGGCTTAGGACTTACAAGTTATGCCTCTATTGCGGCCACCACAACAGAGAACAAAGATGATGCAAGTGCACTAGGTACATCAGACACACCGCAAATCAAGAGTCAGGATCAAACTACTGATTCAACTATGGCTGAAAAACCTATGACCAAAAAACATAAAATGCATAAGAACAAAAGCAAATTGAATAATATGGATAAAAGTACTGGTGAAACAGTCACTAAGGAAAAAGAACTTAACTATGAAGATCCAAGCTCAAAGAAGTAATCATCATTTAGTTAAATAGCATTTTATAACGTTACACTTGTTATTATAAAACGCATCAATTGAAATAAAATTGCCCTCCAATGAGGGTTTTTTTATTTTTAAAACTTTTAAATTCAAATCATTAAAACTAAAAATTGTATTATCGGAAATTTCCAGTTATTCAGCATAGAGTTTAATCAAGCCTCGTTGTGTAGGCTGGGTGACATAATATAAATAACTACTACTCAAATTATAAAAATAATTTAAAGACACAAAAAGTTGTATAAGTGGCTATGATTCATTTGTGCATCTTTCAAAATAACTTTAGCTATTGATGATAAAAATACCCCATGTTGATAATCCTAACCATAGTTATAACAGCAGCAGTGATTATTATTCTGCTGAATTTTATGACAGCAGAGAAGAAAATACAGCGTAAGCTAGAGTCTTTATACGACGTTGCTGATGCACAATTTTCACGATCCATAAGCGCATTGTTAGGTCCTCCATTCGTTTCCGGAAATGACGTCCAGGTTCTTACAAATGGCAACGAAATCTTCCCCGCAATGCTTTCAGCAATTAAAAGTGCGGAGGAAACGATTACTTTTGAAACCTTTATTTATTGGGCAGATTCCATAGGAGATGAGTTTGCTAATGCACTTGGCGAGCGAGCTCAAACTGGCGTTAAAGTACACGTTTTACTTGATTGGCTTGGTAGCGCCAAAATGGAAGAAAAGCAACTCAATAAAATGAAGCTTGCGGGTGTGCACATTCAACGATATCACAAGCCACATTGGACGCATCTTGCGCGATTTAACAATCGAACCCATCGAAAATTGTTAATTATTGATGGAAAACTAGGTTTTACAGGCGGAGTAGGAGTGGCTGATCAGTGGAGGGGTGATGCCAGAAATGCTAAAGAATGGCGCGATTCTCATTTTAAAGTCACAGGCCCAGTGGTTGGGCAAATGCAGGCAGTCTTTATGGATAACTGGATTAAGGCTCAGGGTGAAGTGCTTCACAACGAATTATATTTTCCAGCACTTAAATCTACGGCTAAAGTAAAAGCCCAGATGTTCAGTAGCTCAGCAAGTGGAGGCAGCGATTCCATGCAGTTGATGTATATGATGGCAATCACTGCCGCTTCTAAAACCATTGAGATTTCGAGTGCCTATTTTGTACCTGATCAATTGTCCATTCAAACGCTTATCAATGCTGTTGAACGTGGTGTCAAAATTCGCATCATTACCCCAGGTAAACATATAGATACTGAACTAGTCAGAATGGCTTCAAGAGCATTCTGGGGAGAGTTGTTGAAATCAAAAATAGAAATAGCAGAATATCAACCTACCATGTATCACTGCAAAATTTTTATTGTAGATTCATTATTAGTATCAGTGGGATCGACAAATTTTGACAATCGGTCATTTAGATTGAATGACGAGGCGAATTTAAATATATTGGACAAGACTTTTGCTGTGGAACAACAAAAAATATTTGAAGAAGATTGGTCTAACTCACGCAAAATAACATATAAAAAATGGCTTAATAGGCCATTTAAAGAAAAAGTTTTAGGCAAAATTGCCTTACTTTTTAAATCACAACTGTAAGTGATTTAAAAATTGGTTCAGAATAAAATTAGCGACTCTATATTTTCAGTTCCTGCTGGTCGAATGTAGATGCTTTTAAACCCTGACGCCATATTAGTATTTTTTCCTTTAAAGCTTGTGTATTTGCAGGACTAGATGAGGGAAGCCGAATAAAGGTTAAATGCTGTATATCAAATTGAGGCATTACAAATTTATTAAAGCTTTTTTCAGCCTCTACTCCGTTAAAAGCGATTAACTTAATATTTGGGCAGTGATTAAACAGGAATTTGAAGTCATTGCAAATCCTAGAACCATTTCTAATATCACTATCGAGGCTTCCTAGTCGCTCACAACTACGTAGTACATCCCAAAGTGCAATGTCCGACAGTATTAAGTTGTTCACTCTAATGTTGTAATCTGATTTAGCGTTAAAGCCATAAATGCTGGCCATAATCCGCCAAAAGCCATTGGACGGATGTGCATAATATTGATTTTCTTTTAATGAAATCACACCAGGCATGCTGCCCAAAATAAGCACATTGGCTGATTTGTTTGCTATCGGTGAAAAGCTTGTCACGATGCTCATTAAAATCAATATAGCCTTTACTAATTTAATGCGATTAAGTTTGTCCGTTAATAATATATAAAACTTAATATTATTAATTGAATTCAATCATTACTTTTTACATTAGTTTTATTAAGTGGTGAGCTCTGGATGAAGACCCATAAAGTTAATCCTCGGTACATAGTCTATATTCAAGTGTTTTAATTCACGCATGATCGCTAGATTCAACGCTTGTTGAGTATCCATATACACATTGAAATCATCTGTGTTTAAGTTATAAACTACTTCAAATTCAAGGCTATGCGCCGCAAAGCCTTTAAAATGCGCACGATCGAAATTAGCTTCTTTTATCTTCTGTAAATAATTTTTAATAATTAAAGGAATTTTCTCTAAGTCATCTGGCGTTGTGTCGTAACTGACGCCAAAGGTAAATGCAACACGTCTAGAAGACATGCGTTTATAGTTATGGATGGTGTTTTTAAGCAACTCCGTATTGCTACAAACAATCTGCTCTCCGTTCAAACTTCTTATATGGGTTGTTTTAAGACCAATGAGCTCAACGTTGCCCATCACGTCTCCAAAAACAATGAAATCACCTATCTCAAATGGCTTATCTAAACCAATGGAGAGCGAAGCAAATAAATCACTCAAGATGTTTTGAACGGCGAGGGCAACGGCAACGCCCCCAATTCCCAAGCTTGCTACAAAAGCTGTGATATTAACGCCAACATTGGCCAACAAAGTTAAAAGCAGAATAGACCAAACGGCGGCTTTTATGATCCATGCAAGCATGGAAATGATGACGGGATTAGGAATATCTCCATTGCGAGTGTTAAGTTTGCCGTAACCCCACAAAGTGATACCTTTAGTGAGCCATAAAGCAATCTGAATCGCAACAACAATAAAAGTGATATGGTCGACCAGACTTACCCACTTATCTGATAAGTCCAAAAAACGTATTGCCATTAAAACCGCGAAAAAGGCAAAAGTTGCTTTTTGAGTGCTTTGCAGAACCTCTATTAGTACGTCATCAAATTGATTGAATGTATTTGTAGACAGCTTCTTGAGCCTATTAATAAGCAACTTCCAAATAGTGATTATGACAATGAAATAGAAAATACTTAATGAAATAACTTTAACCCACTCATAAGCAGGGATATTTAAAATACTGTAATTGAATAACCATTCATGCATGTTTAGATTCCCTCAATAAAAATCAGTTTATTTAGCCTAAATCTGTCAGGTCTATGGGCTCTTTGATTTTTTCTTGATTGTTGTGATTTCTGAATTTTGAAGACATTTCATAAGCTTTCTTTCTTAATCGCATTAAAGATCCAAGAGGTCTATGCTCTTCGACGCCGTTTCATGGTGAAAAACGCATGCCATCATCAATTATTTTTGACCTGTGCGGACTCCAGGCAATCTGTGGTTTAGCTGTTATACGGGCGATAGGAATATAGGGGCTTAGATTTTCAGGCCAGACTATAGATGAATCTTCAATTGGCATTTTTTCGATGTCTGTGCATAGCTGTACACATAAATTCCACTCTGTAGTATTGCGTGTAAAAAAATCTACCACTGCTTTTTTAAACCGTCTGAAGTGCAGTTAAGATCTACAGGCTGATCTTTAAGAGTTTCTAATTGATCGCATGCGGGCATAATCGCAATTTTAGCCATGTATTTTCCATAAAGGATGGGAGCCTGACTGTAATAGGTTTCACCTAAAATATCAGTTTCTGGATGACCGCCCAAACTTTTTAATACATCCGTATTGCCGCCTAGTGATTCAATTAATTTTGCAGTTTTTTGTAATACTTTTGATATTAATTTTTTAAAATTCGGCGCGATATCTGCGGTGGTTGATAAAAACTTTAATCCAAACAAAAATTGTTTTGCACTTGGAGATAAAAAATTCGGGCAATTCACAAAGACAAAATCCTGGGTAATGGCCTGTTCAGTGCCTGACAAGCGATTACCTTGCACACCAATAATCTTGATTGCTAAGCCTCTAGGGGTGGAAACCTTGTCATCGAGAATGTCGCCAGGGATGGTTGAGAATCTCATCACTAGAGGCAGATTTTTTGGAGTTTCAAAAATTCCCTGCTTAAGTTCTGGGGGAAGATCATCGAACACCTCTAAGTCTGCGTTTAATAAGCCATGACTTTTTGCATGAACGCTTCGAGTGGCATGACCTGAATGTTTAAATGTGGTGGCTGATATATTAAGCAAGGTTTGTATTAAAGATTCACCAGTTTTGCGCTCATCAGTTTCTAAAACCTCAAATTTAGGGTCAAAAAGTATAGGTGACTGCTTAATTTCATAAGCATGTTTTGAAGACTTTCCCATTAAAAAACTCTCTTAATATTTTAGATTTTGCAAATAATTTTTTTATTATTGATGAAATATAAAATATTAAGAGTAGAAGTAATATAGGTAAAAATGGAAAAATAAGTAGGAATATTCTGACTTAATTACTCAAAAAATTGAGGGGCTTTCAAAACTTATACAGTCAATTTTGAATTGTATTATCACTTGAATTTTGTTGTAGAAAATCAAGAATGACTGTCTCCATCTCTGACAACAACCCAAAGTTAACTGAGTAATCAGTACTTTCCACTGTAGGCGAATCATTAGTGGATGATTTAATAGCGGTTTTTATAAACGCCATTAATGACCCATCCAAATATGTTGAAATTACTAAAGGGTGTACATACGACTTTCTACAGATTGCGGGTGTATTGCCTAGCTTTTTAGAAACTAATTTCATGGCTTCTGCTAAATTGTGTTTGGCTTGTGTTTCTTCTTCATAATGCTCAAATGATGTTAATGCGATGACAGCCTCTATTGTGCCGTACCAAGTTCTGAAATCTTTAGCTGTATAATTTTCGCCAGTTAACTCTCGCAAATAATCATTCACGTGCGACGAGTTGATGGTCTGTCTTTTTCCTTCATCATCTAAGTATTGAAATAAATCTTGCCCAGGTAGATCTTTAATATTTTTTACAATACGCGCAAGCTTTCTATCAGAGAGTTTTATAGTATGTTCTACGCCACTTTTTCCGCGAAAATGGAAGCACATTTTAGAGCCATCAATCACAATGTGCTTATTACGCAAAGTAGTCAGCCCATAAGATTTGTTTTGCTTAGCATACTCATCATTACCTATCCGTATTTTAGTATGTTGCAATAAACAAATTACTGTTGCAATTACCTTTTCTTGAGGTAGTCCAGGAAGCGATAAAGCTGCATCAACACGACTACGGATAACTGGTAAGGCCCTGCCAAAATCAATCATGTGGTTATATTTTTCTATATCACGGATTTCTCGCCATAACTGGTGATATCGATATTGTTTTCTAAGCCTGTTATCTCTACCAGTGGCTTGAATATGTCCGTTATTTAAAGGGGATATCCACACATCATTCCATGCTGGTGGTATCACTAAACCCTTGATCCTTTTCAACTCTTCTTGATCAGTAATACGGTTGCCATTGACATCTTTATAATAAAACTTGTTACTGGATTTGATTCGAGTAATGCCGACCGAATTATCATTCACAAAGCGTAAATCTGATTTCATTGTAAATTTTTCACATAGTTAATTTAATATTGATTATTGAATGACAGCAAAAGCGCTATTTAAATTATTTGCTGTCATTATTAATTTATTTAAAAATGAATGTGATAGGAATATCATGGAAAACCTAGTAAGAATATTCTTACTAATCATTTATTAAAGAATTGCAGCTATTGCTTAGATTACTACCAGCAATATTTATGATTAAAGTGACACTCACTACGAGTTGCAACGGTAGTATTAGTGAATAAGCAGGGCAAACTGTTTTGTTAATATTTTATTGACGACGCTTCATGCTGATTTGATTGGAAATTTCATAACTGCCATATTTCCTGGCCTGTCGTAATAAATATTTTATCGTGCTGATTCGGCTTAATCTCATGGCCGCCAGTAAACTCTCCGAAAGATGGCATAAGAAGCATTTCATCAGTCATGTAGAAACATGGAAGTCTAAG
>JACMNP010000068.1 GCA_014378495.1 Methylotenera sp. | reverse complement strand
TGTTGATTGGAGATTCTAAAACAGACATAGCGGCAGCACGTAATGCAGGTTGCTATGTTTTTGCAGTAACTTATGGCTATAATCAAGGCTGTAAGATAGCAAGTGATTCGGTGGATGCACTCATCAATCACTTAAGTGAAGTATTAGGTTTGATTCATTAAATGATTTTAAACTTCAATTTATTAGAAAATATTAGCTAAACAATTAAACATGATTAAAAGTAATGTCAAAACATATAGTTGGCGATGGTGGCTGAGCTAAAAACGATTGTGCTGCAGTACAGCATGCGCAGTTTAAGCAACCTACTTAACCAGAATATATGTAAGGAAATTATGTTTAGCACCATCAAGTTAGCCGAGTTTAATGCATTAGCTACACAAGGCTACAACCGTATTCCACTAGTGTTAGAAACCTTTGCAGACTTAGATACGCCGTTATCACTCTATTTAAAGTTAGCGAATCAACCTTTTTCCTATTTGCTTGAATCCGTTCAAGGCGGCGAGCGCTTTGGGCGCTATTCGATCATTGGCTTGCCTGCGAAAACACGTATCGTGGCACATGATAATAGTGTGCAGGTGATTGAAGGCAATGCAGTGGTTGAATCCTCTGACGATATCAACCCGCTTGATTTCGTTAAAAGCTACCAAGCGCGTTTTAAGATCCCACCACCGCATCTTATGCAAAACCAGCATTTGCCGCGCTTTACTGGCGGTTTAGCGGGTTATTTCGGTTATGAAACCGTGCGCTACATTGAAAAGCGTTTGGCTAGCGTACAAAAGCCTGACGCAATCAATGTCCCCGATGTGTTGTTAATGGTTTCGGAAGAGTTGGCAGTCGTCGATAATTTAAGCGGTAAGCTTTATTTCATTGTGTATGCCAATCCAAACGACACGAATGCGTTTGAGCGCGCTGAAAACCGATTGGATGCGCTCGTAAAAATGTTGCGCAAAACCGTTGCGATTCCCGAAGCAACAGCCACATCCACTTCGCAAGCCTCATCCGAATTTGGTGAAGAAAATTTTAAAGCAGCAGTTAAACGCGCGCAGCAATATATTTTAGATGGCGATATTATGCAGGTGGTGTTATCACAGCGTATGTCACAAAAATTTAGTGCGCCACCACTGTCTTTGTATCGCGCACTGCGTAGCTTAAATCCATCGCCTTATATGTTTTATTACGATATGGGCGACCATCATGTCGTAGGTGCTTCACCTGAAATCTTAGTGCGGCTTGAAAATGGCACTGTCACCGCGCGCCCGATAGCGGGTACTCGCCCACGCGGTAAAACACGCGAGCAGGATTTAGCGTTAGCTGAAGAGTTATTGGCCGACCCGAAAGAGCGCGCTGAACACGTGCAACTCATGGATTTAGGCCGTAACGATGTAGGCCGTGTTGCTACAACGGGCTCGGTTAAAGTGACCGACAATATGATGATAGAACGATACTCGCACGTGATGCACATTGTGAGTAACGTAGAAGGCATACTCAAGCCGGGCATGGATGCGATTGATGTGATCAAAGCGACTTTTCCAGCTGGCACAGTATCTGGCGCACCTAAAGTACGCGCGATGGAAATAATTGATGAATTAGAACCAAGCAAACGCGGTATTTATGCAGGTGCGGTAGGATATTTAGGCTTTAATGGCGATATGGACGTAGCGATTGCGATTAGAACGGGTATCATTAAAGACAACATGCTCTATGTTCAAGCAGGTGCAGGAATCGTGGCGGACTCTGTGCCGCAAAGCGAATGGGATGAAACGCAAAATAAAGCACGCGCGGTTTTACGTGCTGCAGAATTGGTGCAAGCTGGGCTGGACTTTAAATAGCAGACTTTAAATAGGTGTTAGTTTAAAAGTTATTTGCTTAGATAATTATTGCGAGTGTTACGTATAGGTATAAAGTAAACCGATAATATGTTCACACAACTCAATTCAAATCTCGCGAAATTTGCGTTGGTCGCTTTAGCGTATTTTATTACCGCTAAATTTGGCCTCATGGTGCCATATAAAGAGTCTATTGCTACGTTGATATGGCTGCCAACTGGTATTGCGGTGGGAGCTTTGATACGCTGGGGCAATATTAGCCTGCCAGCCATCTTTGTAGCAGTGCTCTTCACTGAGTTGTCTGTAGGTATTCCCCTCATTACTTCAATTGCAATCGCAATCAGTAATACGCTCGCACCATTTTTTTGTGCCTATCTATTAAAAAAATCTCAGTTTAATCATAGTTTAATCAGGCAAAAAGATATCGCTTTGATGATATTAGCTGCCTTGGTTGGTATGTTGATATCAGCGACAGGTGGTGTCACTGCGCTCTATTTGAATGGCTTGGTTGCGCAAGAGAACATCATGAGTGTTTGGTTTATCTGGTGGATAGGCGATACCATCGGTGTATTGCTTGCGCTACCGTTGGTGTTAAATATCAGTAAAGATAATCTCCGTGTGAGCAAGCAACAATATTATCAATTGTTTGGCTGGCTGATTTTTTACGCTTTGTGTGAATTTGTGATCTCAGCATTGGAGATAAGTCTGAATAAACAATTCATGTTGTCTATCTTCTTGATTCTGCCAATTTTAATTTGGGCCTCCATGAATTTTGGTATTGTTGGTGGTTCACTGGTTGTGATTAGCCTTTCTAGCGTTGCTGTATGGGTGACTTCACATGGTTATGGTGAGTTTTATAGCACGCAAGCAAGTGAAGGCATGTTCTCGTTATGGGTCTTTATCGTCACATTAGTCGTCATGATGTTGTTGATTTCGGTGATGCAGTCAGAAAAAAGTATCGCAGAAAAAGCGCTGCGTATTAATGATAGAAAGTTACGGTCTGTGATTGATGGTGCTTTAGACGGCATTATCACCATAGATAACAAAGGCGCTATCATTGAGTTTAATCCAGCCGCAGAGCGAATTTTTGGGTATCAAAAAGAACAGGTCATTGGTAAACCGCTAGGTGAAGTGATTGTGCCGCCAGCGCAACGCAGTGCGCATGCTCATAAACATCAGCAATTTGTATTAACTGGTCAAAAGCATATTTTTGACAAGCGTGTAGAACTCACAGCGATGCGCGCAGACGGTAGCGAATTTCCTGTAGAACTCACGTTAACATCACTTAATCATGATGGCTTGTCATTAGTGACAGGCTTTATTCGTGATTTAACTCAGCAAAAACAAGCACAGCAAGAAATCGAAAATTTTGCTTATTACGATGGCTTAACTGGCTTGCCCAATCGTCGTTTGTTAATCGATCGCTTTGAACGTGCGGTTGTTAACTGCAAGCGCGCTAATACAGACTGCGCACTCATCTTTATTGATTTAGACCATTTTAAAAACTTAAACGACACTAAAGGGCATGATATTGGCGATCAATTATTAATAGAAGTGGCCAATAGAATTAAAAATACCATTAGGGCAGGCGATACAGTCGCCCGACTGAGCGGTGATGAATTTATCGTGATAGTAGAAAATTTAGATCATGATCCTAACATCACTTACTTTCAGGCAAGTGATATTGCAGAAAAGTTATTGACCGCTCTCAATAAGAGTTATCAGCTTGATATGTATGAATTTAGTACGACAGCAAGTTTAGGCATCGCTTTATTTAATGATGAGGGGCTCAGTTTTGCCGATCAGTTAAGACACGCCGATAACGCTATGTATCAATCTAAAGCGGCTGGGCGTAATACCTATCGGTTTTATGATGCGATCACTGAGGAGCGCGTTGAGAAAAATCTAGCCTTGGAAACCGCGTTAAACTCAGCACTTAAAAACAATGAGTTTCATTTGAATTTCCAGAGTATTGTTGATGTTAATAAAAACATTATAGGTGCAGAAGTTTTATTGCGCTGGACGCATCCAGAACTTGGCAATATCAGCCCTGCGGAATTTATTCCAATTGCAGAAAAAAACAATCAAATCATTAAAATTGGCCATTGGGTCATACAACAAGCGTGCGAGCAAATTAAAATTTGGGAAAACTCGCCAGTCATGAACCAAGTGCGCTTGTCGATTAATATTAGTGCTAAGCAGTTTCTGTATATGAATTTTGTTCAGGAACTTCGAGTGATTCTTGAAGAAACTGGCATCAATCCTGATTATCTAAAGCTAGAACTTACCGAAACAGCCGTGATAGACAATATTGATGATGCGATTTATAAGATTAATATTTTAAGAAAAATCGGTGTTAGATTAGTGTTGGATGACTTTGGTATTGGACAATCTTCACTGATTTATCTAAAAAAATTACCTGTGACACAAATTAAAATAGACCAATCGTTCGTGAAAGATGTACTAACCGATACTAACGATGCTGCCATCATTAAAATGATATTGGCCATTGGTAGAACCATTCGGTGCAATATTGTGGCCGAAGGTGTGGAAAGTGTTGAGCAATTTCAGTTGCTTAAAAAGTTTGGTTGCCGTTTCTTTCAAGGCTATTATTTTAGTAAGCCAGTCAAGGTTAATGAGTTTGAGCGGCTAGTAGAGGCTAATAAGTAAGCTAAGTAAACGCTCAATGAAGTTGCATTAATTTGATTGAAGAAATTTATTGATTAGAAAATGAACCATGTATACAGAATAGTATCTGTTAAATGGGGATAAATATAGCGTGCCAATTGTTCAGTGCAAATAGCTCATGCCGAATGTTAGCGCGAAATACAACGCTAATTTAACACTGGTTTTTTATTATCAAATCGATGCTACTGCCTAGGGCAACTGATGCTTCAAACAACAGCAACAAATTCGCTTAAAGAAAGATTTATTTCCACCAGACAGAAAACTCTGCAACTTGCAGCACCTTTGTCTGAGGCTGATATGCAAATTCAAGCAGAAGATTTTGCCAGCCCTGGTAAATGGCATTTAGCACACACCACTTGGTTTTTTGAGGAATTTATACTCAAGACATTAGGCTTTCAGTCAACTTTTGCTGAGCCATATCGGTTTTTATTCAACTCTTATTACGAAACAGTAGGCCAGCGTCAGCCGCAAAAAAGCCGTGGATTGATTAGTCGCCCCAGCTTAAAAGAAATTTTAGATTATCGCCAAGAAGTTGATAATGCTTTG
>JACMNP010000067.1 GCA_014378495.1 Methylotenera sp. | reverse complement strand
GGCAGGTGCGGGAGCACTTAATATCAAACTTGGCGGCGCTGCACGTTATCACAATGAATGGCATGAGCGCCCTACTTTGGGCGCTGGCTTAGCACCTGTGGTGAATGATATTGAACGCGCACTTACGCTGGTAAGGCATGGTGTGTATCTTTGGTTAGCTATATTTTTAATCGCTGTGGTGATTTTTCATGCTTGAACACGGAGGTAACTTAGCGGCGGCGGCCAAACAATACGGCATACCTCTAGAAAACTGGTTAGATTTATCGACTGGCCTCAACCCAAATGGCTATCCCATTTCTGACATTCCAGCCGCTGTTTGGCAAAAATTACCTTTAGAGGATGATGGCTTGGTTGAAGCCGCCTGTGCCTATTATGACTGCCAATTTGCATTGCCAACAGCAGGCTCACAAGCCGCTTTGCAAGTACTGCCGCAGCTTAGAGCCGCCTCTAAAGTCGCCATGCCTAGATTGATGTATCAGGAACACGCAAGCGCTTGGCAACGTTACGGGCATGAGGTTATTAAGTTTGAGGTTTACCCAGACGAAAATACGATTCAACGTGCGGATGTCGTTTTGCTGTGTAACCCAAACAATCCAACCGCGACACAATTTTCAACAGCAGAATTACTCGGCTGGCATGCAAAATTAGCTCAACACGGTGGCTGGTTGATTGCGGACGAAGCGTTTATTGATGTAACGCCTGAACACAGCATTGCCAAGCATGCTCACTTAGAGGGTTTATTTGTAATGCGCTCACTCGGTAAGTTTTTTGGTTTAGCTGGTGCAAGGGTAGGTTTCTTACTTGGTGCGCAGCAAATGTTGCTCAAGGCGCAAGAAGAAATCGGCCCTTGGTCAATCACTGGCCCTAGCCGTTTGATTGCTAAACAAGCGCTATTAGATCAATCATGGCAACTATCGGCACGTTTACAGCTTCCTAAAAGCAGTCTAAGACTCGCAGAATTACTCACCAAATATGGTTTAACACCCACGGCAGGCACAGCATTATTTCAATTCGTGCCCACTTTTCAAGCGCAGTTGTTACAACAAGATTTTGCGCAAGAAGGTGTTTGGGTACGACTATTTAATGAAGTACCCGCGTTAAGATTTGGTTTGCCGCCTGATGACGGTTGGGATAGATTAGAACTGGTATTGAAAAAGCTGGTACTAAAAAACTTGTACTAAAAACTTGCGCTGAAAAACTCGCGTTAATGGTTCACAAAATGCACTTTTGGAATATCGCCTTTAAATTCTAATTGCGTCACGCTAGCGTAATCAATCGTGATTCTAAATAAGCCTTTTAGCGGCATTTGCAACACCTCTGCAATCAGTGCGCGAATCAAGCCGCCATGCGTCACCACTAAAATATCTTTGCCAAGTGAGTGACTACTTACATCGGCTATAAAGCTTTTAGCGCGGGTTTGTAGCTGTGTGAACGTTTCTCCATTGGGAGGCGCTAAGTTAGCGTAATCATTCGCCCAAACATCAAACATGTCGCGCGGAATCGCATCCCAAGTGCTCATTTCCCAGTCACCAAAATGCAGTTCTTTTAAGCGTGGGTCTAGTTGTATTTCGTGATGAGCAAAGCCTAAACTAGCATCCTCACACAGCGCTTTTGCAAGCTTATGGCAGCGTTGTAACGGGCTTGCATAGATGGCATCAAACTTAAATTTTGACAATTTATTTTGCAGCGCTTGCTGCTCGATGTCGAACTGAGTCGATACATCTACATCGCTTTGCCCATAGCAAATATTAGGGGCAATATCTAATGACGTATGGCGAACTAAAGTGAGTTTCATCAGCTAAATCTTATTGAATTAATGTTATCTGCTAGATTGAAACATAAGAAAGTTAAGCTTTTGCAAAAAATGCTGCACTGGCTAATAGGCCTAGGTAAAACGCAATTTCGGTTAATTGCTGCATCGCGCCCAAACAATCCCCTGTGTAACCGCCGATGCGCGCTTTTATTTTTGCGCTAAACCATAACCAAACGATTGCGACTGGCACTAGCGCTGCTAAAAATTTCATTGGTAAAAATGCCATGGGCAATAGACCACAAAAAGTGGCCACAATAAGCTCTGAAATATTTAATTTTGCTGCTAGTGACTTAGATTTACCTTCCACTTTCACATAGCTTTGCGTAAACATTACCAGCACAGCACATAAGCGGCTAAGCGCATGGCCAGCGATGATTGAAACAGGTAATAATGCTGCAGTTTGATAGCTAAGTGCCTGATATTTGATTAACAACGCCATTACTAAGCCAATCGCACCATAGCTGCCAATGCGTGGGTCCACCATAATGGCGAGTGCCTGTTCTTTAGTCCAACCACCGCCTAACCCATCAACCGTATCAGCCAAACCATCTTCATGAAATGCGCCAGTGAGCAAAATAGTCGCTACCATACTCAATAAAACGGCGACTTCTAAAGGCAATAAAATATCGCTTAACTTGAATATTAAAGCACCGATAATGCCAACCAAAATGCCGATTAAAGGTAAATACTGCGTAGCCTTGCTCAAATGCGATTCATCAAAATCGATAAACTTGATGGGTATACGGGTAAAAAACATAATTGCGGTGAGAATGTAGCGCCACTGTTGCCTGATGATTAAAGGCATCTTAATTACGAAGCGCTAGCTTGAGAATCAGTCGCTTGCGAAACGCTTGCAGATTCAAATGAAGCCATATTATTTAAAAAATTAACTGCGGCTAATACTAATGGGTACGCCAATGCCGCGCCTGTGCCTTCGCCCAAACGTAAGCCTATATTTAGCAAAGGTTTAGCTTGCAGAAAATCTAACATTTTTTGATGCCCAGATTCATTTGAACTATGGCTAAATATACAATAATGCAAAATTTCAGGTTGTAATTTTGCTGCGACTAATAAAGCCGCAGTCGTAATAAAACCATCAATCAGTAAAGTACATTTTTTTTCTGCCGCTTGCAGCATCGCACCAACCATCATGGCGATTTCAAAGCCACCAAAAGTGGTTAGCACCTGCATGGCATCAGCTCCATCTAAGTGATGCAACTTAATCGCTTGTGCCAAAATCTTTGTTTTGTGCGCTAACCCAGCGTCATCTAGCCCTGTACCACGACCCACACATTGCTCGATAGGCAGGTCACACAGTACACTCATCAAACAACTTGCAGAGGAAGTATTGCCTATACCCATCTCGCCAAAGCCAAAAATATTACAGCCCTCAGCAATTTGCGCTTTTGCAATTTCTGCTCCTCGTTTTAATGCTTGCTCACATTGAAAAAGCGCCATGGCTGGTTCTAATAAAAAATTACGTGTGCCTGGTGCTATTTTTACGTCGATTAAATAGGCATTGGGTAAAAAATCATGATTTACACCACTATCAATCACCAATAAACACATATTATTTTGTTTGGTAAATACGTTAATCGCCGCACCACCTTGCAAAAAATTCGACACCATTTGAGCGGTCACCGCTTGCGGATAAGGGCTCACACCCGCCTCTACAATGCCATGATCGCCTGCAAATACCAACATCGTAGGCTGTAAGAATTCTGGCGTCAGCGTTTGCTGAATCAGGCCGATTTTTAAAGCAAGCGCCTCTAGCATGCCCAAAGCACCTAAAGGTTTGGTTTTATTGTTAATCTTATTAACAAGTTCACCGTGTATCTCTTGTTGAGGCTGAGTAATATTAAATTTCATAAGCATGATTTTACATGAGTACGAATCGCTTCACCTGTATCAAAACTAAAATATGTCATTGCCAATACTTTTAATTTTTAAAATCTTAATAGTTTTCTTTGTAATTTAGTTTGGAAGTTTGCTATAATGCGCGGCTTGCGAACATTTACCGAAGTTTGCAAACGTCATTCAAGCAGTACGGCCGGGTAGCTCAGTCGGTAGAGCAGCGGATTGAAAATCCGCGTGTCGACAGTTCGATTCTGTCCCCGGCCACCAGTAAATATAAGGGTTTAGTCTTTACTAAGCCCTTTTTTATTTGTGAACGTGACCAAAACGTGACAATTCAAACACGTGATCGTCAATCTAAAAGTCAATCCTACTAGCTGCATTTGCAAGATGCTCAGTTGCAAACTTAGCGTATCGATCAACCATAGATCGCGTTTTCCAACCACCTAGTTCTTTTAGTTCATCACAACTTGTTCCAGCTTGACGATGCCAAGAAGCCCAAGTATGACGCAAGTCATGAAATCTAAAATCCTCTAATTCTGCCTTCTTTAACGCTGTAATCCAAGCATGATTCGTGATGTTGTATCGAATCGGATCACCGCTATAAGTGAAACAAAATTTTGAATGTTTCCCAACTTGTTCTTTAAGAACCAAAACTGCACTTTTATTTAATGGAACCCCTCTCGGTGTGCCGTTCTTAGTTTGATTTAACCAAGCAGTGTGTCTATTTAAGTCCACCCTATTCCACTCCAAACCAAGAATTTCCCGAGCGCGGCATCCTGTCGCTAAAGCAAATTTCATGACTGCTGCTAAATGAATAGGACAAACATTGATCAGCTTGTCTGCTTCATCTCTTGTCAACCAGCGATCTCGCTCTATTTCACCAGTCAATAAACGAATTTTAGGGATATGATCTACCCACTGCCATTCATCCCTTGCCATCCGCAATAAACCGCGTAACGTAGCCAAGTAACGATTCACGGTTGCTGCTTTATTCCCCTTTTTCTGCTGACCTTGAATGACTGACCAAATCACGTCGCCGTTAATCTGGTTTAACATTAGATCACCCAAATAAGGATGCAAATTGCAACAAATCCGCTTCACGTCTCGATAACTTCTGAGCGTTGCTTTAATTTCTAGATACCTTACAACAGCTTCTTTCCATGAGCGATGAGGTTTAACTCCAAAGTGAACTTCCTTATACGAATCTAGCTTAATTTTAGCTAAAAATGCTTCGGCTTCTGCTCTGTCTTTAGTCCCAGCACTTTGGCGTACTCTTTTGCCGTTTGAGAGTGTCGCATTAATCCACCAGTAGGGTGAATC
>JACMNP010000066.1 GCA_014378495.1 Methylotenera sp. | reverse complement strand
TCTCTCAACTTATCGCCGCTGATGCTGTGCATCAAGTGTTTTCTGGTCGTAACCTTACTTTGGCGTTGCCTGCGGCATTGTCTTTATTTCCTAATGCTACACCTCAACAAAAAGGTGCTGCGGCAGATTTAAGTTATGGCACCTTGCGCTTTTATGGCGAGATTGATGCTTATCTTACGCAACTCATGGAAAAGCCGCTGACGGATGAGCGTATTCATGCATTGCTATTAGTGGCAGTTTTTCAGTTATTGCATGATAAGGCGGATTCTTTTACAGTGGTTAATCAAGCTGTGCACGCAGTGAATCAGCTTAAAAGACCGGCGCCAAAAGCTTGGGCTAAAGGTTTGGTTAACGGGATTTTGCGTAATTTTTTGCGTCAAAAAGACCAATTGGCTAAACAGTTGAGTGTCAGTGAAGTTGCGACTTACTCTTACCCTCAGTGGTGGATTAATAAGCTAAAAATTCAGTATCCAGATCATTGGCAAAGTATCTTGCAAACAGGTAATCAACATCCACCGATGACTTTGCGGGTGAATACACTCAAAATCACTATGCAGGATTATCTACAATTATTAGCGCGTCAAGATATAGAAGCAACGCAAATAGGCGCGCAAGCAGTTATTTTAACTAAACCGCAACCAGTAGAAAAAATACCAGGTTTTCTGGATGGGATTGTTTCTGTACAAGATTACGGTGCCCAGCTAGCTGCGCCTTTATTAGACTTACAACTAGGCATAAGCGTCTTAGATGCTTGTTGCGCGCCTGGTGGTAAAACTGGACATATTCTTGAGTTGTCAGATGTGGCAATGACTTCGCTTGATAGTGATGAAACGCGTTTGCAACGTGTGCAAAGTAATTTAGACCGATTAAATTTGCAGGCTAACTTAATCGTTGGCGATGCTTCTTCTACCAGTTGGTGGAATGGTGAGCCTTTTGACAGAATTTTAGCAGATGTGCCATGCACAGCTTCTGGTATTGTTCGTCGTCACGTAGATATCAAATGGTTGCGTCGCGAGGCTGATGTTACTTCTTTTGTTGCCCAACAAGCTAAAATTTTACCCAGTTTGTGGCAGATGTTAGCAAAGGGTGGTAAATTACTTTATGTTACATGTTCAGTTTTTTATGAAGAGAATCAAGGACAAGTGGACAAATTTTTACAAAATAATCCAGATGCAATACAACTGCCTTTTCAATTATTGACTGATGTGTCAATGGTGACGCAATTGCAGCCGAACCTGACACATATTAATGGCCAACTGATTCCATCTACCGCACATGACGGCTTCTTTTATGCATTATTGCAAAAAAATTAAACAATCTCTTTTCACTGGTTTTTTTGCGTGCTTGTTGGCGATGGTCGCCAACGTTGCTATCGCCAATGGAAGTGGGTTGAATATTGAAAATGCTGAGCTAGAGCTGGTAGAAGATAGCTACGTGCTTAATGCTGATGTTGAGATTAAGTTTAGTGAAGAGATAGAGCAAGCCATTGTTAAGGGTTTTGTGCTCAATTTCATCATTGAGTTTCAACTAGTTCAACCGAGAAAGTATTGGTTTGATGATGAAATTGCGACGGTTACACGCCGTATCGCATTGAGCTATCACCCGCTTTCACGACAGTATTTACTCACGCGAGGCGATCAGCAAAAAACGTTTGCTAGTTTAGATGATGCTATTGATGCGCTGTCAGACATTAGTGATTTTAAAGTATTTCAAAAATCAGATGTCGAAAAGGGAGTAGTTTATAACGCCATTTTGCTCATGCGTTTAGACCAAACCAAGTTACCTAAGGCTTTGCAAGTAGATGCGATTGGCTCAGATGATTGGAAAATGACCTCGCAACGCTTTGAGTGGTCGCCCAACCTATTTAAATGAGAAATATCGTTTAAATGAACCACTTTAGTAAATGAAATATATCGTTTTCACTAGCGCTACATTAGGCGCAATTTTACTCTACTTACTTTCTAATGCTAGTGCTAATACTGCGGCTTCTGGCGAATATTACACTTTGCTAGTGGCACTGAATATTGCATTGGCAGTCTTTCTGATTGTACTGATTGGTGTGCAACTTTTTGGGTTATATCGCAAAATCCGTGCGCGCGTAGTAGGTAGTCGCTTTACTTTAAGATTACTTGCTACTTTTGTATTGATGGCCATTATTCCAGGTTTAATCGTATATCTGGTATCAGTCAATTTTTTAACGCGGTCTATTGAATCTTGGTTTAATGTTAAAGTAGAAGCAGCGTTAGAAGGCGGTCTTAATCTAGGCCGTACTGCACTCGATATTATGTTGGCTGACGTTAAGGAAAAAGGCGAAAGTATGGCGACTAGTTTGGCTTTTCAGCCAGCGAACACGCATTTTTCTATGCTGAATGATTTGCGCGAAAAAAGTGGCATTCAGGAAGCAGCGTTACTCACAGTACAAGGTAGAATTTTAGCAGTCTCTAGTAGTGATTCAACTAGTTTTTTACCTGAGTTACCTAGTGTGGCGCAACTCAGACAAGCACGACAACGTATTTATAGCAGTATTGAGCCGATTGGCAAAAAAGGGCTTTATTTACGCGTGTTGGCACCAGTCAATGTGCAAGATTTAACGGGTGAAGTCCGTATTTTACAATTATTACAACCTGTACCAAAATCACTCGCGACTACGGCTGAAGCAGTACAGGATGTCTATCAGGATTATCAGCAGCTTTCTTACAGTCGCACTTCACTAAGAGAGGTGTTTGCGCTTACATTAACGTTAGTCATGATGTTGGCGATGCTCACTGCGGTGGCGATTGCTTTTGTATTGAGTCGCAGATTATCTGCACCACTAACTGTGTTGGCCGAAGGTACTAAGGCGATTGCCAGCGGTGATTACAGCACCATGTTGCCTGCTCATGGAAAGGATGAGCTAGGCGTATTAGTACAGTCTTTTAATAGCATGACGCAACAGCTAGGTGATGCTACTAAGGCTGCAGATAGAAATCGTGCGCGGGTTGAAGCCGCACGGGGTTATTTAGAGACGATACTGGCACATTTGTCTTCGGGCGTATTGGCGCTAAATGAGCGGGGAGAGTTGCGTACATTCAACCAAGCTGCTTCTAATATTTTGGGTATTAATTTAGAGAGCTATGTTGGGTTAACCTTAGATAAAATTACTGTTAAACAAACGCGATTAGAAAGTTTTTTGAACGCGATTGCTGCACATACAGAACAAGATGACGCACAAGCGGCCACACAAAAAGATGAAATACAAACTCAAATCGAGTTAGCGAGTGCTCAAGGCAAACAGATTTTAACTTTACGTGGCACGCGTTTGCCAGATGGTGGATATGTCGCAGTGTTTGATGATGCAACCACGATGATACAAGCACAGCGTGATGCAGCTTGGGGAGAGGTCGCAAGAAGACTAGCGCACGAGATTAAAAATCCACTCACGCCAATACAGCTTTCGGCCGAGCGAATGGCACATAAATTACACAGTAAATTAGATGATACCGATGCAGAGATGCTTAAACGTTCTACTCAAACAATTGTGAATCAAGTGCACGCCATGAAAACAATGGTCAATGAATTTAGTGAATATGCGCGCTCACCTACACCGCAATTAGAACGTTTGGATTTAAACAAACTAATTAGTGAAGTGGTATCACTGTATGATTTACTTGGCACTCAAGCAAATGGTTCTAAAATTAAACTTGATTTAGAAAAGCGAGATTGCAGCATTAAAGGTGACGGGACTATGCTGCGCCAAGTGTTACATAATCTATTACAGAATGCCCAAGATGCCCTTACAACCCATGCTGCCCCCAAAATTATAGTGAAAACTGAAGTAGTCAACGACATGTTAGTATTATCAGTAGAAGATAATGGAGCAGGTTTTCCTACTGAGATGATGCCACACGCTTTTGAGCCATATATGACGACTAAGTCACATGGTACTGGCTTAGGTTTAGCCATTGTTAAAAAAATTATTGAAGAACATAAAGGTAGTATTAAAATTGAAAATATAACGGGCGATAATTTAAATATAAAAGCATCAGATTTAAAAAAATCAGGCGCAGTTGTAACCATTAGTATTCCGCTTGTAAAATAAATAAACCTTCCTAACAATGATGGCTTAACATTAAGAAAATAGACGGTATGGCATCAAAACATATATTAGTGGTAGATGATGAAATCGGCATTCGTGAATTATTGCGCGATATTTTACAAGATGAAGGCTATAGCGTTCAATTAGCTGAAAATGCTGCTGCTGCGAGGGCTGCTCGTTTGCATGAGCGGCCAGATGTTGTATTGCTAGATATTTGGATGCCGGATTGTGACGGTATCAGTTTGCTTAAAGAGTGGGCGAATAATGCATTATTGACGATGCCGGTAGTGATGATGTCTGGCCATGGCACGATTGATACCGCGGTTGAAGCGACACGAATCGGTGCTTTTGACTTTTTAGAAAAACCAATCGCCCTACAAAAGCTCTTAAAAACTGTAGGGGCAGCCTTAAAGCATGGTGAGCAATTACCAAAGTCTGAAATGACATTAGTGAATTTAGGTAAAAGCCCAATTGTGGTGGCGCTAAAAGATCGCTTAGATAAAATTGCTGGCAGCTCTAGTATTAGCCCTGGGCCAGTATTATTGATAGGACCCAAAGGTTGTGGTGCAGAACTATGCGCGCGTTATTTACAAAGTCAAAATACACCTTGGCTACAACTCACAGAGTTTGGGCAATTAGCAAGTGCACCCTTAGATATTTTGGAAACTATCCGTGATGGTGTGCTATATATTACTGAGATTGCCGATTTAAGCAAAACTGAGCAAAAAGGCTTGTTGTTACTGATCACAAAATCAGATAAATACAATGTGCGCGTGGTGTGTAGCACCAGCGAGAATTTGCCAAAACTGCAGGCAGAAGGCTTGTTTGATCATAACTTATTGCAAGCTTTATCTGCTGTGTCGCTGCGGGTTCCTGCTTTAGATGAGCATAAAGAAGACATTCCTGATTTAGCCGTTGCGATTGCTAATTTGCAGTTAGAGCTGGCTGGTATTGAATATCGTGAGTTTGATATTGCCGCTTTAAATGGTCTGCGTAATGCAAATTGGCCTGGTGATTTGGCACAGTTAGATGCTGTGATTCGCAATTTGATACAAACGAGTCTGGGTGAAAAAATCACGCTAGATGATGTGAATCGCATCATGCATCAATTCGACGATGCTTCTATTGATAATACTCAGCAAGGCAATTCCTATCAAAAGCAGGGGAGTGTTGTGCAAAACGCTTCAGCTGAATGGCATTCAGAAAACGCGTATTTAGGTTCAAGCACAAATGCACTCAATGGCCAGCATCCACATAACGGTCAGGTACCACAATTAGATATTAAGTTAAACCAACCGCTGCGCGAGGCACGTGACGATTTTGAGCGGCTTTATTTTGCACACCACTTAAAAGATGTAACCAATAATATGAGTAAACTTGCTGAGATTGCAGGATTAGAACGTACGCATTTATACCGTAAACTCAAACAGCTAGGTATTAAGATTAAAGGTTGATATTGGTTTTTTGTAATCTAAGCCAGCTCTAAAACCACTGGCGTATGGTCTGAAGGACGTTCTAGCTTACGTGGCAATTTATCAATGTAGGCAGCCGTGCAACTATTTTTAAGCGCATCACTCACCAAAATATGGTCAATACGCATTCCAAAATTGCGCCTAAATCCCATCATGCGGTAGTCCCACCAACTAAAGCTTTTTTCGGCTTGGTCAAATAGTCTAAAACTATCATGTAGGCCCAAAGCGATTAGCTTTTGAAAGGCTTGTCGTTCAGGAGGGCTGACTAATATTTGGCCTACCCAAGCAGCAGGGTCATGGCAATCACGGTCTTCTGGTGCAATATTGTAGTCACCAAGCAATACCAATTTAGGATACTTAATGAGCTCTGACTCTAGCCAATTAGTTAATGCTGTTAACCAACGCATTTTATATTGGTATTTATCTGAATCTACTGCCTGTCCATTTACAATGTATACACATACCACGCGGATGCCATTGATAATCGCGCTAATGGCACGCTTTTGCTCAACATCAGAGTCATCAACACTATGCGAACCAGCAATACCATAGGTAACATCGGTCATTTCATGGCGACTTAAAATTGCCACACCATTGTAGGTTTTTTGGCCAACATGGACCGCGTTATAACCTGCTTCTTTCAACGCCACATATGGAAACTTACTATCTTCCTGCTTTGTTTCTTGCAAACATAAAACATCAGGTTGGTGGTCACGTAGCCAATCTAATACGTGCGGCAACCTCACTGTGAGGGAGTTTACGTTCCATGTAGCAAGCTTCAATCTCTATCTCTCATTATCTTCTCTCACCCGAAACACGACACCGGCAGTTAATCACTTTATCGTCTTATTATCTTACTCTCGATATGAGGGCGGTAATATTTTGCAGCCTTAGTTCATACCATTATGGCGAAGTAGTGCGTCGATATTGGGCTCACGACCACGAAACGCCGTAAACGACTCCAACGCGGGGCGTGAACCACCTTTTGCCAAAATCTCTTGCCAGTAGCGTTTACCTGTCTCCGCTGATAGCACGCCATCTTCTTCAAACATGCTGTAAGCATCGGCTGAAAGTACTTCTGCCCACTTGTAACTGTAGTAGCCAGCTGCATAGCCACCTGAAAAAATATGTGTGAAGTTATTTGGAAAGCGATTCCATTTTGGTGGGCGTACAACTGCTACTTCATCACGTATCGACTCGATTAAATCTAAAGATGTTGCACATCCATTCGGGTCAAACTCACCATGCAGGCGAATATCAAACAATGAGAATTCAATTTGGCGCATCGTTTGCATGCCCGCTTGAAAATTTTTAGCCGCTACCATTTTGTCAAATAGGGCGCGAGGTAATTGCTCGCCAGTATCAACGTGTGCAGTCATGTTGCGCAATACTTCCCATTCCCAACAGAAATTTTCCATGAACTGACTTGGTAACTCAACAGCATCCCATTCCACACCTTTAATACCAGAAACACCATAATCATCTACTTGCGTGAGCATGTGATGTAAGCCGTGACCAAATTCGTGGAACATGGTATTCACTTCATCATGCGTAAATAATGCTGGTTTCCCTCCTACTGGGGCTGAAAAATTGCAGGTTAAAAATGCAACTGGTGTTGTCAGCTTACCATCTACTTTACGGCGAGTAATTGCTTCGTCCATCCACGCGCCACCACGTTTGTTGTTGCGCGCATATAAGTCTAAATAAAATTGACCGATTAAGTTGCCAGCATGATCTTTAATATCATAAAAACTGGCTGACTCATGCCAAACAGATGCTTGCGATTGATTGACGTGCACACCAAAAATGGTTTCTACCACTTTGAATAAACCCGCTAACACTTTACTCTCAGGAAAGTATTGTTTTACTTCTAAGTCAGAAAACGCATATTTTTCTTCGCGCAATTTTTCTGAGGCATAGGCAACATCCCATGCTTGCATATCATGAATGCCAAGTTTAGCTGCATATTCTTCAAGCTCTTCCTTGTCTCTAAGCGCATAGGGTTTAGCTTTTTCAGCTAAATCGTACAGAAAATCATTCACTTGTTTGGCTGACTCGGCCATTTTTGTGGCCACTGAAAGCTCAGCATAATTGGCGAAACCAAGTAAATTGGCCGCTTCGAGTTTTAATTTTAAAATTTGTGAAATAAGCGGTGTGTTATCCCACTCAGGCTTACTAAATTCAGAAGCGCGTGTTGCATAAGCACGGTAAAGCGTAGCGCGCAATTCGCGATTATCGCCATATTGCAATACAGGTAAATAAGATGGAAAGTGTAGTGTAAATTTCCAGCCAGCTTTATTATCTGCTTTTGCAGCTTCCGCTGCAGCTTGAAGCACGTCTTCTGGAATACCCGTTAAAGTGGCACTATCTTCAATATAAAGGGCGTAATCATTAGTGTTATCTAAAACATTTTCTTCAAATTTTGCAGAAAGTTTAGATAACTCTTCTTGAATAGCCTTATAACGTGCTTTTTGTTCAGTGGGTAACTCTGCGCCACCTAAACGAAAATCGCGTAGTTCATTTTCAATAATTTTTTTCTGCGATATGCTCAAGGCATCAAATTTCTTGCTTGCCCGTAATTCACGATATTTAGCATACAAGCGCTCATCTTGCCCCAAATCCGCATATAGATCAGTGAGTTTAGAAAGATTATCGTTGTAGGCCTCACGGAGTTCAGGACTGTTTACTACGCCATTCATGTGGCCAACTTGCGACCAAGCACGCCCCATATTCTCTTCCATATCTTCTAGCTTGGCGACAAAGTTATCCCAACTTACTTCATCTTTGCTATTAACAAGTTTTTCTATTGTCTCTCTAGCGTCGTTAATTAAGTATTCAATGGCTGGTGAAACGTGTTCAGCTTTAACTTCCTCAAATTTAGGCAAGCCTGAAAAATGTAAAAGTGGATTATTTTCTAGCGTATTAGTAGTCAAAATAATAAATCTTTCTTGTTGATTGATTAAACCCAAAAAAGCCTAATTGATAAGTCTGAGAGTTAGTGGGTAGCGATAAGTTTCGCCCTTACTAGTAGAGATGGCGGCAATAATACATAAAACAATATTGGCCAGCCAAATAATCCCCATGAATACAAAACCAATCAAAATCAATGCTAAAACGCCGGCAATAAACTGGGCAATCAATACAGTAATTTGGAAATTTAAAGCTTCTTTTGCTTGATTTGAAATATATTCACTATCATCTTTTTTAAGTACCCAAACAATGAGGGCTGGAATAAATGAAAAAACAGTACCGCCTAGATGCGTCACTGTTGCGATATTTCTATCATCATTGCTAGGTGTCGTGATTAAATCTGTAGACATAGTGATTCCTTAATTGTGGAAATAATATTCAAATATCATTATATTTAGCGACTAGCTGTTCAATTTTTTCAATGTCAGTAAGCCCTAAAACTTTACGTGCATTAGCATTAAGCTTGCTCATCTCACTTTGTAATATTTTTTGTTTCACGCTCAGTATGTGTGATGGATGCATAGAAAGCTGACGTAAACCCATGCCAATCAATAACTTAGTAAGTTTCGCGTCACCTGCCATTTCACCACACACTGAAACAGATTTACCTAACTTTTCACCTGCTTTAATAGTCATTAATATTAACTTTAAGACCGATGGATGCAATGGATTATACAAATGCGCTACGGTATCGTCGGTGCGGTCAATCGCTAGCGTGTATTGAATCAAATCATTAGTGCCAATTGATAAAAAGTCTAACTCTTGCGCAAATGCTTCTGCATTGATTGCTGCTGCGGGTACTTCTATCATTCCGCCTAGTGCAATATTTTCATTAAATGGAATATTTTGTTTACGTAAGCTTAGTTTTGCTCGTTCGAGCATGAGTTTAGTTTGTCGTAATTCTGCTAATGTAGAAAGCATCGGAATTAATATTTTAATATTTCCATAGTGCGACGCACGTAATAAAGCTCTTAATTGTGTATGGAAAATTTGAGGCTCTGATAAACATAAACGAATAGCACGCAAGCCCAGGGCAGGGTTTGCACATGTCACCACAGTATCGGGGTTCATTTGTTTATCGGCCCCTAGATCCAAGGTACGAATCGTGACTTCAGCACCTTTCATATCTTCAGCGACTGTTTTATAGGCAATATACTGCTCTTCTTCATCGGGCATTTCACGCCGATTCATGAATAGAAATTCGGTACGATATAGGCCAATACCTGTTGCGCCTGCGGCTTTCACTTTAGCGACATCTTCAGGCACTTCAATATTGGCAAATAATTCAATACTAGCGCCGTCTAGCGTCACAGCCTTAGTTAGCTTGATACGCTGTAGCTTTTGTTGCTCAATCTCCCATTGATCTTGGCGTAGTTTATATTCAGTTAAAATACTTTTGTCTGGATTGACAATCACCACACCCTGACTACCATCTACAATAATCAGCTCACCATCATTAATCAAATCACGCGCTTTTTGTAGTGCAACAATCGACGGAATATTTAGGCTGCGTGCCAAAATGGCAGTATGTGAGGTCACACCACCTACATCGGTAATAAATGCAGCAAATTGATGCTGCTTGAACTGAATCGCATCGGCAGGTGAAATGTCATGGGCTACTAAAATAACTTTACGTTCAGAATGCTGGGCGCTAGTTTGTTGATCAGTTGTTAATTGGCTCGGGTGACCAAGCAATACTTTGATCACGCGTTCAACTACTTGAACCACATCCTGCTTGCGCTCACGCAGATATTCATCTTCAATTTGTTCAAATTGATTAACAATTTCATCCATTTGAAGCTTAATTGCCCATTCGGCATTGCATTGCTCATTTTTAATAATATCTTTGGGAATTTCAGATAAAGACTTATCTGCCAGCATCATCAAATGTGTGCCAATAAAAGCGCTAAGTTCTGCGGGCGAATTGTTACGTAAACTACTGTGAATAAGCTCTAAATCATTGGTAACGGTAGCTATTGCGTCGCTAAAACGTTTAATCTCATCATCGATTAAATATTTAGGCAGTTGGTAATGCACCACCTCTAATAATGCGTTTGAGATTAGCTGTGCGTGACCTACGGCAATGCCGCTAGAAACACCTACCCCATGAATGCTGAAGCTAATCATTTTCTAATGGTTTCCCATTCCAATAGTTTCCCGAGTCATATCTAAATGGTGATACCCAAATAGCCATGGCCATATTAAATTGTTGCAATAAATTCATGATACATAAATTCATGAGAAATGATGTTGCTTAAGTTCATAAGCGGCTATCAACCACCTTCACCAAAGTAGTCGTTAATCAGGGCTGATAAAGCATCAATGGCTTGTGTTTCATCCTCACCAGTTGCATCTATCTCTACCATAGAGCCTTTTGCGGCTGCAAGCATCATCACTCCCATTATACTTTTTGCATTAACGCGACGACCATTGCGAGTAATCCAAATCTCGCTAGCAAATTTGGTAGCAGTTTGCGTAAGCTTGGTTGAAGCGCGCGCATGTAAACCTAATTTATTGATGATTTCTAGCGTTATGCTTTTCATATTAGTTATTATTAATCATATTATTTTTTTGCTTAATCGTATTGTATGTATGGTTGTATTATTTTAGTCATTCTGCTCATATCTTTCGCAGGTTTCTCGGCTGAAATGCACCACACCTTCTCTGCCGCCACTAACGGCCTTTTCAACCAGCGTTAGCAATGGTTCGTGTCTATAAGTCATGGTGCGTACTAGCATCGGCAAGTTTACACCCGCAACGCCTTCTACCACGCCTGGCTGTAATAGTTTACCGACAGTATTACAAGGTGTAGCACCATACATATCCGATAATACCAATACGCCATCTCCGCTATTGAGTGTTTTTACCAAAGCTTGCGCCTCTGGTAATAAGCCATTTGGGTCATCAAGATTGCTGACTGCAAGTAATGCAAACTGTTTAGGCTCGCTACCGATTACATGTTTTGTACATGCTATTAAGCTTTCACCTAAAGTACCGTGCGTGATGATTAAAATGCCGATCATTTTTATCTCAACTAATAAAAAAACTTTTATAAACTATCAATTTCAAGCAATAGGACAAGCGCCAAGGTCACTACTTTAACTCTCGGTGCCGCGTTAACACCTTTTGTTTTAACCTAAAGTACTGACTTAATTGCTCCACAAAATACACTGATCGATGCTGACCACCGGTGCAGCCAATAGCCACTGTTAAATAGCTGCGGTTGTCCATGATAAAACATGGCAACCACTTTTCAACATAATGACGAATATCTTTCAGCATATCATGCACCGTATCGTGGCTCTCTAAAAAGGCTTGAATAGGCGCGTCCCGTCCGGTAAGGTCTCGCAGATTTGGATCATAATGTGGGTTAGGCAGGCAACGCACATCAAATACAAAGTCTGCATCTAGCGGGATTCCATGCTTAAAACCAAATGAAGTAAACAGCAACGTGAGCCCAGTGTGTTCGCCAGCAACAATATCTTTTACCCAAGCCCTAAGTTGGTTTGCACTTAAATGGCTAGTATCAATCACGTGGCCTAAGCTACCAAAATTAGCTAATAATTCCCGCTCATAGGCAATGCTCTCAGCGAGTGTGCTGTTGTCTTTGCTAAGAGGATGTTTACGTCTTGTTTCGCTAAATCTTTTGACTAAGGTTTCAATGTTAGATTCTAAAAACAAGACCTGAATACCGATATTTTGTGATTTTAATTGTGCAATATGTGCTGGCAATGTTTCAATCGACGCACTTCGGCTATCAATACTAATAGCCACAAGATCGTGATTTGCTTCACTTAAATGTTGTGCAATTTGCGGCAACATAGTCGCAGGTAGATTATCTATACAATAGTAGCCGCTATCTTCTAGCGCACGTAAGGCAATACTTTTACCTGAGCCTGAGAGACCTGTGACAATAATCAATTGTTTCATGATGATGTAAGTATAAATCAGTACTCATTATTTGTAAGCACTGGGTGTTGGTGAGAATTATCTAAATTCACCCGCTGGGTAATTCTAAATGTGTATTATTAATGAATAATCGCTATTTAGATTTTTTCATCTCACGTTGCTGCCGCTGGGTAAACTGTTTGGTTGCATTAATGCCACGCAACAATAGCATGTGGTTTCTAATCGCAACTTCAACCAGCACAGCAATATTTCGTCCTGCTGCAATTGGAATTTGTACTTTAGGTATTTTGACGCTCAATACCTCTTCAAGTTGCGTTTTGATATTGAGTCTGTCTAATTGCTGTGGTGCTAGTTTGTCAGCCATTTCTAGTTGAATAATAAGATCTAGTGGCTTGGTTGGTTTAACCGAGTTATCACCAAATAGCGCACGAATATTCAAAATACCTAGTCCACGTACTTCTAAAAAATCTTGTAATAAAGCCGGGCATCGACCTTCAATACGTTCAGGAGAAATGCGAAAAAAATCTACAATATCATCCGCAATTAAGCGATGACCACGCGAAATAAGTTCTAGTGCCAATTCGCTTTTACCGATGGCGGCATCGCCTTTAATTAAGGCACCAAAGCCTTGTACTTCCATAAATACACCATGCAAACTTACTGACTCAGCGACGGCAAGTGCTAAAAAATGACTTAAAATATCCATTAATTCAGGGCTGCGCAGTGGAGATGAGAATAGTGGTGTTGTGTGGCTATCAGCCGCCGCTATCAAAGACTCAGGTACTGACTCACCATTAGCGACAATAATTGCAGCTAAATCAGTTGAATATAAATTAGCGATTGCACGTTCAGCATCTACTGTTTGCAGGCTACGTAAATAGTCCATTTCAGCACAGCCCATCACTTGTACACGATTGGGATGCACAAAATTAAGATGGCCAATAAGTGCTAACGACGGCTTGGTAACGGCTTGACTAGTTAGCGTATTAGACCCGCCATTAAGCCCAGCGATCCATTTCAATTTGAGCTTAAGGCGGGTTTGTTTGAATAGCTCTGTTACGTTTATTTGAGCCATATTTGAAGATTAACAATTAACAAAACAGCTTTATACATTAAATAACTTGGTTAATAGAAAACCTGATTTACTGAATGACTTGGTGTTTTACTGCACCATTCGTTTTATGATGATCAGCATTTTTTTCTTTATGTTTGACCACTTGACGGTCTAACTTGTCGGTAAGCATATCAATTGCGCTATACATATTATTATCCTCGCACGCGGCATGTAAATCGTTGCCAGGTACATGTAGTGTAGCCTCTACCTTTTGGGCCAGTTTTTCTACACTCATAGTGACTTTGACATCGATTACATGGTCAAAGTGGCTGCTAATTCGGGCTAATTTGCTTGTGACATAATCACGCATCGCAGGTGTAATTTCTAAATGAAGACCAGTTAATTGTAAATTCATGACTTACTCCTTTTCAAAAATGTTCTTGAGTTTTGAGTAGCCTTTGATTTTCGACCTTCTATATTTTGTTGATGCACATGCTTTCATTTAATACAATTACTACAAAAATAATCAAAGGTTGAAATTTTTTAGCACTTCAAAACTTACCGAACAATTTCAGTTTACTACTAAAAATTGCGTCTGTGCCAATGAAAAAAAGATATTTATTCGGATTGAATTGAGCGTATAGTCTTTAGTAATAAGTAAGAAAAACTGAAAAATAAATTTGTTATTCTTTTGAATTTATAATCAAAATAGCCATAACAAAAGGCTAGAGCGTCTTTCTCAAACTAGCAGGCGCAATGCTCAATGATTCGCGATATTTAGCAATAGTGCGGCGTGCAACTACAATACCTTGCTTCGCCAATAAATCTGTAATTTGATTATCTGAATATGGCTTTTTCGGATTTTCTTCTTCTACCAATTGCTTAATTAGTGCACGAATAGCCGTGGCTGAGCAAGTGCCGCCAGTATCCGTTGCCACTGAACTTCCAAAGAAGTATTTAAGCTCAAAAATACCACGCGGAGTGAGCATGTACTTACTTGTAGTCACCCGTGAAATGGTCGATTCATGTAACTCTAACTCATCAGCAATTTCTCGTAACACTAATGGGCGCATCGCTACTTCGCCATATTCTAAAAAATTACGCTGGCGATCAACAATTGCTTGCGATACGCGCAAGATGGTAGAAAAACGCTGCTGAATATTTTTAATCATCCACTTCGCTTCTTGCATTTGGCTTTGTAGGTATTGGCTAGAGCTGTCGCGATTACGTTTTAATATACTTGCGTAAAGTTGGTTGATTTTAAGCTTAGGAATCACGCCATCATTGAGGCTTGCAATCCAAATGCCTTTTACTTTTTTTACAATCACTTCATGCTGAATATAATGTTCGGAACCAATAATACTGAATGCACTACCTGGTCGAGGATTCAAACTGGTAATTAATTGCTGCACGTTTTTTAGCGTAGCTTCATCACAGCTAAGTTCTTTACGCAGTTTGGTAAAGTCTCTGGCGCCTAATGCAGGCAAATGACTTTTTGTGACTACACTGGCGAGCGATAAATGCGGTGTATCTATCGGCAATAAACTTAATTGTAAAAGTAGGCATTCGCTCAAGCCACGTGCGCCAACGCCAGCAGGGTCTAGATTTTGTATGTGCCGCAATGCAGTTTGCAATTCTAAAACTTCTATTTCTAGCTCTAGCGGCATGTTGTCAGCAATTTCTTCCAGCGATTCTTCTAGGTAACCATCTTCATTAATGCTATCTACCAGCAACAGTGTAAGTGTTTGATCACGTTCAGACAGTGGCATTAATTTAAGCTGAGAAAGCAGGTGTTCTCGCAAGCTAACCTGCAAAGTCTCTTGTTGTTTAAAGTCGCTATCATCATCGGCTGGCGTACTGTTTTCATCCCAACGGCTACCATTTGAAAACTCATCAAACTCATCACTAAATTCTGACGAAAAGTCTGTAGCACTCGCACCTATATCAAAATCTGCAGGTTCGCTAGACTCAACTTTATTCGCGTCAATTTGACTGGACTCTACACCACGCTCAGAAAAATCAGTATTAAAATTTTCTGTATCTTTTGCGTAATCCGGCGTGGCATCTTGGCCATTTTTTTGCACATCCTCATGTAAGGCTTCATTCGTTTTTTCATGAGCAGCCACTTGGTCTGCGCCATCATCTGCTAAATTGCCATACTCATCTTCGCCAGCTTCGCCTCTTTCAAGCAAAGGGTTGGTTTGCATCAATACATCAATTTCTTGATTAAGCTCAAGCGTTGATAACTGCAACAAGCGGATAGCCTGCTGCAATTGTGGTGTCAGTGATAGGTTCTGCGAGAACCTAAGTTGCATTCCTTGTTTCATAGGCGAAAATCTTTACCCAAATAAACTTCGCGTACGCTTTCATTTTCTACAATTTCACTGGGAATACCTGAAGCAAATACATGGCCTTGATTCACAATATATGCACGGTCACAGATCCCCAAAGTTTCACGTACATTATGGTCGGTAATCAATACACCTATATCACGCGCACTTAAAAAACGAATAATTTTTTGAATATCAATGACTGCAATCGGGTCGATACCCGCAAATGGTTCATCTAATAAAATAAAGCTAGGATTAGAGGCTAGACAACGTGCAATTTCTACGCGACGGCGTTCACCACCAGACAAGCTGACTGCGGCATTATCGCGAATATGCGTAATATGTAGCTCTTCCAGTAAGGATTCTAATTTTTCATCCATTTCAGTTTCGGTCATTTCTTGTAGTTGTAAGACTGCAAGAATATTCTCAGCGACTGATAATTTACGAAAAATAGAAGGCTCTTGTGGTAAGTAAGATAAGCCCATTCTGGCGCGCATATGAATCGGCATATGGCTTAAATCTTTACCATCGAGCAAAATTCTACCTTCATCTAGCGCAACTAAACCGACCATCATATAAAAGCTTGTGGTTTTCCCTGCACCGTTAGGGCCAAGTAACCCGACAACTTCACCACTTTTTAAGCGTAAAGAAATATCCTGCACCACAGTGCGGGTTTTGTAAGATTTACGCAGATTTTCAACAACCAGTTCGCTCATATTGATTTTGTTTAACTTGTTTTATTTGTCTTGTTTTCTATTTAAATATTGCTCTTTAAATATCTTGTCATCAGAGGTTTATTTAGGATCACTGCCAATTTCTAAGCTTCTGCTAAATCGATTATCTTTTACGATTACTGGTAAGGTGACTGCGTTACTAGAAGTGCTTGCACTATTTGGTGTATCAGCTTTGCTGGTATTGGGTTTTGTGCTGTCAGTCGTCGGCTCTGTGGCTTTCTTATTTTTTGGCTGAATCACTGCGCGAACACGGCCACTTGAACTGCCGTCAGTTGATTTTGGGCCGCCGATCACTTCAGCATATTCGGCGTTAGCGTCATAACTAATATAATCGCCGTGCACAATATCTTCACCGCGTTTGACCCAAGCCTTAGTATAAAGTTGTACTTTATCCATACGACCATCATATTCTATCCGTTGAGCACTACCTTCCATATACTCGTTTTTACCCTCGCGTTTTTGTTTGAACGTAGTTGGGTTACCTAACGAAGTGCTATGTTGAAAGCCTAAGCTATCTTCATGGACAACCAGTTTATCTGCATGAATAATCAAAGTGCCCTGCGTTAAAATCACATTTCCTGAATAGGTACTGATTTGTTTAGCATCATCTACTTTTACCGTATCAGCTTCTAAATCAATTGGTTTATCACGATCTGCTGCCTCGGCAAATACAGTATTTGATTGAACTAATAAGGACAAGCCCAGTAAAGAAAAGCCCACTGATGCAAAGCTCAAACTTAAACATATTAAACTTGGTGATACAAAGCGCTTTATGGTTTTAAGTGTTGTAATAGTGGTCTGCTTACTCATAGCGTCTCCGAATGCGCGCATCAGTGTTTGATGTTGTGATGTTAGGCTTTTTTAAAGCTGAAACTTTATTAGGCTTGGCTTTAGTCATCGTTTTTGTTCTGTCCATGACTTTATCGTTCAAAGTTTTTGTTTCATTTGTCGTTGATGCTTTTAAATTACCGGTATTAGTATCAGGGTTTAGCGCTGACTTCTGCTGTAAAGGATTTTCATAATGTGCACGCACTTTATGGAGCAAGGTAATAGTGCGCGTTTTTTTTTCATAAATCATACCTGTGGCATAAATCACCGTTTTTGGCGCTTGCCTTATTACTACTGGGCTTTTTGTACTGACAAGTTCATCGTTAGGACGAATGTTAAGATACTCTGTTTCTACCGTCATTTCGCCTTTTTCTGCAAAAGCTTGACGAGTAACTTTTACGTTATCAACAAGTTGTACCTCTTCACCATCGCTAGAAACATAGCCACGTAAGCCTTCAGCTTGCGTATAAGGTTTGCCAACAGCAAACTGCGTATAACGTGGTCGCTGTAAATTAGTGGTATCGTCATCTGGATAATGCATCATCTCTACTGCCGCTAATTTATAACGTAAGTCTCCATTGATATCCGTTTGCGTAGTGACAAAATTACTCATAATATAATCAGCATCATGACGGCTACTACCGTCCACTTTTGGTTTAGGCGGTTGGACTACATGATTAATCCAAAAGGTTAGCAATGCTAATATTGATAAAAGCACTAATGGAAAAACAATGGTAGAGCGCTTGCTTAAGCTCATTCAGCGCGCTTTAATTGGCGTAACTCAGGTCGGCCAATAATATTGATCATATTATTAATTAGCAATTTGTGCCTGCGTTAAAAATTGCGCCATCTGCCCGTCAAACGTGCCTTGTGCATGCATAATCATTTCACAAATCTCGCGTACTGCGCCATGACCACCTGACTTTTTTGTCACGTAATGCGCATGTCTTAACACTAATTCTGGTGCGGCTGGCACGGCAATCGCTAAACCACATTTGAGCATAGGTGGTAAATCTACTACGTCATCGCCCATAAAAGCGCATTGGTTGGCTTGCAAACCGCTAGCTTTGATTAACTCATTAAACGCTACTAATTTATCTTCTGCCCCCTGGTAAAAGTGTGCCACCCCCGTAGTTTCAGCGCGTTTCTTTACTACATTTGACGTGCGTCCAGTGATAATCGCCAATTCAACACCTGAAGCTTTTAGTAGTTTCATCCCTAAACCATCATGGGCATGAAAAGTTTTATATTCTTGGCCATCATCGCCTATGGTAAGGCCGCCATCCGTCATTACGCCATCAACATCTAGCACTAATAACTTGATGTTTTGTAGGCGTGATTTTAAATCCTCGCTTACCGTAATACTTAACTCTGCAAGATTTAACTCACTAGTGGTTTTAAGATCAATATCAGTATCCGCCATCTTTGTTTACACTACCTTCGCTAATAAAAGATCATGCATATTTAATGCACCTACCAAAATTCCTGCATCGTTCGTGACTAACAATGCATTGATTTTGTATTTTTCCATGAGTTCAACTGCGACTATCGCTAATTGATCTTGATGAATCGTTAATGGATTATCATGCATGACACTGGCGATATTGGCCGTTGCTACAGTAATATTTTGCTCAAATGTACGGCGTAAATCTCCATCGGTAAAAATACCAATCGGTTTATTGCTCGCATCGACTACTGCGGTTAGCCCTAGTCCTTTGCGCGACATTTCCAGTAATCCATCAGAAAGTGAAGCCTTGGCTAGCACTTGCGGAATATTGTCACCAGTGCGCATCAAGTCTGCTACATGAATCAATAAGCGTCTTCCGAGGCTGCCACCAGGATGTGAGCGCGCGAAGTCTTCCGCGGTAAAATCACGCTGGTCCAACACGCATAAAGCTAATGCATCACCCAATGCTAACGCTACAGTAGTGCTTGAAGTAGGCGCTAATCCCAGTGGGCACGCTTCTTTAGAAACCGATGCACTTAAATGAATATCCGCTGCTTTAGCGAGTGAAGAGGAATTTTTGCCCGTGATGGCAATGATTTTTGCGCCCAACCTTTTAAGTGGCGGGACAATCGCAAGAATCTCATCGCTTTCCCCAGAATTTGAAAGCGCAATCACAATATCGCCCGTAGTGATCATCCCTAAATCGCCGTGGCTTGCTTCTGCGGGGTGCATAAAAAATGCTGGTGTACCCGTACTGGCAAACGTGGAGGCTATTTTGCCACCGATATGACCTGATTTGCCCATGCCACTAACCACAACACGACCTTGGCATTGTAAAATCAGACTTACAGCCATCGTGAAATTATCGTCTAGCCGTTTAGCCAAAGCATCAATTTCGCTAGCTTCTAACAATAAAATATCGCGTGCCAACGCCAACGTTGGTTGTTTGATAGCCCCGATATTTGCAGCAGGTATTGGTTGGTTAAATGGTAATGACATTGTGCTTTAATGGCTTTATAAACATTAGGTTTATTAAACGAGTTTATTAAAAATTACATATTTATCAGTTAGTATAAAAGGGAATGTAAGACTTATAAAGCTTAAATAGACACTAATCACGACAATTTTAGTAAAATTAGCAAAAGTTTTTTGTTTTAGGCACAAATTTTGCTATTGCTAGTTTTTATATGACGCAGTAAATAGCGAAAATCAACCAAAAAACAAAATAGTCGAAAAAATAGTTTAATAATAAAAATCCTCAATTCCATAGGTAGCGCATGTTCGACACATTACCCTTAATTTTAATTTTGCTTACCAGTTCAGTGCTTGGCGTTGCGCTATTTCGTGCCTTGCGTTTACCTGCAATGTTGGCTTATTTTTTAGTGGGTTTAGCACTAGGGCCACATACTTTTGGTTTATTACCAGATAGCGATGCAAATCGCGAGTTTGCAGAATTCGGTATTGTATTTTTAATGTTTAGTATTGGCTTAGAATTTAGCTTGCCGCAGTTATATGCAATGCGCAACAAAGTGCTAGGTTTGGGTGGCGCACAGGTCGCCATTACGCTAGCTATTATTATGGCTATCGCCAAATTTTCTGGTTTAAATTGGCCCGCAGCTTTTGTTGTTGGATCAGCATTAGCGATGTCATCGACTGCGATTGTTTCAAAAATGCTGGCTGAACGGGTTGATTTAAATTCGCGGCATGGGCGTTTAAGTATAGGTGTTCTACTGTTCCAAGATATTGCAGTAGTGCCGATTTTGGTATTGATTCCTGCATTAGGCATTGCTAATGCCAATTTAATAGATGTGCTTGGCATAGCCATGCTAAAGGCAGCAGCGATGTTATTGTTTTTGTTCACTGTTGGAAAGTGGCTCATTAACCCTTGGTTTAGCTTGGTAGCAAGCCAGCGCTCACGTGAACTGTTTGTAATGAACGTGCTAATGGTCACATTATTACTTGCATTTGCTACAAAAATGGCTGGTTTATCCTATGCCCTAGGTGCATTTATCGCGGGTATGCTAATTTCAGAAACACGCTACCGTTATCAAGTGGAATCAGATATTTCACCATTCCGAGATATTTTGCTTGGACTATTTTTTATCAGCGTAGGTATGTTACTTGATTGGCGAGAGATTTTTCACAATATCGGCTTGGTACTATTAATCCTCGTTGCATTTATTTTACTCAAGGCAGCAGTCATTACTTTAGTGGTTAGATTAGTTAAATACGAGTCTGGTGTTGCTATTCGTACTGGTGTGATATTAGCCCAAGCAGGTGAATTTAGTTTTGTGATTTTAGCGTTGGGATTGGAGCAAAAATTGATTGATGGCGCGGCACTGCAGTTAGTACTAGCGGCGGCCATCTTATCAATGGTCGTTGCTCCATTTTTAATTCAATATAATGGTCGAATTGCAAGAAAAATGGTGCGTAGTTACAGCCGTAATAGCGGCCAAGTCGTCCAAGATATTGATGATATTGGTAAAAATCTAAGTGGCCACGTGATTATTTGCGGTTATGGCCGTAGCGGGCAGTATCTAGGCCGCTTTTTAAAAGAAGAGAATATTCAGTTTATTGCCTTAGACATTGATCCGGCAAGAGTGTTAGAGGCAGCGGCAGCAGGCGAGAATGTGATGTTCGGTGATGCTGGTAGGCGCGCGGTGCTAGAGGCTGCAGGGGGAGCGCGTGCTAAAGCGTTGGTAATTAGTTATTCTGACACGCCAGCAGCTATGAAGATTCTACATGTGGTGCAAGAGAACTATCCAGAATTGCCAGTGATTGTGCGTACTGTTGATGATAGCAATATGGAAGCCTTGCGCGAGGCGGGCGCAGCCGAAGTAGTACCAGAAGTGCTCGAAGGAAGCTTAATGTTGGCTTCTCATGCCTTAATGCTTTTGGGTGTGCCCCTAAACCGTGTGGTTAAGCGCATACGTTTGTTCAGAGAAGAGCGTTATAAACTCTTCAAGGGTTTTTTTCACGGTATTTCAGATGCTGAAAATCAAGATTTAGAGAAACAGCAAGTAAGATTACATTCTGTGATTATTTCAGCAGGCGCATTTGCGGTCGGCAGACGTTTAGTAGATATGACCTTGGATAATTTTAACGTAGAAGTTAAGGTTATTCGTCGGCCGAATTTAGTGGGGAGTGAACCCACGATTGAAAGTACTTTAGCAGAAGGTGATGTGATTGTTCTATTGGGCCACCCTACAGGTTTAACGAATGCACAAAATGCCTTACTCATTGGTCGCGTGGCGATTAAGTAATTAAACATCATGCGTAAAAAAGTACTGATCGTAGGCGGCGGCATCGTCGGCTGCATGACCGCAATGGAATTGGTAAAGCGCGGTTGCAACGTGACTATTGTGGAGCGTAACCAAATTGCCAGCCAAAACTCGGGAGAATCTTCTTGGGCGGGAGGTGGTATTTTATTGCCGCTAGTGCCATGGATGTACTCAGAGCAAGTGAATGCGCTCACTAATAACGGTGCAGATGCCTATCGCCAACTTTGTCAGCAACTACTGCAAGAAACTGGTATAGACGCCCATTTTGAACAATCAGGTTTTTTGATCTTGCCAAATTTTGATGGGGAAGCCGCGCAAACTTGGTGTGCTAATAATCAGATGCCCATTCAAAAGGTAAAAGCCGCTGCATTTGGTGTGTATTCTTCAAATGGCGAAGACGCGCTTTGGTTGCCAACTGTATGCCAAATACGCCCGCCGTATCTCATGCAAGCGATGCGTAAATGGCTAGCGCAAAACAATGTCACCATGCTAGAACACACGGAGCTCATTCCACTACAACAAACAGCAAGCTTGAAGGAGTGGGCAACAGTTAACGGTGAAAAATTAACTGCAGACCAATTTGTCGTCACCTCAGGTGCATGGAGCTTTGAGTTACTCAAAGACACTACCGCTAAACTAAACATCAAGCCGATGCGCGGGCAAATACTGCTCTATAAACCGCAAAAGAATTTAGAACAAATTGTCTATAAAGAAGGCTTTTACATGATACCGCGCCGTGATGGGTACTTGCTGGCGGGTAGTACTCTAGAAGATGTGGGCTTTGATGCCACAGTGACAGAAGCTGTGCTAGATGAAATCAGCGCAAAAGCAGTAGCCATCATGCCAGAACTAAAAAATCAACCCATCATCAAGCACTGGAGCGGTTTGCGACCTGGTACTCCAGAAAATCTGCCTACTATTTCAGCGCATCCAACTATTGAAAATCTTTACTTAAATACCGGGCATTTTAGGTATGGTTTGACAATGGCACCTGCAAGTGCGGAATTGGTGGCGAATTTGATGTTGGGTCAAATGTCAACGATTGATGCTACACCTTACAAGTGTGTTTGATAACTTTGAGACATTAAAATGTATATTGAAATTAAATAAACCTAATGATTATTTAACTTTACTTGGCGAAGTTAGCTGAGTTTTTATTCAGTTCCGCAGTAGAATTTGCTTCTGCTTTGGCATTAGCCTTAAGTTTAATAATGACACCCGTAGCATTACCTAGTGCGTCATGTGAATACTCAATTGTTCCTGCACTTTCTATTCCTTGAAGAAGTAAAGAGTTAAATTTTCGTTGCTCTTTAATATCTGCTTTTAAATCATTTACTGATTTTATGTAGTACAAATGTGTTACGCCCATCCCCAGAATAAAAAGAATTATATCTCGACTCAGAAATGTATCAAAAGCGAATTTCCAAATTTTCGATGCCCGTGCTTGAGACATTTTTTTTGTAAATATTTCAATAAATTTAGAGTTAATCAATTTATTTCTCAACAACCCAATCCCCAGATTTTCCACCATGTTTTTCCAACACTTTAATATCACTAATCACCATACCTCTATCAGCAGCTTTGCACATATCATAAATCGTTAATAGGCCTACGCTCACAGCGGTCAACGCTTCCATTTCTACGCCTGTTTTGCCGTAGGTTTCCGTAGTAACTGTGCATAAGATACTGGAGTTGACTTCGTCAATATCAAACGTGACGGCAACGCTGGTTAAACCCATAGGGTGACATAAGGGAATTAAATCGGCTGTTTTTTTGCTGGCTTGTATGGCGGCGATTCTGGCGATACCTAATACATCACCTTTTTTAGCGTTACCTTGCTGAATAAGGTTGAGGGTTGTTTGCAGCATAGTGATTTTGCCAGTGGCAATAGCAATGCGGTGCGTTTCAGCTTTCTTTCCAACATCTACCATGTGCGCTTGGCCGCTACTATCAAAGTGGGTGAGTGCGCTTTCATTGGTGTTTGAGTTTGGATTTTTTGGTGTGATGTTCATAGTAAAA
Organism: Methylotenera sp.; assembly: GCA_014378495.1. Lineage (GTDB taxonomy): Bacteria > Pseudomonadota > Gammaproteobacteria > Burkholderiales > Methylophilaceae > Methylotenera. The sequence continues at coordinate 8,354 of JACMNP010000066.1, read as the reverse complement.
ATAATGAGATAAATAAAAATATTGTAATGTTTTGATACATTTTTTTCATGAACTGAATCTACAGAACCATTATCATAACAATAATGAAGTTAAAAACTATTTTAATCGTTGTTTTGCTCGCTACAAATACTGCTTTAGCAGACTCTGCTTTAGATTCAGCACGACCACCCACTCTAACGGGCGTGCCGTATTTAAATACTAACTTGCCTAACCAAAATTCAGATACCAATTTGCCTGAATTAGGCGATGCCTCGCAAACTGTGCTGAGTGCACTTGATGAACAGCGTATTGGTGAGCAGATTTTGCGTGATGTAGCGGTGAGCGATGATGTGGTACAAGACATTGAAGTAACAGACTATTTGCAGGTGCTGGGCTCAAGGTTGGTTGCCAGTGGCCCAGATAAACATCAAAAATTCAATTTTTTTGTGGTGGAAGATAACTCTATCAACGCTTTTGCTATGCCGGGCGGCGTGGTTGGTGTACATACAGGATTAATTTTAGCGGCAAATAGCGAGTCTGAATTGGCTAGTGTGCTAGGCCATGAAATTGGCCATGTAACACAACACCATTTGGCGCGGATGCTAGCTTCGCAAAAATATGATACTTTTAAGAATATTGCGGGCATTGCGTTGGCGTTATTAGTGGCGCGTGCTAATCCAGAGTTAGCTAGTGGTGCGCTCACTACAGCGGGTGCTGTAGGGATACAAAGTCAATTAGATTACACGCGCGAACATGAACGTGAGGCTGACCGTATTGGATTACAAATATTGGATAGTGCGGGTTTTGATGTGCGCGCCATGCCTGCTTTTTTTACTACATTACAACGTGGTACGCGCTTTGCTGAGGGTAATGCGCCAGGGTTTTTACGTACACACCCGCTTACCAGTGAGCGGATTGCCGATGTGGCAAACCGCGTTGCGCGGATGCAGTATAAACAAGTGCCAGATAGTATTGAGTTTCAGTATGTGCGGGCAAAATTACGTGCCAGCTATGGTGCTGTTCAAAGCGATATTGATGTGTTTGAGCAAAATATTCGTGAGCATCGATATACCAACGAAGCGACTGAGCATTATGGTTTAGCGGTAGCCTTATTGCGTAAAAATGATTTAGTAAAAGCTGAACAAGAAGTGACATGGTTAAAAAAGAACGCGCCACAACATGCCATGATAGAAAGTTTGAGTGCTCGTATAGCGGTAGCGAAGAATAATCCGCAATTGGCGGCTAAACAATACGCAGCTGCGTTGAAACTTTTTCCTGATAGTCGCGCACTTATTTATGGATATGCTGAGCACTTTTTAGCGATTAAACAAGCCGATAGCGCAGTAAAGTTGGTGAAAGAAAAGCAGGGATTGTATCCTGATGATGCCTATTTATATGAACTGCTGGCAAAGGCTTATACTATGCAAAATAAGCAGTTACTTAGCTACCAAGCACAAGGTGAAGCGTATTATAAAAAATATGATTTAGTAAAGTCAGTTGACCAAATGGAGTTGGCGACTAAGGCGAATGATGGTGATTTTTATCAAAAATCGATTGTAGAGGCGCGTTTAAAAGAGCTACGTCGGATGTTGGATTATGAGAAAAAAGCGAAGCTTTAGCAAACACTTTTAGTGAGCATCTTTAGTGAACATAGGGAACAAATAATGCAACGTAGAAATTTTGTATTGCGCTTACTTAGTTTAATCGTACTCGCACCTATGAGTGCATTAGCCGCTGTTTGGAATAAAGCTGCATTTGAAACCGTTAATCTGAATGAAGCTACCAAAAATCTTGCGATTAATAATACATTATTGAGTAAAGATGTTGAAATTACCGCACCAGATCGTGCAGAAAATGGTGCGATTGTTCAAGTGGAAATTAGAAGTAATATCGCTAATACAGAGTCAATTGCAATTTTAGTAGAGCATAACCCTACACCATTAATTGCTACATTTATGTTTAGTAACGGCGCTGAGCCTTATGTGATTACACGCATAAAAATGGCAGAAACTTCGGATATTAAAATAATAGTAAAAGCAGGTGACCAGTATTTTACAAATGCTAAAAATGTGGTGGTGCTTGAAAATGGTTGTGGTTAAAGGAGCGTTTTGTGATGACCGATAATATGAAAATGCGTGCTCAACTTAAGGGCGAGTTTGTAGAAGTCAAAGTATTAATGAGTCACCCAATGGAAACTGGGCATAAAAAGGATGATTTTGGTCAGTTGATTCCTGCACATTTTGTGCAACTAGTGACCGCTACTTTGAATGGCAAACCCGTATTAGAAGCACAGTGGGGTACGGGAATCTCTAAAAATCCTTATCTTACGTTTCGCGTAAAAGGCGCTAAAGTGGGCGATATGGTTGCAGTGACATGGCATGATAATGAGGGTGCAACTGCCACGCAAGATATTGCTGTGACACAGGCCTAATCTCTTTTACTATGGAATCACTGTCGTAAATAAATACACGGCAAAAATGACCAAAAGGATTACGCCCTGCAAAATGTTTGTGCGCCCAGTCACTAAGGATAATGCGCTCACAAATAATGCTAATAACAACAATACTGTAGATTTCATATCAATGCCTAGCATGAGCGTCCAGCCTGTTATCAGCGATAAAATAGCTACCGCTGGAATAGTGAGACCAATACTAGCCAATGCAGAACCTAATGCTAAATTAAGGCTTGTTTGAAACATATTTTTTCGGGCGGCACGCACTGCAGCTAAGCCTTCTGGCAGTAATACTATACTTGCAATGATAACGCCAACAAGCTGATGCGGTGCACCAATCAAAGCGACTACCGACTCAATATCAGGTGCAAGTGATTTGGCGAGTAGAACCACCGCCACTAAACAAACCAATAGCAATGCTGTACTAATCAGCGCTATTTTTGTATTAGTTGCCGATGATTGCGGTGACGCAATTTGGACGTTAGCCGTTGGAGCATCATCATTGTTATCGTTAGCATCTAAAAAATAATTTCTGTGGCGAATCACCTGCACAAACACAAAAGTAAAATATAGCACTAGTGAGACAATAGCGATAAATCCTAACTGACTGGCACTGTAAATTGGGCCGGCGCTTGTGGTGGTATAGTTTGGCAACATCAAGGTTAAAACTACAATCGCCGCAAGCGTGGTAAGGGCTGCATTTGCTCCATGTAATTTAAACGTTTGCTCTTTATAAAGCACACCGCCAATTAGCATGCATAGTCCAACAATGCCAGATACGATAATCATGACTGCAGCAAACACCGTATCACGCGCTAAAGCTGCGGTTTCAGCGCCACCTGTGAGCATCAGTGAGATGATAAGTGCGACTTCAATCACCGTTATTGCTACTGCCAATAACAAAGTACCAAATGGTTCGCCTAATTTATGTGCAACCACTTCAGCATGATGTACGGCAGCTAATACCGCCCCAACTAGCCCCACAGCCATAATGAGTGAGTCTATAAAACCTAAGCTAAAACCTAATTGACTGCCAGCAAGTATTAAGCAAGCAAGAGTTGGCGCAACGATTGACCAAGTTGCAATTTTCTTAGCAATTTTTAATTCATCATTCATATTATTACTTTTATTGTAATCACTTTTTGCGCTATCATTTTGTACTTAGTTACAAAATACTCATTTTAATATTAAATTTTAGTGTTATTGCTAAGTAGCATTCACAATACTTAAAGCCACTGCTTCTGCGACTCTAATGCCATCGACCCCAGCAGATAATATGCCGCCAGCGTAGCCAGCACCCTCGCCAGTAGGGTATAAGCCTTTAGTATTAATACTTTGTAAGTCATCATCATTACGTTTAATCCGAATGGGCGATGATGTGCGAGTTTCAACTCCTGTCAATATACCGTCAGCTAAATCAAAGCCTTTAATTTGCTTGGCAAATTGCGGAATCGCTTCACGAATTGCAGCAATGGCAAAGTCAGGTAAGGCTGTGTCTAAATTGGTTAAGTGCACACCTGGCGTATAAGAAGGCGTTACTTCACCAAACTTGGTCGAAGGTTGATTGGCTAGAAAATCGCCAATCAACTGTCCTGGTGCTTGGTAAGTACTGCCGCCTAGCAAATAGGCCTGACTTTCCCATTTACGTTGTAATTCCATGCCAGCTAATGGGTGCCCTGGGAAGTCTACTTCTGGCGTAATCCCCACTACGATGCCTGCGTTTGCATTACGTTCATTGCGCGAATATTGGCTCATGCCGTTAGTCACAACACGACCTTCCTCAGAGGCTGCTGCTACCACTGTACCGCCTGGGCACATACAAAAACTGTATACACTACGACCATTACTTGCATGGTGCACTAGCTTATAGTCTGCTGCACCTAAAATTGGGTGTTGTGCGTTTGGCCCATGACGCGCATGGTCTATTAATGATTGCGGATGCTCGATCCTAAAACCGATAGAAAATGGTTTAGCTTCAATATAAATGCCTTTTTCATAGAGCATTTCAAAAGTATCTCTTGCGCTATGACCAATTGCTAATACGACATGGTTAGCTTCAATACGCTCACCATTTGCCAATACTACTGCCTGAACTTCGCTTTGTCCTGCAGCATTATTTCCCAGTTCAATATCATTCACTTTCGCTTGAAAGCGAATTTCGCCGCCCAATGCTTCAATGGTATTACGCATTTCTTCCACCATTCCCACTAATCTAAATGTGCCAATATGGGGATGGCTTACGTATAAAATTTCAGCAGGAGCACCTGCTTTTACAAACTCTTGAAGTACTTTACGGCCATAGTGCTTAGGGTCTTTAATCTGGCTCCAGAGTTTTCCATCAGAAAAAGTGCCCGCGCCGCCTTCGCCAAATTGCACATTAGACTCTGGGTTAAGTACACTTTTACGCCATAAGTTGAACGTATCTTTTGTGCGTTCACGTACTGCTTTACCACGCTCTAACACTAACGGTTTAAAGCCAGATTGCGCTAAAATTAAAGCAGCAAAAAGCCCAGCAGGCCCTAAACCTATGACGATAGGTCTATTTTTAAGACTGACTGGTGCATTCGCCACAAACTTGTAAGAAGCATCAGGCGCTATCTTTACATGTGGATCTTTTTTTAATTTCGCTAATACCTTAGCCTCACCTTTGATAATGACATCCAACGAATAGACCAGCAAAATGGCATTTGCTTTGCGTGCGTCAATACCGCGTTTAAAAATAGTGTATTCAACTATATCTGCCGCGTTAATGGCTAACTTTTTAATTAATGTGGCTTTGATTTTACTTGCAACTTCATCTGGCTGAAGCTCAAGTGGTAGCTTAATTTCGGTCACTCTAATCATAATGTAAACTTTTTGGATAAACTCTAACTAATAAAATACGCGGACCAATCATTTTTTTGACGACAACATCAAATGCTTTAAATGGAATGCGCTGACCTTCTTTTGGTAAATCTTCTAGGGCCCAGAGAATCAAACCTGCAATTGAATCCGCATCGTCAGATTCAATATCAATACCTAAAGTACGTTCTAATGTGTTTAATGGTAGTGAGCCTTTACCAAGCAATGAGCCATCATCCAGTTTCGTCCATTGGCTGTTTGCTTGTTTAAATTCATCACGAATATCACCAACCAGCGCTGAAAGTAAGTTATCCAAAGTGATAAAGCCTATAGGCGGTTCGTTTTCAAAACCAACTATCGTGAAATGGGGGGCACCTTTTTGTAACCGTCTAAATAAATCAGTAGCGTTAGTATTAGGGGCAATAAATTGTGCTGGTTTCGCAAGACTATTCATGTCTTCAAAAGCTGAATTTTTGCGTATAGCCACAAAAATATCTTTAATATGGACGATGCCAGTCACAATTCCATCTTGGTCTAAAATCGGATAGCGGCTAAATCTATGTTGTACTACGCGATCCATACTTTCATTAAAAGATTCGTGCTCAAGTAATGCCACTACTTCATTAAATGGGTGCATCAAATCAGATACTTCTAATTCTCTAAAATCAATGGCTTGCGCCAATATTTTCCATTCTTCGTTACTAAACTCATCAGTTGGTCTGGAACTTCGTAAAATTAATTTAAGTTCTTCAGTAGAGTAATGTGACTCGTGACCAGCTTTGGTTTTTAATTTAAGTAAGCCTATGACTAAATTTGAGCTCTTATTTAATACCCATATCGCTGGAAACATCGCCCAATAAAACATATATAAGGCTGGGGAAGTCCACAAGCTAACGCGTTCAGACATGCGAATAGCTAATGATTTTGGTACTAATTCACCAATCACAATGTGCAAATAGGAGATTGAAAGAAATGCAACCACAAACGAAACGCCATGAATCAGTTTTAGACTAGTGACGCCTACACTGACTAATAATGGTTCTATTAATGCGACAAAAGCAGGCTCTCCCACCCAGCCAAGACCTAGCGACGCCAAGGTAATGCCAAGTTGGCAGGCAGATAAGTAAGCATCTAAATTAACATGCACTTTAGCTAACATGCGACCGCGCCAGCCAAATGTTTTCGCAATGGTGCGAACGCGCGTGGCACGCATTTTAACTAGGCCGAATTCAGCCGCCACAAAAAAGCCATTTAAAATGATTAGAAAAAAAGCGATTGAGACTAATAAAAAATTACCACTCATCGTGATCAACTAAATTTCCAAATTCAATTGCAGTAATTGGCGCAACATGGGCACGGTAACAGGCTTCTTGGTCGTGAGAGACCATTCATCGAGCGCATCTAGAGTAGACATCAGCGTAGATAAATCGCGCTTTAAATAACGTAGGCAGTAATCTACCACTTCAGTAGGTAAGCGCATACCTCGTTCTGCAGCGTGATTATTTAATGCTAAAGCTTTTTCAGCATCATTGAGCGGCAGTAGTTGATAAACCAAACCCCAAGCTAATCGCGTCGCTAAATCGTCACGCAATCCCATTTGTGTTGGCGCATGCAAGCCTGCTGTTATCAATATGCCGCCAGATTCTTTAAGTTGGTTATATACGTTGAATAAGTCAATCTGGGCTTGGGCATTGAGTAAATGTACATTATCTGCAATATGTGTATTGCGTGCTTTGCATGCTTGTAACAGATGGCTTTTGCCACTGCCAACTTCACCCCAAAGGTAAATAAAATGCGATTGTGCAGTATTAGAAAAAACATCACTTAAGCTGGCAAGTGCTTCAGCATTACGTCCCATTACAAAATTATGCAAGGTAGGCGGTGCCGCCGGTTTAATGTCGAGTAAGAGTTGTTTCATGCGTTAAGTCAAGCAATGGCTAATTATTTAAGATAAGTATCGCTGTGTAGATAATTATCTTTGGTATGGCGCAACCCCACTGCCAGCGCAGCGCTTACAGGCAGTGCTAGCAATACTCCAGTAAAGCCGAATAATTGTCCACCTGCCAATAAAGCAAAAATGACAACCACCGGATGCAGGCCAATACGCGTACCCACTAATTGTGGTGTCAGCACCATGCTTTCTAATAACTGACCTAAGCCAAATACAATGACTACAGGCACTGTCTGACCAATACTGGTAAATTGTAAAGCAGCAACCATTACAGCGAGTAGGACGCCTAACGCAAAGCCTAAATAAGGTACAAACCCTAATAGCCCTGCAACCATGCCAATTGGTAATGCCATATCTAGCCCTGCTAGCCACAAACCTGCAGCATAAAACACGCTCATGGCGAGCATCACACTTAATTGGCCACGTAAAAAACCAGCGAGTACATGATCTATTTCTTTAGCCAAGTTAAACGTTCTATCATGCCATTCTAGCGGTATAAGCTCACCAATTTTTGCGACTAAAATATCCCAGTCACGTAGTAAATAAAATAACACCACAGGGAGTAACAAAATATTGGCGATGATGCCGATAAGGGCCATGCCATGGTTGCCCGCCATGACTAATACATTGCCAAGTAAGTCTCCTGCAGTTTTCCAGTTTTTAGTGATAATTTGCTGAATTTGTGTGCTGTCGATTGCAAAGCTTATGCCGAATTTGGCTTGTAACCAGGGCTCAATCGTATTGCGAATATTGCCAATCACAGTGGGCAAACGCTCTGCAATTAAAAAAGATTCTTTTTGCAATAGAGGTACTAAAATTAAAAATAGTAAGGTAATACCGCCGAAAATAGCGATCATCACTAATACGGTTGCTAATGTTCGACCAATCACAAGCTTATATTTGCCCATGACACTAAGCTTATCCACAAGTGGGTCGCAGATATAAGCCAAAATTGCCGCTACTAAAAATGGCGTGAGTACGGGCAGCAGTAAATAGAGTAAAAAGCCAATAATCGCGATAAATATCAACCAGCGATTGTTAGTAAAAAGATTTTTTGGTGCTGATTTTTTGGGTTCAGTCGTCATATAGGTTAAAATTATACTTAACTATCGATTAACTTCCTAAAACCAT
>JACMNP010000065.1 GCA_014378495.1 Methylotenera sp. | reverse complement strand
TCCCATCTCGAACAGGGCCGTGAAACGAACCAGCGCCAATGATAGTATGCTTTTTGCATGCGAAAGTAGGTCACTGCCAAGCTATTTATATCAAAAAACCCCGTAACGACTGTTGCGGGGTTTTTTATTGCCTGAAAATCTAGCAAGTAAATATTAAAAATAGCGCACTAATCCATCAAAACTAGCTAGGCAAAACCTCCGCGATGAGTCTAGTGCTGGGTTGGGCCACCGAATGTTGCTTTGAGATCGCGTATGTTGGCTAGGATTAAAAGTAAGCTGCTGGTTGGGGTGTGGTGCTAAGGAATGTGTCAATATCCTCAGTGTGGATAGGATACATTCATACCAAAGCTATTGAGCAGTATTCAGGTGCTACTCTAGCTTATGAATTTCTTGGCGCATTATTAGGTGTTAGATAGCTTCTCTAAAATACTGCGATTAATGATTTCTATTTGACCTCTGCCTAACGATACTGAGCCTTTTAACTCAAGTCGCTTCAGTTGACGGCTTACTACTTCGCGTGCAGTGCCTAATTCATCTGCAATTTGTTGGTGTGTACGCGTAATTTGAGTTGAGTTTGCGTCTAATAAAACTTTTGCCAACCTTGCATCAAGGTTGTGAAATGCGACTTCATCAAGTAATACTATCAAGTCACTAATCAGTGCGCCGTAATTTGTCATTACAAACTTACGAAATACTGCAGAGTCGACCATGAGTTGATTAAAAGCTGCTGCTGGAATAATGACGTCGCGAATCGGTTCTTCGACGATTGTAGACGCTGGGTAATCACTATTACCTAATAAGCACGTCGTTGTAATGACGCAAGTTTCACCAGCATTAACTCTATAAAGTAGTATTTCCCTATCACTAGCCGACATTTTATATACACGAGACTTACCTGCAAGACGCATCACATAATAACCACAATTATCGCCTTCACGATAACCAATAGTGCCAATAGGTGCCTCAACAATGCGTGTATATTTCGCTAATAAATCCTGTGCATTCTGATCTAAGTGAATAAGATCTGGAAATTGCGCTAACCAACTTAAATTATTAATTGAATTTTGCATTACATTTCTCTGGGATTTATTTACCTAATGATTGTAACGCTAAAATTCAACTGTATGTGACTATCCCTTAATCCTAACAAAACATCATCTAAGCTGTGTTTATAGAATGCAATTTTTCAACGTTATCATTGGCTGTAATCGCCAAAAATAAGCTTATAATTATTCATTAGAAATGAACGCGACGCGCATTCGCTAGTCCATAAAGCAACAAGAGATAAGCATTAAATAATAAGTCTCAATTTAACGAAAAAACCGTTAACCCTTACTCATAAAATCTAATTTATGAGTTGAATTATTTAATATAGAATACGTAAAATTTTTAATTTAGACTTACTAATCAAGGCAATTTAACAAGATGAATCCCTCCCCAATGATAGACAGCACCTCACTGGTATTGTTACTGGCATTTTCGGTATCGGTGTTAGGTCTTTTTGTATTTATTTGGTCAATGTCGAATGGTTTTTTTAATACGAAAGAAAGCGGTTCGCACATTATTTTTGAAAAAGATGAGATTGGTCTGGTTGAAGATCCTGCTACTAGTCAATCTAGCCATGAATTACAAGATGCAGCTGGTAAAACAGACGCTAGTTTATCCGCCGCAGAGTTAGACGATCGGTTAATTGCAGATAAGTCATCAGCAATACCTGCTTTCGTCTGTTTACTGGCATCTGTGTGTTGGCTCATCATTGGTTCTGCGGCAGCAATTGTTTCATCTATCAAATTACATAATCCAGATTGGTTGGTAGATAGTGCTTGGATGACATTTGGCCGTTTAAGAACTATTCACCTCAACAGTATAATTTATGGCTGGGCTTCAATGGCTGGTATTGGCGTGAGTTTATGGCTTATTCCACGTTTACTTAAAACCCCCTTAGTTGGTGCTAAATTTGTGTATTGGGGCGCGATGATTTGGCACGTAGCGCTCATGTGTGGTGTGACTGCCATTGGTTTAGGTTATACCGATGGTATGGAATGGCTAGAAATGCCATGGGAAATTGATATTTTCATTGTTATTGGTGGCGCACTGATGGGCTTACCATTATTTTTAACACTGATGAACCGCAAAGTAGACCATTTATATGTATCAGTTTGGTACATAGGTGCCGCTCTAATTTGGTTTCCAATTTTGTTCTTTGTCGCGAATATCCCGCATTTGTATTTTGGCGTTCAAGGTGCTGCGATGAACTGGTGGTATGGTCACAACGCACTGGGCTTATGGTTCACCCCTATTGGGCTAGGCGCGGCGTATTACTTTATTCCAAAAGTATTGGGTAGACCGATTTATTCATACAATCTGTCACTACTTGGTTTTTGGTGTTTAGCGTTTTTCTATTCGCAAGTAGGTGGTCACCACTTAATCGGTGGGCCGCTTCCTACTTGGATGGTCACGCTTTCAATTGTGCAATCTGTGATGATGATCATTCCGGTATTTGCAGTTGCAGTAAATCACCACATGACGGTTGGCGGTAATTTTAAAGCTGTGCTACATTCACCAACGCTCAGGTTCATCGTATTAGGTTCTATGCTTTATGTAGCTGCTTCAATACAAGGTTCGTTAGAAGCTTTGCGCTCTGTGAACGTTATCACCCATTTCACGCATTACACTGTCGCGCATGCACATTTAGGTATGTATGGCTTTTTTACCATGGTGATGTTTGGCTCAATTTACTTCATCATGCCTAGGATTGTCGGTTGGGAGTGGCCGCACCCATGGATGATTAGTGCGCATTTTTGGTTGGTTTCTGTAGGTTTTGCAATATATTTTATTGGATTAACCATTGGCGGATGGTTACAAGGATTGGCGATGCTAGATGCTAGCAAGCCATTCATAGATTCAGTGACAGTAACGCTCCCATATTTAAAAGCACGTTCTGTTGGTGGTAGTTTTATGGTGTTAGGGCACATTATTTTTGTAGTTCACTTCTTTTTGATTAGTTTACGGTATGGCAGTAAAAAAGAGCCAGCGTTGTTAATTCCAAAAGTGAATATTCCGTTTATTAAAGATGCAAAAGTTGCAGCTAAAGAATTGAAGAGAGGTTAGTATGGCTGGCCATATTGATGAGAAAAAACTAGTAATTGGTGCTTTGGTAATTATTGCCGTATCTTCTTTGGCTTTAGTCATTATGCCTTACGTGCAACTTAAACATATTGAGGCGCCTGCAGCCTTGAAGCCATATACCGATGTGCAGGCAAAAGGGCGTCAAGTCTACATGAGCTTGGGCTGTGTCTACTGTCACTCGCAACAGCCGCGCGATCCAAAATTTGCACCAGCAGATGAAAAGCGCGGCTGGGGTAGAGCCTCTACAGCCGCAGATTATGCTTATGACCAAGTGCATTTATTGGGTACCATGCGGACAGGTCCTGATTTGCTGAATATTGGAGCACGTCAGCCCTCACAGGATTGGCATTTAGGACATTTATATCAGCCACGTGCTTATATGCCTGGCTCTATAATGCCAGCGTTTCCATTCTTGTTTATTGAGCGTAAAGGTGCTGCTAAGCCTGGTGATGTTGTCGTGAATTTACCGCCAGATTACAAAAAGCCTGGTATCACTATTGTTGCCACTACAGATGCTGTAAATTTGGTTGAATATCTGAAATCCTTAGATAGAACTTATCCAATCAAAAAGACAATTGCTGAAAGTTTAACGACTGATAAACCTGCAGCGGCAGCTAAGTAAAGGATAATGATAAATGAATGAAAATCTAAATGATGCTCAAAAACGGGAAAAAATAGACCCGAATGAGGATAATAAGCCGCTACCTTGGTTTATCACCATGACAATCGGTGCGCTTTTTATGTGGAGCGCGACTTATATTAAAGAAACGGTGATGACAGCCGCACCAGAAGCTGGAGATAGTCGTTCTGAACAGGTTGCTGTGGCATGTGCAGGTGGTGGTTTAGCTAAAGTTGCTATTGATGGCGGTGCCATATTTCAAGCGAAATGTGTCGCTTGCCACCAGGCGACTGGGGAAGGTATTGCTGGCGTGTTCCCGCCATTGGCGGGGTCAGAATGGGTCAAAGGTAAACCAGAAGTATTAGCGAGTATCTTATTGCATGGTATTAACGGTAAAATTCATGTGAAAGGTACTGAATATAACGGCCAAATGCCAGTATTTAAAGATTTGCTGAAAGATGATGAAATTGCTGCGGTGCTTACGCATATTCGTTCAACATGGGGTAATAATGCGCCTGCTGTGGATGAAAAATTAGTGGCTAGCATTCGTGAAAGTACTAAAGCACGCGCAACTTCTTATGATGGTGATGACGAGTTATCAAAACTCGAAGCAAAATAACCCTTCAAAAAAATCTCATTACAGTGTTGCCATGCTTGGTAACACTGTTTTGGGGTTTCTTCTTTTTATATATCACCAATGGTTTTGCAAATCTCACTTTAGAGTCAGACAGAAAAGCGAACTTATTCGCGACACATCCAGAATTATCAATACGCTTGGTAGGTGAGAGTGGCAGGGTATCTACGCTTGCTGAGTTGGCAAAACAACAAAATAAAGTGTTAGTCACCGAGTTTATTTACACTAAATGCAGAACGCTGTGTTTGGTGCTAGGGGATTATTTTCAACAAGCGCAAACACAAATTAAGCTACAGGGCTTAGCACAAAAAATACATTTGCTTAGCATCAGCTTTGATGTCAATCAAGATACACCAGCACGGCTAAAAATTTATCGCCAGCGTATGCATGCCGATGAAAATATTTGGTCATTAGCAACCATGCAAAGTGCTGGAGATTTAGCTGCTGCAAAAGAAAAGTTAGGCTTAATTGTACTAGCTGCACCATTTAAAGAGTTTGTGCACAATAGTGCATTTTTAGTTATTTCAAATCAAGGGAAGCTACTCGGCATTTATGATGATGACGATATTGAAGGCGCATTAACGCTTGCTGCAAAAAGTAGTGAATATGCTGCAGGGCATAAGCTTCAATAACACTTCTATGTTTATAACCCTTAAAAACGCGTTGAAGTACACACAACTAAAAACATCTATCATCTGGTTGTTTTTGGTATTGGCTGTTGCACCATCATTGCCAATGTTTAGGTGTTTAATTGAATCAAGCATGACTTTTCACATGGTCGTGCAAATTCCTGCATTAATCATTGCTGGGTATCTAGTAGCTATGTTGCCACTTTTTTACCAGCAATCGTCCAAAGAGCCACTAGCACTCAATCTGAGCCTGAGCTTTTGGTTATGGGTTTTATTTACCGGTATGTTTTGGATGTTACCAATTAGCTTAGATAAAGCTTTAATTAACCCATATTGGGATGTGTTTAAAATTATTACGTTATTGTTATCAGGAGTCTTTTTGAGGCATGCTTTTGCTGGCCCTAAAATTTTGTCTTTATTCTTTATCGGCAGTACGATCATGATGCTATTTTTTATAGGCTATTTTTATCAAGGCTCAGAATTAAGATTATGTAATAGTTATTTGATTGAATCACAGCAAACAGCTGGGTTAGGCTTAATTTTATTAGCCTTCAGTTTGTTATTTGCTTCAATATTTAAAATAAGAAAAGATATTTTTTATCCAATATAAAAACTAGTAATGCTTGCGAGATTTTTTAAATCATATTACTAAGCAAGTAAGTCTTTCACAAATTCCAAGCCAAATCCAACGCCAAATCCAGTCGTGTCACTTTGTACTGCACCTAAGCCACCTTTACGGTTAGCCGATGATAGGTCTGTGTGTACCCAAGCAACATCATTCTCAATGAATCTGCCTAAGAAGCGCGAAGCATGAATATGATCTGCGCCGCCTTCTAAGGTGCATTGCTTGATATCTGCAATATCGCTGTCTAGGTCACTTTCATAGTCCTCATCATAAGGAAAAGCGACGATGCGTTCGCCAGCTGCCGCGCCCGCATTAACCGCTTGTATGGCTAATTCAGGACGATTGCTGATAATGCCACTCATGCGGTCGCCTAACGCGGCTATCATGCTGCCTGTCAGTGTTGCAAAGTCTAAGATGACATCGGGTTTTTCACGGCTGGCTAACGTCAAGGTGTCAGCCAATACCATGCGACCTTCTGCATCGGTATGTACGATTTCAATGCTCATGCCGTTGAGCGCGGTAACGACATCATTTTGTTTGTAAGCCAATGGCCCAATATGATTTTGTGCAATAGCTAGCCAGCAATCAAGTTTTATGGGTAATTGTTGCTCAGTTGCCGCCAATAAAATACCTAATGCAACTGCTGAGCCATTCATGTCTTCATGCATGCCTTGCATGTATTTGGCTGGCTTAATGTTATGCCCACCAGTATCAAAACAAATCCCTTTGCCTACTAACGCAACGTGTTTAGTCGCATTTTTTGGCGAATAACTCAGATGCACAATCGCGGCATCTTGCGGCTCACTGCCTTGCCCAACTGCATAAAATGCACCTGCGCCCATAGCTTTAAGTGTGGGCATATCAAACGCTTCGTGCGCCCAGCCATGTTCTTTGGCTAAGGTAGCTACTTTTTCACGATAGATAGCAGGCGTTAAGTAGTTCGGTGGCGTAATGGTTAGTTGGCGACATAATGCGTTACCAGCTACACGCGCGTTCACATAGCCATAATCGTGGCTGGCTGCATAGCCATGAATACTCACGTTATTCAATGGCTTAAATTTATGATCTTTTTTACGGCTTGGTAATTCGGCTGCATTAACTGTGACTACATAATAAGCAGCACAAGCGTGCGCTTCACGTGCAGCTTCGTCACCTAAAAGGCATATGGCTAAACGATTAGGTTGTTCATCTAATAATGGTTTGATTGCTTTAAGCAATAATGTATGGCGTTGAAACATATTTAACTCTTCGCTCAAAGCGACAAAACTGACCATACTGCCATCAGGCAAATCAGTCGTTAGTGGTGTCTTAGCTAAATCTTTATACTCGCCATTGATGCGTTTTAATTTAGTTTGTAGCACTTCACTAAAAATATGTTTTTCTTCAATATTTTTCGCAAGTACAAAAAGTATATGTTTTGCGGAAGTTAATAGATTTTCGAGTGAGATATCTGCATATTGTGCTAATTTTACTGCCATTTTTTATCCTTTAAGTCTTATATAAAACCAATAGATAATGTATAAGATACATCTTTAAAATCCATAAAAATCATCACTAAACTTGACCAAAATCGCTAAAAAAGCCACACTATGGTTTTATGAAATCAGTTTTAATGATTTCATACTGCATTTTTGGATTTACTGAATTTAACGTATACCGCAGTTGACTGCGTGTATATCCCAATGTGTATATTTACAGTATGTGTTTTAAAGACACGCGATATTTAAATAAGTTGGGTTTAATTAGCTTGAGCGTTGAACTGACTTGAAAGCTTAGTTGGCTTGAAATATTAGTAATCTTGAAATACAAGCAACTCATTATACGCAGTTAGCACATAATTAATTTTGTCAAAATAGCTACACGGAGCCCCACCCGCATGTCATTAACTTCAAATATGGTAAGTCCAGATATTGATAGTCAAGAAACGCAAGAATGGTTAGATGCACTCACCGCCGTCATTGAAAACGAAGGTACAGAACGTGCCCACTTTTTACTCGAGGCAATGATTGATAAAGCACGTCGTTCAGGCAGCAATTTGCCATATAACGCAACGACTGCTTACGTGAATACTATCCCTACGCATTTACAGCAACGTCTGCCGGGCAATCCTGAGATGGAGCGTCGTATTCGTGCATTAGTGCGCTGGAATGCGATTATGACCGTGTTACGCGCGAATGAGAAATCACCAGGCGTGGGCGGGCATATTGCCAGTTTCCAATCTGCCGCTACTTTATATGACACCGCTTTTAACTACTTTTTCCGTGCAGCGAATGAAAATTTTGGTGGTGACTGTGTGTACTTCCAAGGCCATTCTTCACCAGGCGTGTATGCCCGTGCGTTTTTAGAAGGCCGTATCACGGAAGACCAATTAGATAATTTCCGCCAAGAAACAGGTGGTCATGGTTTATCAAGCTATCCACATCCATGGTTAATGCCAGATTTTTGGCAATTCCCAACGGTATCGATGGGCTTAGGTCCAATCACAGGGATTTACCAAGCGCGCTTCTTAAAATACATCCATGATCGTGGCATTGCAGATACCAGCGACCGTAAAGTATGGGTTTTCTGTGGTGATGGCGAGATGGATGAGCCTGAGTCATTAGGTGCAATTTCATTGGCGAGTCGTGAAAAATTAGATAACTTGATTTTTGTGGTTAACTGTAACTTACAGCGCCTTGATGGTCCTGTGCGTGGCAACGGTAAAATCATTCAAGAATTAGAGTCAGATTTCCGCGGTTCTGGTTGGAATGTATTGAAAGTGATTTGGGGGTCTTATTGGGATCCATTGTTGGCGATGGATAAAGACGGGATACTTAAAAAACGTATGGAAGAGTGCGTTGATGGTGAGTACCAAAACTTTAAGGCTAAAGGTGGCGCATATACACGTGAGCACTTCTTTGGTAAATATCCTGAGCTAAAAGAAATGGTTGCTGCGATGAGTGACCAAGATATTTGGCGCTTGAACCGTGGCGGACATGATCCACATAAAGTCTATGCGGCTTATCATTCAGCGGTAAACCATAAAGGCCAGCCAACTGTGATTTTAGCTAAAACGGTTAAAGGTTACGGCATGGGTGAAGCGGGTGAGGGTCAAAATACCACGCACCAACAAAAAAGTATGGATTTAACGTCTCTTAAATTATTTAGAGACCGTTTTGACTTACCGATTACAGATGAGCAAGTAGAAAGCTTGTCATTCTATAAACCAGCAGCAGATTCACCAGAAATGATGTATATGGCAGAACGTCGCGCCGCTATGGGCGGTTCAGTACCTGCGCGTCGTCGTAAAGGCAATGAGTTAACTGTACCTGCGCTGTCAGCTTTTGAAAACATGTTGGTTTCAACAGGTGAGCGTGAGATTTCTACCACTATGGCCTTTGTACGCATTCTTTCGACCTTGGTACGCGATAAACAAATAGGCAAGTTCATCGTGCCTATCGTGCCAGATGAAGCGCGTACTTTCGGTATGGAAGGTATGTTCCGCCAGCTTGGTATTTACTCATCAGTAGGCCAATTGTATGAGCCTATGGATTCTGACCAGGTGATGTTCTATAAAGAACAAAAAGACGGTCAGATTCTAGAAGAAGGCATTAACGAAGCAGGTTCATTCTCTAGCTGGATTGCCGCGGCAACTTCTTACAGCGTGACTGGCGTGCAAATGATTCCGTTCTATATCTTCTACTCAATGTTCGGTTTCCAGCGGATTGGTGACTTAGCATGGGCAGCGGGTGATAGCCGTGCACGTGGTTTCTTGCTTGGCGCAACTGCTGGTCGTACCACATTGAATGGTGAAGGTTT
>JACMNP010000064.1 GCA_014378495.1 Methylotenera sp. | reverse complement strand
GCATGTACGTACGGTTGCTTTGGAGTTTTTTGGCAATGTTTCACATGCCGTGCCAGCCATTGTTGAGATTAAAGATTATTTAGACGCGACTGCTAAAAAAGAGCCATTAGTATTAATGGCAGGCTTAGAGCACATGGATGAACGCTATATTAAGGCTGTTGGCTACGCCACTAAAGCTGCGCGCCAGCAACGTCCAAAAATGGTATTAATTGCAGATATTGCGTCTGACGATGAAAATGCAGTGGGCGAGGCCGCTTCACATATCGTGCGTTTGTGTAACGCGCGCGATGGCGAAGGTTTTATCGCTGTTTCAGCTGAAGCGCGTAAAAAGTTCTGGTTAGATCGTGCTCGTACCGCTGCCATCGCCAAACATACCAACGCATTTAAAATCAATGAAGACGTGGTGATTCCATTACCGCGTTTGGGCGACTATTCAGATGGTATCGAACGTATTAATATTGAGCTTTCAATTGCGAATAAACTACAGCTTTTAGATGCGTTAGAAGTGTTTGTGCAAGGTGATTTGCCGTTGCAAGCCGATGAAGACGGTAATGCTGATGCGCAAATGGTGCAATCTAAACAAGTAATTGCATTACAGTTGTTGCGAGATCTACGCGCTAAATGGCGCATGATTTTGAATACATTAGATGAGCCAGTCAATGTGTTGGGTGATTTAGGCAAAGGTCTAAGTCAATATGAAAATGTATTCCGCGCTGTGCAATCTTACGATTTACGCATCTCATGGAAGCGCGAACTCAAACGCCCTATGGCAGAGATTTTTGCGGGTCGTGAGTACCAAAAAATACTCAATCGTTGCGATGAAATCCATAAAGCTGTACTCAAAGGCCGCGTATTTATTGCCTTGCACATGCATGCGGGTGATGGCAACGTGCACACTAATATTCCAGTGAATTCAGACGATTACGAGATGATGAAAACGGCGCATGAAGCCGTTGCGCGCGTCATGGCCTTGGCCAAAGCGCTTGATGGCGTAATTTCTGGTGAGCATGGTATCGGTATTACCAAAATGGAGTTTTTAGAAACTTCAACGATTGAAGCGTTTACAAAATACAAAAATAAAGTCGACCCTAATGGTCACTTTAACAAAGGCAAATTACTTGCTGGTTCAGGCTTAGAGAACGCCTATACGCCGAGTTTTGGCTTGCTAGAGCAAGAATCTATCATCATGGAGCAATCTGCCATTGGTGAGATTGCAGACTCAATTTCGGATTGTTTGCGTTGCGGTAAGTGTAAGCCTGTGTGTACCACGCACGTGCCAAGAGCTAATTTGTTGTATAGCCCACGCAATAAGATTTTAGGTACTTCACTGCTGATTGAAGCATTTTTGTATGAAGAGCAAACGCGGCGCGGTATTTCACTTAAGCATTTTGACGAGTTTAATGATGTCGCAGACCATTGCACGGTGTGCCATAAATGCTTAAATCCATGCCCTGTAGATATTGACTTTGGCGATGTCTCTATCGCCATGCGTAATTTCTTGCGCGAGCAAGGCAAAAAGCAATTTAACCCAGGCACGGCATTGGGTATGACCTTCTTGAATCTTAAAGACCCGGCAACTATCAAAGTCATGCGTACTTTTATGGTCACCATAGGCTATAGAGCGCAAAATTTCGCGCATCTTCTGGCTAAAAAGTTCGGTCTGCTTAAAGACAAAATCAGGCCACCAGCCACAGTAGGCAAGCCAGAGATTAAAGCGCAGATTGTGCACTTTATTAATCGACCGATGCCGAAAAAAATGCCGACTAAAACTTCACGCGCGCTACTCGGCATTGAAGATAACAGCATGATTCCAGTCATCCGTAACCCACAAAAAGTGACCGAAGATTCAGAAGCGGTGTTCTACTTCCCAGGTTGTGGTTCAGAGCGTTTGTTCTCAAACGTAGGCTTGGCGACGCAGGCGATGCTATATGAAGTAGGCGCAATCACCGTGTTGCCGCCTGGCTACTTGTGTTGCGGCTACCCGCAAACCTCAAGTGGTAATCACGATAAAGGTCAGGAAATCACAACGGATAACCGTGTGTTGTTCCACCGCGTGGCGAATACGCTTAATTATCTGGATATTAAAACGGTCATCGTGTCTTGCGGTACGTGTATGGATCAGCTGCAAAAATACGAGTTTGAAAAGATATTCCCAGGTTGCCGCTTGTTAGATATCCATGAGTATTTGATGGAAAAAGACATGAAGCTAAAAGGCATCACAGGCACGCGCTACATGTATCACGACCCATGCCACACGCCGATGAAGACTTATAAGCCTTTAGAAGTGACCAACAAACTCATGGGTCAAGATGTTCAGCTCAACGACCGTTGTTGCGGTGAAAGCGGTACGTTTGCTGTTGCTCGTCCAGATATTGCCACCCAAGTCAAAATGCGTAAGCAAGAAGAGCTTGAAAAAGGTATGGGTAAAATGGGCTTAACGGTTGGGAATCCTGAAGAAAAAGTGAAAATTTTAACTTCATGCCCAAGTTGTTTACAGGGTTTAGCGCGCTATGGTGAAGATACTGGGATTGAGGCGGATTATATTGTGGTGGAAATGGCGAAGCATATTCTTGGAGATAACTGGATGCAGGAATATGTGGAGAGAGTGAATAAAGGCGGGATTGAGAAGGTGTTGTTGTAAATTAAGTTTGCTTGCTGAAAATGCAAGTTGCAGTGTTAAGGTTTCTCCCTAGATTTTTTTATTAATCTTAGGAGAAATTATGGATGATGTACATGTAGAAAACTGTCCATTGTGCAATAGACTAGCTGACTATGAGAATGGTGATGGTCACAAAAGACAACGATTCTATTGTGAATATTGTAAAAATTTTATAATTGCCAGCATCGCTAAAAGAAAGGTTCCAAGTGAAATTAATTTGCCTGAAAAATTTTCTAAGCTTTCTGCTTCTTTAAATGAAGATAAACTTTTGCATATTTTTTACGAGAAAGATAAGTTCAAGTTTTGTATAGAAAATAAGGGTTTTTGGCAAAAGTTAGCGTAACTATTAGCAAGGTGTGCAAATTGATATTTATTTGTGCTCCATTTTTTTGGAATTGGGAGTAGTCGCTTTCGCGCGACAGGCGAGTTACTTTCTTTTGCTTAGCCAAAAGAAAGTAACCAAAGAAACACCCGCAAGGGGCGTCCCCAACCTCGCTAAGTGCTAAAGCACTAAGTCGGTTGTGAAAGGCTACCCCCTACCGCTTGATTCCTGTATTGCTCAGCATCACGGGCGTCAATCGGAAACTCGCCCAATAAAATCACTTGTGCTCAAACAGCCGATTGCCGAAGGCTCCCATGATACTGAGCAACACAGGCGCGGTAGCAGGTGGATTGCAAGTCAAAATCGGTTTAAATTTCATCATTGGTTTATATATTCGTCAATCTATCAAAGTCCGTCATTCCGTGTTCGACACGGAATCCATTTTTGTTTCAATGACTAACTGTTATTTGAGAGTTTTTGTTTTAACTTTTACATTTACTTTATTTAACATCTTTGTTTATTTTGGTTTGGTAAACTAAATCTTGTAATGTGCGTTAACTAACATAAGTGTGAGCAAGGCTAAGGCATACTTGGTTATATTAAGAATTCCATTTTAGTTTTTAGTAATATTTTTTGGTTTAAATAAATAATAGTTTAATAAGTGGAGAATGAGATGCGTAATAAAATTATTTTAGGGTCGGTATTGGTTGCATTTACATTAGGTGGTTGCGCTAATATGTCTGAGACACAAAAAGGTACAGCGAAGGGCGCAGGTATTGGTGCTGGTATTGGCGCGGTAGTGGGCGCTATTGCTGGAAACACTAGAGGCGCTGTGATTGGTGCTGCCGTTGGTGCTGCTGCAGGTGGTGTTGCTGGTAATGTGTGGACTAAACGCCAAGAAGAACAAAAGCGCCAAATGGAAGAGGCCACTGCTGGCACTGGCGTTGCGGTAACGCAAACTGCAGATAATCGTTTGAAATTAGATATTCCAAGTGATATTTCTTTTGCCGTGGGTCGCGCTGATATTCAGCCAAACTTTAGAACGATATTAAATACTTTTGCGACCAGTTTGGCGAGTACGCCTAACAGTAACGTAACGATTATCGGCCATACCGATAGCACAGGTACTGATGCTGTAAATAATCCTTTGTCTTTAAACCGTGCGGCTAGTGTGCGTGATTACTTAGCTTCTAGAAGCGTTGCTTCAAGTCGTATCGCGATTGAAGGCCGTGGCTCACGTGAGCCTTTGGTGGCTAATGATACTGCGGCCAATAAAGCAAAAAACCGCCGTGTCGAGATTTTTGTGGCAGAGCCAGCACCAGCGGTAACGCCAGTCAAATAGTTGTTTAAAATCAATTTGAAATAAATAGATTTTAAAGGCACCGTATTTTAAAAGCACTTTAAAGTTTTAAAAGCGCTGCAAAGCGCAATTGCGCTAACAAATTACGCCGTTTTGAATATATTTCATGACGGCGTAATGTTTTATATGCTCCACTTTTTTATTTACAGAAAAATATCTAGTAATTTTGCATATAATGTCTCTTTTGAATAGTTATTGTTAAGACGCCACATTTTTTCATGAATCATCAAACTAATAAAAACTACAGTATTTTTTTAAGCATTTTTTTTTATTTAATATTTCAAGCTAATGTAGTCTTTGCGGCCACAGAAGGGGACCGTTGGCATGCCGGTATTGGTGACCCGACAGTATTTGGATGGCTAACCGTTCTAGCTTACATCGTAGCAATATATTTTTGTGCTAAAAAAGCGAAGAGCTTTGATCAATTAGATCATGACTCTGGATTTTGGTATGGTTTAACGTTATTTTTAATTTTATTAGGAATCAATAAGCAATTAGATTTACAGACTTGGTTTACACAAACCATCAAAGATAATGCCTTGGCCCATGGCTGGTATGTACATAGAAGGCCTGTGCAAATTATATTTCTCATGATGTTAGGGCTGGGTTTTTTTATTGTACTAATCAGTTTGCAGCTTTTTTTAACAAACTCTTGGCGGCGGTATCGATTGGCTTGGTTAGGGATTACACTGTTATGTACTTTTATTTTAATGCGTGCGAGTTCATTCCATCATTTTGATGTTTTTATCGATCATAAAATATTAGGGTTGACTGTTAATGAGATGCTGGAAAATGGTGCTATCTTATTGATTATTCTAGGTACATTTTTTAATAAAGCACCTATCCTGCCTAAACAATAATGAGTGCGTTATAAAGTGTTGTTAATAGTTGTGCATTAATTGCAACAACGGCTGTGTTGCGCTACGCTACAGTTATTGTAGAGTTTTGAATATCAACTGTCTCTACATAACTTATTAAAGGGATATAACATGAATAAATTACTAAAAGTATTGTTACTGAGTTTAACCATCACAGTTGGTTTTGCTGCTTGTAGCAAAAAAGCTGAAGATGCCGCCGCTGAAAGTGCTGCTAAAGCAAAAGAAGCCGTGACTGAAATGAAAGATACTACTGTAGATGCCGCTAAAGAAGCCGCCGCAAAAACAGAAGCTGCCGCTAAAGATGCTGCCGCCGCAACAAAAGAAGCGGCTGGTGAAGCTAAAGATAAAGCAGTAGATGCAGTGCAAGCTGCTAAGGATGCTGCTGCAAAATAGTTTTAAGTGTTCAATACACGATATTAAAGGGGCTATGCCCCTTT
>JACMNP010000063.1 GCA_014378495.1 Methylotenera sp. | reverse complement strand
TTGGTAAATCATTTCACGCGCATATTCTTCTAGCATGACTGAATCACCTTCTACTAATTTAAGCAGTGCTTTATAAGCATTTAATGCTGCAGTTTCGTGCGCTAAAGATTCGCGCAAAATATCGCCAATATCGTGGTTATGTGTTTCTAATAATGGGCCAATAGATAGAGATGGGTGACCGCCTAAGTGTGTAATGATTTCACCCGCTTTATCAGCATGGCCTAATGATTCAGTCGCTTGGCTGCGTAACCATGAAACGATAGGAATACGGTTATAGCCAAACACCATTAACGCATAATGCGTGTAACGCACAACCCCTGCTAGTTCAAATTCTAAAATCGTATTTAGTGCCTCAATTACCGGGCTTTGGGTGCCGTGATGATCAGCCATTTTTATTCTCCTAATGATGTATGGAACGCAGTGTAATTAGTAAAACCTTAAGCTTTTAGCTTGATGAAACGCAGTGTAAACCAAACAAAAAAACTTTGCAGAATTGCTAATAGTTCGCATTGTCACTACGACATAGATTTAAGTTTAGATAGAGGGTCTATCACTATGGCCAAGATCGCGATCTGGATCGATCATATCTCGTATCAATTGCTTAACCTCTTTAGCTTCTGGAAAACGCCCTGCTTCTTTACGTGAAAAAATGAGTTTTTGATTCAATGTGATTTCAAAAACACCATTTTTGCCAGGCTTTAACGCTACGCTGGTTAAGTCTTGCTCAAAAGTTGTAAGTAACTCTTGCGCCAGCCATGCGGCGCGTAAAAGCCAACGGCATTGCGTGCAGTAAGTAATCTCTACAAAATAAGTTGCTGTTGGCTTAATTTCTGTAGGTTTAATTTCAATGCTATGCTCGCGCAATTTAGTTATCCTTACTGTTATACTTTTAGTTATTGTTACAGCAAATATTAAGCTGGGTTTGAAACTATTAAAACATTGTGTGTCATACACCACGTAATGTTATCTATTCAGGAATCATAATACATGCAAGCGACTAAAAAACATCCAAGTAAATACCGCGGTTTTGCTAAAGTTGGCCTTGTTTGTTCGGGCTTATTACTTGGTCTTATGTTGAGTTTGACGTACTCCGCAGTAGCCGAAAAAATGGTCAAGCCACAGCTGCCATTAGACGATTTACGCGCATTTGCTGAGGTGTTTGGCAAAATCAAAAGTGACTATGTAGAACCAGTAGAAGATAAAAAACTTATTTCTGAAGCTATCAGCGGCATGTTAACTGGGCTAGATCCACATTCAACTTATATGGATGCCGACGCATTTAAAGATATGCAAGCTGCTACACAAGGTGAGTTTGGTGGCTTAGGCATAGAAGTGGGCATGGAAGACGGCTTTGTTAAAGTAGTCTCTCCTATTGAAGATTCACCAGCATTTAAAGCAGGTATTAAGAGTGGTGACTTAATTACGAAGTTAGATGATGCACCAGTCAAAGGCATGACATTAAATGATGCTGTGAAACGCATGCGCGGCAAACCAGATACACCCATTGTTATTACAGTGTTCCGTAAAACTGAGCCTAAACCACTTGTTTTTACACTAGTACGCGCAGTGATTAAAAATAAGAGTGTGAAGTATAAATTGACTGAGCCTGGTTATGCTTATGCACGTGTTACGCAGTTTCAAGAACATACTGGTGAAGACTTAGCAAAAGCCATTATTACAATGCACGACGAAAACAAAGGGCCTTTCAAAGGCTTTGTTTTAGATTTGCGTAATGACCCAGGTGGTTTATTAAATGGTGCAGTGGGTGTTGCAGCCGCATTTTTACCAAAAGATACTTTAGTAGTTTATACAGAAGGCCGCGCACCTGACTCTAAAATGCAGTTAACTGTTAGCCCAGAAAACTACGTGCGTGGTGGTGCAGCAAATGATTATATTCGTGACGTGCCAGAAGATTTGAAAACAGTGCCGATGGTAGTATTAATCAATGCTGGCTCTGCATCAGCTTCAGAGATAGTTGCTGGCGCGTTACAAGACCATAAACGTGCAACCTTGATTGGTATTCGCAGTTTTGGTAAAGGCTCAGTACAAACCATTATGCCGATGAATAACGGTGCTGCAATCAAACTTACTACAGCACGTTATTTCACTCCAAAAGGTCGCTCAATTCAGGCTAAAGGTATTGACCCAGATTACATTGTGGAAGATGGTACTGATCAATCTGGCAACATTCACGAGGCTGATCTAACTCGCCATTTAGCTAACCCTAAAGATCCAAGTGCAGGTGTGCCAGTTAAAGTTGAACCGATTAGCGCGGCAAAAGAAGCGGCAAAAGAAAAAGCTGGTGAGAAAAAATTTGCTGAAGCTACAGGGCCAATTGAGCCAACCAGTAAAGAGGATATTCAATTTGTACAAGCAATGAATTTTCTTAAAGGCAAACCAGTGATTAAATCTGAGCCGCCTAAAGTAGAAGCTGCAAAATAAAATAGCCCTTTGATTAATCATTAAAATCCGCCTCGAAATTAAGGCGGATTTTTTATGGCTGCTATAGCAATAGCCCTCATTTAATATATAGCACAGGTTTATAATAGTGACATGGCATTATCAATTAAAGATTTAATTACAGAAGCTGACCGCTGTGTGGCATGCGGTCTTTGCTTGCCGCATTGTCCCACTTATAGGAAAACTGGCTCTGAGGCAGATTCACCACGTGGCAGAATTCAGCTAATGCGAGCCGTTGCCCAAGAAATTTTGCCGAACAATGCTAGATTTAATGAGCATATAGACTTATGTTTGAATTGCCGAAGCTGTGAATCAGCTTGTCCAAATAACGTTAATTATGGGCATCTTGTAGATACCTCACGCGCAATCTTTATGCGGAAAAAAAGCATTTGGCAAACCATTGCCAAACCATTTATTCGCCATCGCTATTTGCAATATGGCCTTGCTTGGTCTGTGTGGTTAATACAAAAGCTTAAGTTAAGCAACCTATTGCAATATGTAGTACCTGCCGCAAAAGTGTTACCCGCTATTAATATGCCCACTATTTGGAAAACGCTTTACCCTTCCGATCATACTCAAATCAATAAAGGTGATGTAAGCTTATTTTTAGGATGCGCTACAAACACACTAGATAATCAAACGCTAAAAGCCAGTATTTATGTATTGAATAAATTGGGGTTTAATGTACATATTCCGTCCCAACAAACTTGTTGTGGCAGTATCGCCAGACAAATGGGTGATAGCTATGAAGCTGAAAAGTTAATTGCGCAAAATCAAGCTGGCTTTGCTGACAATATGCCGATGCTTACTGTAGCAAGCGGCTGTGGTGCTGGCTTGAATGATTATTTACCAAAACATAACGTACAAGATATCAGTGCATTTTTAATGGCTTGTGATTGGTCTGCAATGAAAATTCAAACTTTAGCCAAACGCATTTATGTGCAAGACCCATGCACTTTGCGTAATGTACAAAAAAGCCATCAAACTGTTTATAGTTTACTTAAAAAAATACCACAGGCTGATATACAACCATTAGCAGGCAACGGCCAATGTTGTGGGGGTGCGGGCGCTTATATGCTCACACAAAATGACATGGCAACCAATTTAAGCAACGATAAAATAATTGCCATTAAAGAAGATAATGTCGCAATACTTGCCACGTCAAACATTGGTTGCAGCTTACATATAGCGACTGGTTTACGTGCACAAAATTTAAACGTTACTATTGAACACCCCATAGAAATTATTGCCAAACAAGTCGGTTTTGTAGGTATTTTATAATTAAGAGTGTTATTTGAGCGTAAAATAAAATCATGAAGAATCTCACATTAGACATATTGATTACAGAATTTGATAAGGGCTTACGTACTTTGTTAGCGCAACCGCATAGCCTGCGCTCGCATCCAGACACAGATATTCCAGAAGTACCACTTACAGATATTGAAAAGAAACATGCCAGTGCCTTAATGCGAGTGAATCATACTGGTGAGGTATGCGCACAAGCTTTATATAGTGGACAAGCTCTCACAGCGCGGCATCCAGAAACTACAGCTGCGCTTAAGCATGCCGCGCTTGAAGAAACTGAGCATTTAGCGTGGTGCGAAACACGCATTAGCCAACTTGGTGGTCGTACTAGCCTGCTTAATCCAGTTTTTTATGCTGGGTCTTTCACCATGGGTGTGATTGCTGGCGCATTGGGTGATAAATGGAATTTAGGGTTTGTAGCAGAAACTGAAAAACAAGTAGAAGCTCACTTAGCGGGTCATCTTGATAAATTACCAGTAACTGATACAAAAACACGTGTGATTATTGAACAAATGCAGCTGGACGAGGCCAAACATGCCAGAGAAGCTAAGCAACAGGGTGCGGCAGACTTGCCTATCCCTGCAAAATTTTTAATGCAGCAAGTGTCAAAGTTAATGACGACTACTTCGTATTACTTATAAAACCTGTTTAAAGAGAATGGCCTATTCTTTAGATAGCGCCTTAAGTTTAGATTTCAGAATATTGAATTGGAAATAAAGAATTATGCAAAAATTTAGCGATGTATTACAAACTCTTGATGATGCTTCGCATGTACAGAAAATTGAGCTGTACAACAATGACGGCAGCCCAGCTGGCGTACTTGAAAACAAACCAGGCTCGCAAGGCTCAGTAAAAGTTTATTATCACTTATTTCGCATGTATGGCGAGATTTCTTTAGATGCTGCGGTTGAAGGCTTAAGCTTGTACGCAGAACACACAGATGATGCCGAAAACTGCCCTGGCAAACACCCAAATGTAGATAGACTGCTGAATATATTAGAAGATGAGAAACCGCTGAGTGTGAAAGTAACAGAAACAGAAGCTTAAATTATCCTCAAATATGCATTGAGTGATTATTAGCTTAAGCTTTTAATAATTGAGATATTGGCGGATGGTAAATGAGTTCGAGCAAGTGTCCCACAGCATCTAAGCAATAAAATCCACGCGCGCCATCACGGTGAGTTTTTGGTTTTTCAGTAATTTTCACACCATTTTTTACAAAATAATCGTACCAATGGTCAACGTCTTCAAATGCATTAAGTACGAAACCAATATGATCTAGTCGTTGCTGTGCTTGCGGCACATAATCCACACGATGCAACGCAAATACATCACCATGATTGGTTAAATAGACGTTATCAGCATCAGGCTGCCATTCAATTTTCATACCCATGATATGGGTATAAAAATCCACCGCAATTTCTAATTCTTTTACAAACAAAGCCACATGACGTATGCCTATCATGCCAGCAGGTTTAGTGTTTGGTGTTACTTGCATTACGCGCCACCTGTAGGTGCAACTATTTCAAAGTCATGGCTAATCTCACATACTTTACCTAGCATGATAGAAGCTGAGCAATATTTTTCTGCCGACAACTTGACTGCACGCTCTACTTGCAGTGGATTTAAACCAGCCCCAGTCACCACAAAATGTACATGAATTTTAGTGAATACTTTGGGGATTTCGTCCGCACGCTCAGCCTCTATTTGCGCTACGCAATTGATAATCGGTTGTCGTGCTTTTTTCAATATAGTCACTACATCAAATGAAGTACAAGCGCCCATACCAATCAACAACATTTCCATAGGACGCATACCAATATTACGACCGCCGTTTTCAGGCGCACCATCCAGCACAACGGCATGGCCTGTTTCTGACTCACCGACAAAGCTAACACCATCAATCCACTTAATACTTACTTTCATTTTCCATCTTTCGACTCAATGTTGGTATTGATAGAAACGGCTAAAGCCGTCTCTAAGTTGCTACTTATTTAACATCATTTACTTAACATCAAGTAATTCAACATCAAAAATTAAGTTTGCATTTGGTGGAATCACACCACCAGCACCGCGTGCGCCATAACCCATTTCTGAAGGAATAATCAGTGTACGCTTGCCACCGACTTTCATGCCTTGCACGCCTTCATCCCAACCCTGAATCACTTGTCCGCCACCTAAAAAGAAATTAAAAGGTTGTTTACGATCTACACTACTATCGAATTTTTTGCCTTTATGATCTTCTGCGGCTGCATCAAACAACCAACCAGTGTAATGTACCGTTACATTAAAACCAGCCTCAGCTTCACGGCCTGTGCCTACTTGTGTGTCAATCTTCTTTAATTCTGTCATGCTTGATTCTGTACCTTTAGCGCTTTGTGTCATTGCTGATTTTTCCTCTGTTGTGGCTGATGTTGTAGATTTTGCATTACACCCGGCTGCGGCAAAACAAGCGAGCAACACAGTCATCGTTAAAATATTATTGGATTTCATAAACCGTCCATGTCCGTAAAAAAACTAAAAAATTAATACTTTAAATATTGAGACCTAATTATAAACCTACGATTATGATACTAGGAATTTGATCTGGTTCATCTATAGCTGGCGCAGTCAATCAATCTAAATTACTGCGCATATACCCATTCCAACAAGGCATCTTGTGCAGGCTTAGTAAGTGTAGCATTGGGATGGTTAGCCATAAAAACAACTACGTAGCGTTTGTTATCTTGCCCAAGCACATAACCAGCCAAGGTAAAAACACCATTAATAGTCCCTGTTTTTAAGTGTGCCTTGCCATGTAAAATACTCTCTTTCATACGCCTTTGCACAGTGCCATCTACTGCCAAGATAGGCAAAGAGCTCATTAATTCAGGCATCACAGCGCTGTAGTAAGCATTTACTAACAACGCAGCCATATGCTCTGCACTAATTCGTTCTAAGCGTGATAATCCTGACCCGTTTTCAATGACTAACTCGTCAAAACTTAATCCTATTGAATTCAGCCATTGTTTGACAGCTAATGCGCCATTACTTTCTGTTGCTGGCAATGTCACTTTCTCAGCGGCAATTGTCAACAGCATCTGCCGCGCCATCAGATTGTTACTCCATTTATTCATATCTGGCAGTATCTGCGCCAAAGCTTTTGAGTCTTGTTGCAACAGTTTTGTGGCATCTGCTGGTAAGCTACTAGTCTTGATTTTACCGTTAAAACTACCACCCAGCTCAAGCCATAACTGACGGAATAAGGCTAGCGTGTAGTTATTCTCGTCAATAGCCACCAACTCTAAATATTTTTCATGACAATTGGGAGCATAAGTACCCACAAAAGTAACCGTGGAAATGTCACCAACTTGCTGCACATCGTAACTAAAAGCGTTGCGCCAACTGGCACAATCAGCTTTGCCGACTTTGAGCATATTCTTGATTTTAATTTCGGCTAAATTTGGCTCTTGAGTGATACTGACATGACTGCCATCGGAGTCAAATCTAAAGCTACTGGCTTTTAAGTTAATCGCTAACGCGCTTGGTGGCGCGTTGTAAGCACGCACTTCATCCCCATCAAAATTGCCTGCTGATT
This sequence comes from Methylotenera sp., assembly GCA_014378495.1. Taxonomy (GTDB): domain Bacteria; phylum Pseudomonadota; class Gammaproteobacteria; order Burkholderiales; family Methylophilaceae; genus Methylotenera. The sequence continues at coordinate 8,161 of JACMNP010000063.1, read as the reverse complement.
GAGACTCGCTGGCAAAATAACTATTATCTACTATCAAATTACCTTTAATTTCATTAACACCGAGCTGACGCAAGCTATTAAGCAATCGCCAAAAATCTGCAGTCGTAAAATTAGGGTCACCATAGGCTTTTAAGTATAGATTCCCATCTAGCACACCATTTTTCAGGCTGCCATCATAGTATATTTCCGTTTTCCAGCGATAAGCTGGGCCTAGCAAACTTAAGCTGGCATAACTGGTAAGCAATTTCATCGTACTAGCGGGGTTAAGTGCAACTGTCGCTTGATGCGCCAATATTGGCAGGCTTAATAGCGCAGGTTGTTGCGCCAGCGGCTGCACATACACTGATACAATATTTTCTGGCACTCCAATTTTACCTAATGCATTACTTACTGCGACTGGCAACTCAGTGTTCAACTGCTGATTAAGTTGAGATTCAATATTAGATAACTCAACTTCGGACTCCGCGTGTGATGATTCAGCATGCGCCAATGGATATAGGCACAATTGATACAAACATAGGCAACATACAAGCAAGCGTATTTTCATTATTTAATCAGTGAATTAATCTAGTTAAATGCTAGTTTTCAGTGCGTTAAAAGTGGCTTGAAGCATAAAATCCATCTCGGGTTCAGAGATTGTATAAGGTGGCATGAAATACACGGTATTGCCTATCGGGCGCAATAACAAGCCTTGCCTCAATGCTTCAGCATAACAATCTCTGGCAAATTTTTCATTAGTCGTTTTTACATCAAAAGCCCAAATCATTCCTTGCTGCCGTATATGCTCAATGGGCAATTGGCTGAATATTTGCAGCTGGTTGTTTAAGTGAGCCGCTTTTTCTTTATTTTTCTCAATAATATTATCTGATTCAAAAATCGCCAGCGTTGCTAAAGCTGCGCTACAAGCTAATGGATTGCCTGTATAACTGTGACTATGCAAAAAACCTTTTATAGTGCTGTCATCATAAAAGGCTTGGTAGATTTTATCGGTGGTTAGCACGGCAGACAAGGGTAGATAACCACCTGTGATGCCTTTAGATAAACACATGAAATCTGGCCTGCAGTCTCTACTTTGTGTGCATGCGTCAGCTTCATCACAATCAACACAGCTTTGGTAGCTTGCAAACATTGACCCTGTACGTCCGAATCCAACTGCAATCTCGTCCGCAATTAGATGCACCTCATACTTAGTACAAATCTCACGTGCTCTGCGTAAATAAATTGGGTGATACATGCACATACCTGCAGCACACTGAATAAGCGGCTCAATAATAAATGCAGCAAGTGTTTCATGATGCTCGCCCACATATTGCTCTAACGTTATAGCGCAACGTAAGGCAAACGCTTCCGCTGTTTCACCACTTTCAGCCAACCTAAAGTCTGGGCTAGGCATTTGTGCAGACTGCGTGAGTAACGGTGCGTAAGTATCTTTAAAAATGGCAACGTCAGTCACGCTAAGCGCACCTAGCGTTTCACCATGGTAGCTATTTTGTAAGCTGATAAATTTGGTTTTATTGGGTTTATTAGTATTGCGCCAATAATGAAAGCTCATTTTAAGCGCAATTTCAGTAGCACTCGCACCATCACTCGCGTAAAAAGCGTGACCCAAACCCGTGAGTTTAGCTAACTTCTCAGATAGCTCAACAACTGGTGCATGCGTAAAGCCTGCCAGCATTACATGTTCTAACGTATCAAGTTGCAGTTTAATTGCATTTTTAATACGCAGATTATTATGCCCAAACAGATTCACCCACCAAGAGCTCACGGCATCTAAATACCGTTTACCGTCGGTATCATAAAGCCAAACACCCTCACCTCTTTGAATCGGCACCAGCGGATAAGTCTCATGTTGCTTCATCTGTGTGCATGGGTGCCACACAGACTGCAGGCTGCGGTCGAGCAAAGATTGATTAGACATATTGAATACGTTGCGAACGCCAGCAAAACTATTTATTTAAAGATGTTGAAGACTACTACTCTCCGAGAGAAATACCAAGACCAAATATGTTTTGCGAGTGATTATAATCTAGCAAAGTTTCACCATAGCCGCTCGAAAGCATCACGTGTAATTTTAAATAGGGATTATTAAATACTTGCCGTTGCAAATCTACTTGTGCAAAGCCTTTATTGTCACTGCGTAAATTATTGCGCAACAATACAGAAACGGCATTTTTACGTTTTTCATCTTCCCATCGTAAAGTGACGTCACCATAACCCATATATTTATCTATGTCTGGGTTATCATCTTGGCTTTCTGGCACACGCCACCATGGTCGCACCATTAAAGATAGTCGGTCAGTCAACTCAAAGCCACTTTCCAAATAAACCCGATTCCAACTTCTAGAAACTGGATTAGAACGCCCGTTAGATTGGTGTACAAAGCCAAGATTCAATAATCTTGGAATGTAGCTTTTTTTAATGCCATCCACTTGGTTATCAATGCCTAATGACAACATGATTTCAGGCTCATAATCATTTTCACGCAAAGGTCTAGAGGCCTCACTATCAAAAATCTGCCAGTAAGATTGTTGCGTATATGCGGCCCAGACCCTAGAGCTAGTCACATAAGGTAAACTGCGAATCACAGGGATATTACTCAGCATCTCCGTTTTTAAACTTAATTGAAACTTCAAATCTTTAGAATCTAGATTCCTATCTTCTGTATTGTTTTGGCTTGGACTAGTGGGCGTGTCATTTGGCCGACTAGTATCTGTAATCAACAGATAATTAGATTTATAAGTTTCAAAGTCGCTGATATCCCAATCACCTTGAGACGTTAAACGCCATTTTCTTTCAAGATAACTGAGCTCTGCACTTGGTTTTACTATCGCGACTGCCACCTCAGCTTTAGGTATATTTTTATCTGCTAATGACTCATCAAGCGCTAGCCCGCCATTGGCAGTCGCTGAATTTACATCACCATTAGTTAATGCATTTTTTGACACAGTTTCAATCGCAGGTGTAGTGATACTATCAAAACAGGCCAATCTCTTTTTTGATTCAAACTGAGAAGGATATGTAGTTTTACACTTAAACATTGCCTGCTCTACGGTCAAAGTATCTTTCGCCTCAACGATTGTAGGTAAACATAAAAGCCCATATAAGCACACGCAATATGTTGATAATACTTTTTTCTTTTGAAGCATAATATTCCTAGTTAAAGCGGTTTTTAGTAAGCTTAAGACCCTTAAAGATAAAAATGTCTAATTTGTTATTTTAACTTTAAAAAATATATTCATATATAGTTATATTATACGGAACCTATGGCTGAGCTTTGTGCCATAACTAACACAAAAGAAACAGTTGTTAAGTTAAATTGTTAGTGTTAAACCATTCACTTTATTGAGAGAAGCTATCATGATGAATAAAAAAATCCTAGTATCAGCTGTTGTATCTGCTGCAATGTTATCAGGCTCATTAGCATTTGTTGCATTAACTGCATCAACACAAGCCGCAGCGGCTGGCACTTGTGACATTAATTTAGAGGTGACCCCAGGCATGGCTTACACCGCTAAGAATATAGACGTGCCAAAAAGCTGCAAAGAATTTACAATTAACTTAAAAAATGACGGCACATTGGCTAAAGCTATGATGGGCCATAATATAGTAATCGCTAAAACAGCTGATCAGCAAGGGATTCTAGATGATGGTAGCAAAGCTGGTTTAGCTAGCAATTATGTAAAAGCAAACGACCCCCGCGTTGTGGTGGCGACTAACATTATTGGCGGTGGCGAGTCTACCAGCGCAAAATTTAAAACAAGTAAAATGAATGCTGCAGATAGTTACGTATTCTTCTGCTCATTCCCTGGTCATGCAATGATGATGAAGGGTGTGGTAAAACTAGTTTAAGTTAATTGATTGGTGTTTAACGATTTAAATAACTAGATTAGTTATCAGTAAAAATAGTAATAAAAAGCTGGTGAGCATTCAAATGTACACCAGCTTTTTTATTACCACTAAAGCTTACTTAAAAAAACGTGAGATGAAATCAAGGTGCTGGATTCATCATCTGTAAATGTAAATCCTCAATTTCCTGCATCACTTCTGGCGATAGCGATGTTTGCCATGCCGCTATGTTCTCTTGCAACTGCTTCATATTCGTAGCGCCTACAATAGTGCTAGTCACAAACCAGCGGTGATACACAAATGATAGGGCCATTTGTGTAGGTGTCATGCCATGCATGCGCGCAAGTTTGGCGTAGGCAATGGTAGCAGGCGTGACGTTTGGTTTTGTATACCGTTGTGCATAGCCTGTAAACATCGTTGCACGGCCTTTAGCCGCAGGGTCATCGCTATACTTAGCTGTTAAATGGCCAAATGCAAGGGGTGAATAGGCTAAAAAACCTACTTTTTCGCGATAAAGTATTTCAGTTAAACCTAACTCTAAAGTTCGATTCATCAAGCTATAGCCATTTTGCAGGCTAGCGATACGCGGCAGATTAAACTCCTTAGCAACGCGCAGAAACTCCATAACACCCCAAGGATGCTCATTAGAAAGACCTATATAGCGAATTTTGCCTTCTTTCACCAAAGCCGATAGTGTTTCTAACTGATTTTGAATGGAGACCCATTCTTTTTCAGCGCCCTGCTTATACACGCCAGACTCAAACTCACCCGCAGGGTCAAATTGGTATTGTCCAAACATCGGCACATTACGCTCTGGCCAATGCAACTGATAAATATCAATATAATCTGTTTGCAAACGTTGCAGTGAAGCGTCAAGCGCGGCACGAATATTCGTGCTATCTAATGAGCTTGGTCCCCCACGTATCCAACTCACATTGCGGCGCGGCCCAGCAACTTTAGTGCCTAAAATAATCTTATCTCTCGCCTGATTTTTAAGCCAATGTCCCACCATCACTTCAGTACGGGTGCAGGTTTCCGCTTTGGGCGGCACTGGGTACATCTCTGCAGTATCAATAAAGTTAATCCCTTGTGACAATGCGTAATCCAATTGCTCATGCGCTTCAGCTTGTGTATTTTGGTCACCATAAGTCATGGTGCCTAAACAGACGGCAGAAACAGTTAAATCAGATGGACCTAATTGACGATATTCCATAATATTAATGCAGTACTTGTTGTGAAGGGTTAAGTGCAATTTGCATGGTATTTTGTGTCATCAATAAATCCCAGCCAGCCTCACGCGTAGCAAGTAACATCATATTGGTAACGGCATAAACTAGTTCGTTACTCAACGCGATTTTAACCGACTGACCATTATTACATTGGAGCTCTAACTGTGGTAACTGAGATTTCTCTACAGATGAGTTTTCAATAGAAATTACTACACATTGAATAGCTAGCATTGGCTCATCAGTGCGTGTGTCGCGGCTTGTGATGTATTCAGATTTAAAATCCATATTATTTATTTTTTTTTGCTCTGCCACTTCAAGCTCAAAATTTTCAATCGCTTGATGCTTGTTATCTGGAGTAGTGATTATTGGGTTAATCGCAGATACCAGACTGCTATTAGTATTTTGCAACAGCCCCCACATTGCCTTACATATACGCCGCGTGATCCACACTGCAACCTCAGTTTTATCAGCCAGACCTATCTTCAGCAACAGCCTATCTTCTTGGTCGTTAAATCCAAGGTTTATTTGTTCTATAGCAGATTCATTTTGTGTCATTGGCATACTTTTAAAGATTAATACTACAGACAGCATAAGGTTTTTAAATCTATTTTTCCAGCATCAACTCTAAATAAAAATTGCTTGGATTTATTATCTTGAGAACTAAATCTGGACAACTAAAAACTCTTTATTTAAAGAACACTAATTACTTAACGTGCTAGCCCTTGTAATTTCGCAAACTAACCCAATTACTAGCACTCTAGGGCTTTGAGTGCTAAAATCGCTCTCGCTCTGCATGGTACAAGTAAATGTTGCAAATTTAGCAGCATAAAATTCAGGCCATGTGCATTAACAAAAGTTTTATCTAATTTGTTTTAAAGTGCTAAAAATTGATTTTTAAGATTAAATTTTTAGCCTATTTAATTGTTGCAACATTGTTATTTAATTTTTGGAGAAACCGTATGAAAATTCGTCCTTTACACGACCGCGTGATTGTTAAACGCTCAGAAGAAGAACGTACTACCGCGTCAGGCATTGTGATTCCAGATAGCGCAACTGAAAAACCTGATCAAGGTATCGTACAAGCTGTTGGTAATGGCAAAAAAGATGACAGCGGCAAAGCGATTGCTTTAGACGTTAAAGTGGGTGACAAAGTGTTATTTGGTAAATACGCAGGCCAAACTGTAAAAGTTGATGGCGAAGAGTTATTAGTAATGCGTGAAGAAGACATCATGGCGATCGTCGAATAATTTCGACTGGGACATATTATCGAATAATCTAGCGTTTGAATAATTAATACTTAAAGAACATCAGGAGAATTTAAATGGCAGCAAAAGACGTAAGATTTGGCGACGAAGTTCGCCAAAAAATGACTAACGGCGTAAACATTCTAGCTAACGCAGTTAAAGTAACATTAGGTCCTAAAGGCCGTAACGTAGTTTTAGAGCGCTCTTTCGGCGCGCCAACCATCACTAAAGATGGTGTTTCAGTGGCTAAAGAAATCGAATTAAAAGACAAATTCGAAAACATGGGCGCACAAATGGTGAAAGAAGTTGCTTCAAAAACTTCTGACATCGCTGGTGACGGTACAACTACTGCAACAGTGCTAGCGCAAGCGATTATTCGCGAAGGCATGAAATCTGTAGCTGCTGGCATGAACCCAATGGATTTAAAACGTGGTATCGATAAAGCGGTTGCTGCTGCAATTGCCAATCTTAAAGAACAATCAAAACCATGTACAACCAGTAAAGAAATCGCTCAAGTAGGTTCTATTTCAGCAAACTCTGATACTTCAATCGGCCAATTGATTGCTGATGCAATGGATAAAGTTGGTAAAGAAGGCGTAATCACTGTTGAAGACGGTTCAGGCCTAGAAAGCGAATTAGATGTCGTTGAAGGTATGCAATTTGACCGCGGCTACTTATCACCATATTTCATCAACAATCAAGAGCGTCAAATTGCATTGTTAGATAATCCATTCGTGTTATTGCACGATAAAAAAATCTCAAACATCCGTGATTTATTACCAACGTTAGAGCAAGTGGCTAAATCAGGTCGTCCATTATTAATTATTGCTGAAGACATTGATGGTGAAGCATTAGCCACATTAGTAGTGAACAACATTCGCGGCATCTTGAAAACAACTGCTGTTAAAGCACCTGGTTTCGGTGACCGTCGTAAAGCCATGTTAGAAGATATCGCGATCTTAACTGGCGGTACTGTGATTGCTGAAGAAGTTGGCTTGAAACTTGAAAACGTAACACTTGAAGATTTAGGTCAAGCGAAACGTATTGAAGTGGGTAAAGAAAACACGATCATCATTGATGGCCACGGCGTTGAAGCAAACATCAAATCACGCATTGCGCAAATCAAAACACAAATCGATGAAGCTTCTAGCGACTACGACCGTGAAAAACTGCAAGAACGTGTTGCTAAATTAGCAGGCGGTGTTGCAGTGATTAAAGTTGGTGCGACGACTGAAATCGAAATGAAAGAGAAAAAAGCCCGTGTAGAAGATGCATTACACGCAACTCGCGCAGCGGTTGAAGAAGGTATTGTTGCTGGCGGCGGTGTTGCATTGATTCGTGCACGTGACGCGATTGCTAAAGTAAAAGGTGACAACTTAGACCAAGAAGCTGGTATCAAAATCGTGCTTCGCGCGGTTGAAGAGCCATTACGCCAAATCGTACAAAACGCTGGCGTAGAGCCATCAGTAGTGGTGAATAACGTTGCAGCTGGTAAAGGTAACTACGGTTACAACGCTGCTAACGAAACTTACGGCGATATGGTCGAAATGGGTGTGCTTGACCCAACTAAAGTAACACGTTCAGCATTGCAAAATGCAGCGTCAGTAGCTGGCTTAATGCTAACGACTGATTGTATGGTAGCTGAATTGCCTAAAGACGACGGCCCTTCTATGGGTGGTGGTGATATGGGCGGTATGGGTGGCATGGGCGGTATGATGTAGTTTTTGATTTTTGCATCATCTTGCCGCCCATCCAAAAAAATGGCGCGGGATGATGCAATTAATTCTTCACTTCTTCGGTGATGCGTCGTTGGTTTCATCATTTGCAACTTGCCGTACTTAA
>JACMNP010000062.1 GCA_014378495.1 Methylotenera sp. | reverse complement strand
CGCAACACCAAACCATGTTTTAGCCTCTTTTTTATTGATAGAGACTTTCATTGGGTCGCCAACTTTGTCACCAGTGAAAATTAAATTTTCTTTAATTTGCTGCTCAGTTAAACCAATTTCTAGCAACCGGTTATAACGCATGTAGTTTGCGCTATGACAATTTAAACAATAATTAGTAAAAGTGCGTGCACCACGTTGTAAAGATTCATGATTAGACACATCAATCGGCGCTTTATCCAAATGCACATCTTCGTTAGCAAAGATTTGCTGACTTGATACAAAAATCGATAGTAGCGTTAATACTAATAAAACGTTTTTGATTATATTTTTAGTTTTCATGGCACTTATCCTGTCACCCTTTCTGGCACCGGCAAGGTCTTATCTCTTTTGGTGTACCACGGCATCAATATAAAGAATGCAAAGTAAACAACAGTGAACACACGCGCCACCACAGTTGCTCTGTCAGCATTACCCATCATCCCGCCAAACTGACCCCAAATGTTTGAAGGCACCGTTCCTAAGTAACCTAATACCACAAAGCTCACCACGAATGCTGCCAACCATTTTTTATAAAGCGTGCCACGATAACGAATAGACTTAACAGCTCCTTTATCTAACCAAGGCAACAGCGCAAACACCATCACTGACAAACCCATTGCTGCAACTCCAGGGAACTGTGAGTTCATCACAGGCGGTACTGCACGTAAGATTGAATAGTAAGGAGTGAAATACCAAACGGGGGCAATATGTGCTGGCGTTTTAAGGGCATCAGCTGGCACAAAATTGTTTGCCTCTAAGAAATAACCCCCCATTTCAGGTGCGAAGAATATAATCGCTGAAAATACCATCAGAAATACTACTACGCCTACCAAATCTTTAACCGTATAGTAAGGATGAAATGCTATGCCATCAAGTGGAATCCCAGTTATCTTATCTTTTAATTTCTTGATTTCAATACCGTCAGGATTGTTTGAACCTACTTCATGCAATGCAATTAAGTGCGACACCACCAAGCCGAGCAAGACCATAGGCAAGGCAATCACATGGAAGGCAAAGAAACGATTCAAAGTAGCATCAGAGACTAAATAATCGCCACGTAACCATTCAGAGACATCTGGACCAATAAACGGAATGGCTGAGAAAAGATTCACAATCACTTGCGCGCCCCAATATGACATTTGACCCCATGGTAATAGGTAACCAAAAAACGCCTCACCCATTAAACATAAGAATATCGCTACACCAAATAGCCAAATCAGCTCGCGCGGATTACGGTATGAACTATAGATAATACCGCGGAACATATGCATGTAGACGACGACGAAAAACATAGAAGCCCCAGTAGAGTGCATATAACGAATGAGCCAACCCCAAGGCACATCGCGCATAATGTATTCTACAGAACCGAATGCTAAATCAGCATCTGGCTTGTAATGCATTGTTAAGAAAATACCCGTGATAATTTGAAGCACCAATACCAGTAGGGCTAGCGACCCAAAAAAATACCAAAAATTGAAATTTTTTGGCGCATAGTATTCAGTTAAATGGGTTTTAATATTGCTAGTCAGCGGAAAACGCTCATCTACCCAGTTCACAGTGTTATCTAGTGCATTGGCTAATACAGATTTATTTTTATCAGTCATGATTAAGCCTTCTCTTCAGTATCAACACCGATAAGCAAAGTGTTATCTGTCAAATATTTATAAGGTGGCACCACTAAATTGATAGGTGCTGGAGAGCCTTTAAATACACGTCCAGACAAATCGAACCTTGATCCATGACACGGACAGAAAAAGCCGCCTACCCACTTGTCACCCATATCACCACCAGCCTGCAATTTAGCCGTTGGTGAACAGCCCAAATGCGTACATATACCGACGATTACAGCTAAATTAGGTTTAATTGCGCGGTCTGCATTTTTGCAATAGTTTGGCTGTTGTGACACTACATCACACATAGGATCAGAAAGCTGGTCATTATGTTTAGATAACTCCGCAGTCATTTCATCAGTGCGGTTAATAATCCAAACTGGCTTGCCACGCCATTCTGCGGTCATCATTGAGCCTGGCTCAATTTTGCTAATATCCACTTCAACTGGCGCACCTGCTGCTTTAGCACGCTCACTTGGCGTCATGCTTTTTACAAATGGCACCGCTACTGATGCTACGCCCAGCGCACCTACAGCTGAAGTTGCGATTAAAAATTTACGTTTTTCTGCGTCTATTTGAGAAGGTGTTTCTTGTTGTGAACTAGATTGATGCTTGCCATGCTGATTGTCTGACATGTTTTCCTCGTGAGTTTAAAATGAAATTCG
>JACMNP010000061.1 GCA_014378495.1 Methylotenera sp. | reverse complement strand
TGATATTGAAGGAAAGCTGGATGGAGATGTTAAAAATATGGCCTTGGAAAATTGGAAGCCAGTATATTTAGATGCCTCTATCAAAACTAGTGAAGGTACACATCTTAAAAAAATATCACAACGCGCAGTAGAAAATATTACCGCATTGGGTGGAGAGGGTACTGCGGCAGCATTGCAGCGTACTTTTTTACGATTTTTTAAAGAATTTAATTACGATAAAATCGGTTTAAGTTGCAAGCTACGTAGAGATGTATGCGAAATGGGTGGCGTTGAGTCAACCGCTACAGGGTATATCATCGTTAAAGGTAAAGGTATTCCAGCTGTTAATGTGAATGGCTATACAGAAAAAGTGAGTTTGGCAGATTTATTGAGTAGAATAAAACGCATTACAGATGGGAACACCAAAGTGATTGTTAAATAATCAATAAGCAATCACAGATCTAAATAACAGATCTAAATAAAGGATGAGTAATGAAACAAAGCATGATTATTTTAATGGCAATTATGATGGCTACGTTAACGGCATGTGTGACGATTAACATTTACTTTCCTGCGGCTGCCGCAGAAAAAGCCGCTGATAAAATTATTGATGATGTCTGGCAACTAAAAGACGGTATGCCAGTGCCAACTAATCAGCCAGCTAAATAGTTTGAATACGCAAGCAACATTAAAGGAAATGTCATGCAAAAATTGATTATGAGTTTATTAGTGATGTTAGCTACGTTATTTTTGGCTAGCTGGGTAAATGCAGCGGCAGATTTAGAGATTAATACACCAGCGATTTCTGCTATAAAAAATAGTATGCAAAGCCGTCATGCCCAATTGGCGCCAAATTATGCTAGTGGTGCAGTTGGCTTAACTAAAGATGGATTGATTGCTGTGCGAGATGCTACTGCTGTACCATTAAAGGACAGGCAAGGTATTAATGCTTTGGTTGCGGCAGAAAATAGTGATCGCAATGCACTGTATAAAGAAATTGCTGCAGGTAACGGACACGCAGAGTGGGAAGGTGAAATTCGTAGTACTTTTGCACAAAGATGGGTGCAAAAAGCACAAGCTGGCTGGTGGTATCAAGACGCGAATGGCTGGACTAAACGTTAATTAACCTTATCAATTCAAGCATATGAATCCTACACTCGTATTTGATATTGAGACTATTCCCGATACAGATGGCCTGCGCGTTCTATTAGATTTGCCTCAAGATACTTCAGCTGAAGAGGTGGGCAGTATTGCCTTGCATCAACGACGTCAGCATAACGGCAGTGAATTTTTACCACTACACCAACATCGCGTTTGTGCCATTTCATGTGCATTGCGTGAAGGTAATAATTTCAAAGTGTGGACTTTAGGTGGTGTTGACGCATCAGAGGCTGAGATTATCCAGCGTTTTTATGATGGTATAGATAAATATACACCACAAATTATCTCTTGGAATGGCGGTGGATTTGATCTGCCTGTGTTGCATTATCGTGGGCTAATACATGGCGTCAATGCAAGCCGCTACTGGGATATGGGCGAGGATGATAAAGATTTTAAGTGGAATAATTATATCAAACGTTATGATGCGCGCCATTTAGACTTGATGGATGTAATGGCAATGTACAACGCTCGCGCTAATGCGCCACTAGATGATCTAGCTAAGTTATGTGGTTTTCCTGGTAAGTTGGGCATGGATGGTAGCAAAGTTTGGGATGCCTACAAAGCAGGCAAAATAGAGGAGATTCGCAATTATTGTGAAACCGATGTCGCCAACACGCATTTAGTATATTTACGTTTTCAGCTGATGCGTGGGCATCTTACCCCAGCAGCTTATGAGGCTGAAATTAATCTAGTGCGCGATACCTTAACTAGTTATAGCGCTGCTAATGCTGAATCATCGCATTGGGCAGAATTTTTAGCCGCTTGGAAAGCTTGATTTAAATACCAACTTTAGTTTAATCATTGATTTGACTATTCATCAAAACAGTAAATTCAAATTTATTGGCTTACCAGTGCTATTGGGTGGTTCTATTTGATTTCTAATTCTTTAGTATCTTCTTCCACCTCATCTGGCCAATTCAAAATTAGTTGCTTATTTTTCTCGCTACTAATATCAACTGTATAGCCTTGCTTTAAGCCGTGGTAATTGGCCAGTATTCTATATTTCCCAGCTGGTAAATCTACATATAACAGTGGATTCGCACCTTTAATCCTAAAAACTGCATCACCAGTTTCGTTAAAAATCACGGCGTTTACATTAGTTGCAGCACTTCCAGCACCCGCAGAAAATACAAGATTAAGTGAAAATTGTTTCGCTATGCGGTGCATTGCATCCACTTCATCTTCACCAATGCCACCAGTGGAAAATTTTATACCTGATGCTGAAACTCTTACTTTGCTCTCAGCAGCAAAAGCTATGCTTATAAGCGTTGTAAGGGTAAATACTGTGCCTAAAAGCAGAGCGAAACTATAAATTATTTTTTTCATTATTTTCTCGATATTGAATGATTTTATTTCATTAATATTTCTTTATTTAGGTCACTTTACTCGGGCTAATTACGTATTAATCGCCAAGCTATTGAATAGTCTAACAAAATAAGTACATTTCCTCTAATCTGCGCTGTGCGGTAAAATGCCGACATGAGAAAAAGACGTAATAAATCTGCAGCAGATATGGCGCTAGCGCCTGTTTTAACTACTACAATCGAGTCACTTGACCAAGAAGGCCGTGGTGTTGCACACGTAGAAGGCAAAACTATTTTTATTGAAGGCGCATTGCCAACTGAAAGGGTGACTTTTCAATCATTTCGCATTAAACCTAGTTATGAAGTTGCACGTGTCGTTGAGATATTAAAGCAATCTAATTTACGCGTTACGCCCCAATGTCCACATTATGTTGTCTGTGGTGGCTGCAAATTGCAGCATTTAGATTTTACAGGTCAGGTGGCTAACAAACAAGGATTGCTGGAAAGTGATCTTTGGCATATTGGTAAAGTAAAGCCGAGTAATATGTTGCCACCCATTTATGGTCCAATTTGGGGTTACCGTCACAAAGCCCGTTTAAGTGTTCGCTATGTAGAAAAAAAACAGCGCGTACTTGTAGGGTTTAACGAAAAAGCGACGCGTTACGTTGCAGATATGAATAGTTGTGAAGTGCTAACGCCTGCAGTTTCTGCTTTGATAGCACCGCTACAAGAGTTGATTATGCTAGTTAGTTTACGCGAAAAGATTCCGCAAATTGAGTTGGCTGTAGGTGAAAATGTGGCTTGGGATGGGGTAAATCAAGAGCCAGTGATTGTTTTAATTTTTCGTATTATGGATGCGCTATCAGCACAAGATGAGGTCTTATTTAAAGCCTTTGCAGATGAGCATACGGTACAAATTTGGACACAAACTAAAGGTCCAGATACGATCAAGCCATTCTACCCATTAGGTACGCCAGAAAAAGAGTTGCCCCCATTAAAGTACAGCCTGCCAGAATTTGGTTTAACTTACCCATTCAAGCCTAATGAATTTACGCAGGTGAACCCACAAATTAACCAAGTGATGCTTCGCCGCGCAATGCAATTGTTAAATCCGCAAGCAGGCGAAAAAATTGCTGACTTTTTTTGCGGCATTGGAAATTTTACCTTGCCAATTGCACGTAGTGGCGCGCAGGTATTGGGCTTAGAAGGTTTGGCTAATTTAGTCGAACGTGCTCAAGAAAGTGCGCAGCTAAATCAAATTAACCACGTTACATTCGGCGTTGCAGATTTGTTTAAAATGACCCCAGAAGCATTGACTGGCTTAGGTCAGCTTGATAAATGGTTAATTGACCCGCCACGTGATGGCGCCTTTGAACTCATTAAATCGTTAGATGCGAGTAATAGCCCCAAAACTATTGTTTACGTATCATGCAATCCTGCGACTTTGGCGCGCGATGCTGGTGTGTTAGTCAATGAAAAAGGCTATACATTAAAATCCGCAGGCGTTATCAATATGTTTCCGCACACTTCACATGTGGAATCCATTGCGTTATTTGAGCTGTGAAACGCTTAACTATCATTTTTATACTGATAGTGCTTGCCGCTTGCGTTAAGCCTGAAATAGATACTGAGATTCGTTTTGCTGTTACAACAATGCCACTCAACCTAGACCCGCGTTATGCTACAGATGCTGCTTCTGCAAGAGTAAATCGGCTGCTATATCAAAGTTTGGTTTATTTTGACGCACAATCTAAGGCTGTACCAAGTTTAGCTTCATGGGTGGTAGTCAGTCCTCTGGAATATCAGTTTAAGCTACAAGTGCCTCGCGCATTGTTTCATAATCAAACCCCTGTCACCGCTTATGATGTGAAAGCCACTTACGATTCGTTAATGACATTGAAAGATTCGCCACATGCAGCCGAATTTAGCAATATTGCGCATATTGAAGTGATTGATAACGACACAGTATTATTTCATTTAAAACATGCAGATAAAGATTTCCCTGCTAAGTTGATCATTGGTATTTTACCTAATGCATTAATTGCAAAAAGCCATGATTTTTCGCATGATGCCGTTGGTAGCGGGCCACTAAAATTGATGGGATGGCAAAATAAACTTACCTTAAAACGTAGCCAAGATAATCAGTTGATTAGCTTAGTTGAGGTTAAAGACCCCACGGTGCGTGTACTAAAGTTGCTAGACGGTGAAATTGACTTATTACAAGGTGATTTACCACCAGAGTTAGTGAAGTACTTACAAACCAAGCCTGAGATTAATGTTAAAACTAACATAGGAGAAAATTTCTCATATCTTGGTTTAAATATGCAAGATGCTGCGCTGAATAACCAAAAAGTTAGGCTTGCAATCGCCCATGCGATTGATCGTAAAGCCATTATACAAAAGGTGATGGTGCCTAATACTAGACTTGCGGCTGCAATTTTGCCACCTGAACATTTTACAAATTTAAGCGATAATAATCAGAGCCATTTTAATTTAATACCGTACGATTACAACCCTGATTTGGCTAAAAAACTTTTGCTTGAAGCGGGTATTAAATTACCACTTAAGCTGATTTATAAAACCTCTACTGACGCACAGCGCGTTCGTTTTGCAACGATTATGCAAGCACAGATGCAACCAGCAGGCATAGATTTAGAAATCCGTAGCCTAGATTGGGGCACGTTCTTTGAAGATGTAAAGCAAGGTAATTTTCAATTATTTGGCCTTACTTGGGTAGGTATCAAAACACCAGATATTTATGCCAAAGCTTTAGGGTCAGCCAGTTTCCCACCCAATGGTTTTAACCGCGGTCGCTATGCAGATAAAACCTTAGATGAATTACTGGCGAAAGAAGATTGGCAGAGCGCTACAGCGCGTATTCATAATCAATTACCTTATATTCCACTGTGGTATGAAGGCCAGTTTGTGGCAATGCGTAAAAAAATTCAAAACTATTTGCCAAAACCAGATGGTAATTGGGATGACTTAGCTACAATAAGTAACTATGCGCATTGAAATCTCTATCAAACATCAAGCTTTAACCATATTCGACAATTTTGGTGGTGTCAAAGAAAAATACAGTATATCTAGTGCCGCCAATGGCGTTGGCTGCGAGAAAGACAGCGGTTGCACACCACTAGGTCAGCATATTATTCGCGCGAAGATAGGCGCAGAGGCACCAGCCAATACGGTCTTTGTTGGGCGTAGACCTACTGGCGAAATTTTTACTCCAGAATTGATGGTTGAGTTTCCTAATCGTGATTGGATTCTGACGCGTATTTTATGGCTTTCTGGCACTGAGCTTGGGTTTAATCGGCTGGGCAATGTCGATACGATGCAGCGTTACATTTACATTCATGGTTCGCCAGATAGTGTTCAGATGGGCGCTATCGGTTCGCATGGTTGCGTGCGTATGCGAAACTCTGACATTATTGAACTGTTTGATTTGGTTGAAGCAAGTACGCCTGTGTTGATTTCTGAATGAAAGCTCAAAACTACCTAACACGTCATTCCGACGAAAGTCGGAATCCAGCGACTTTAAGCTTTTTTATAAGTACTACAACGCCACTAGATTCCGACTTTCGTCGGAATGAAGAAGTAGGAAAGTGAGCGTGGGTTTATTAAAACAACTATCAAGTTTTTGTATAGTCATTTTTGGCGTATTGTTGCTTACTTTTCTACTGATTCATTTAATACCTGGCGATCCTGTAGAAGTCATGCTGGGTGAATCTGCCAGTGTTGCGGACCGTGTACAATTGCGAGCAGATCTAGGCTTAAATCAACCACTTATTCAGCAGTTTGGTACTTACTTAGCAAAGATTACTCATGCTGATTTTGGCAAATCTATTCATAGTAAAACGCCGATTATCGAGCTGATTAAAACACGTTATCCTGCAACGCTTAAATTAGCTTTTTTATCGCTATTGATAGGTTCGAGTATTGGCATCCCACTAGGGATTTACGCGGCACTTAAAGCTGGGCACTGGCAAGACTTTGTGGTCACAATTGTTTCAGTGCGCTTATCCGCCATGCCCGCTTTTTGGTTAGGCCCCATGTTGATGCTGATATTTGCAGTGTGGTTAGGCTGGTTGCCAGTGAGTGGAATGGATTCAAATGCTTCTATTTTGTTGCCAGCCATGACGCTTGGTTTTGGCTTAAGTGCCATATTAACGCGTATGACGCGTACCAGTCTGCTCGAAGTATTGAATGATGATTATATTCGTACAGCGCGTGCTAAGGGCTTAACCGAGCCTAATGTGATATTACGTCATGCGCTACGAGCGGCCCTGTTGCCAATTATCACTATTGTTGGTTTGCAAATCGGTAGCTTGTTGGCTGGCACTGTGATTACTGAAACGATTTTTAGCTGGGATGGTATCGGACGACTATTGGTTGAGAGTATTGAAAAGCGTGATTATCCCGTCACACAAGCTTGTGTACTGATTGTTGCTTTAAGTTATGTATTGGTGAATTTATTCACAGATATTTTGTACCGTTTATCCGATCCCAGGGTGAAATTTGGATGATATCTTTTGAATAAATGGCAACGTATCACAGTGTTCGTGCTGCATCACGAAGATTCAGTTGATTATGACTGGGTGCATGCATGGATTTTAAAATGAAGAAATTTGCAATTTCAATTTTAGGCTTTTGGATACTCGCCGTGTTACTTGGGCGCATTTTACAATTAACGCCTAACGCAATTAATTTAAATGCAATTTTAAGCTCACCCAGTTTAATAACAACAAGCGCCGCTTACCTGCTAGGCGCAGATGACCTAGGCCGTAGCATATTGGCACGGCTGTTACGTGGCGTTGAAGTGTCATTCATCGTTGCTATGGTTGTGACTGTAGTGACTATGACCATCGGTGTTTTTATTGGCTTAATCGCAGGATTTTACGGCGGAAAAGTTGACCGAATTTTAATGCAGATTACCGATATTTTTTTGGCTTTTCCAGGTATTTTATTGGCCATTGCATTTGCTGCAGTGCTGGGCCCAGGCTTAGGTAATCTAATCATCGCTTTATGCTTAACGGGTTGGGTGACCTATGCACGTTTAACGCGCGGGCAAACGTTGGGCTTACGAAATCGCCAGCATGTACAAGCTGCAGAATCATTAGGCGCCAGTGTACCGCGCCTGATTTTGTTACACATATTGCCATTATTAGCCTCTGTATTAGTGGTAGAAGCAACATATAGTTTGTCGAGTGTCATGATTGCAGAAGCCAGCTTGTCTTTTCTTGGATTAGGCATACAAAGCCCAAACGCCTCGTGGGGTGCGATGCTGCGTGATGCGGTACGCTACATGCTAGTTGCACCACATTATGTGTTAATTGTGGGTATGAGTTTAATGAGCTTGATACTCGCCATTAATTTAGGCGGTGATTATTTACGTGATAAATGGGATGTGAGAAAAGTTGATTAAGTTGTTAAAATAAACGAACTAAAAGAAGTTAAAAGGTAAAGCATGTCATTAGGTCCAATTATGTTGGATGTTGTTGGGACGGAATTAAGTGCCGATGATATTCGTCGTTTACAACACCCACTGGTTGGTGGCGTCATTTTATTTAAGCGTAACTATGAGAATAATACGCAATTAAAAGCGCTTACCGCTAGTATTCATGCCGTGCGCCAGCCGCCATTGCTAATCGCCGTAGACCATGAAGGTGGGCGTGTACAACGTTTTAGAGAAGGGTTTACTAAAATACCGCCGATGCGCGAATTCGGCAAAATTTGGGATAAAAACCCAAAAAAAGCAAAAGAGTTAGCCACTGAAGCTGGCTGGATTCTAGCTGCTGAGCTACGCGCGCATGGCGTAGACTTTAGTTTCACGCCAGTGTTAGATATGGATTATGGCGATAGCTTAGTGATTGGCGATAGAGCTTTTCATCTGAATCCTCAAGCAATTAATGATCTAGCCTTTGCACTCATGCAAGGCCTTAAAAAAGGCGGCATGCCAGCCGTAGGCAAACATTTTCCTGGGCATGGCTTCGTGGTAGCAGATTCGCATGTGAGCATGCCTGTGGATAATCGTGAATTTGACCAAATCGCACAACATGATATGCAGCCTTTTAGAATGTTGATTGACGATGGCATCCAAGCCATTATGCCTGCGCATGTGATTTATCCTAAAGTAGACGATAAACCAGCAGGATTCTCGCCGCGTTGGTTGCAAAAAATATTGCGTGAACGTTTAGGGTTTAATGGCGCGATTTTTAGTGACGATTTAAGCATGGAAGCTGCGACTGCAGGCGGTGATGTGACTGCGCGCGCTTTGGCAGCATTAAATGCAGGTTGCGATATGATATTGCTATGCAATCAACCTGAAATGACTGATGAATTGTTAGCAAATCTTAAATGGGCTATTTCTGCCCAAAGCATCAGTCGCTTAGCACGTATGCATGGACAAAAGCATCCGCCAACTTTAGATATATTGCATGAAGATGTAGATTTTGTGAGCGCTGTGCATAAAGTAGCCCAAGTAGGTAAGACAGAAGGCGAGTTATTTGCTTAAGCGCACTAGTTTGGATAAGCCCACTTTAGGTATTTAAGTTTTAGTGATATTTAAATAGCTGAAACAGAATACGCAATTTGTAACAATTTACCACTTGAAACTTATGTATTAAATCGCTATCTTAGTAAGTGTAGTATTTGATAATTTTGTAATTCTAAATTTATTAACTATTATTTTTATTACTTAAAAGGAATCAAACAATGTTTGACGAAATGCAAGTTATAGGTCGTTCAGAAACAGCTCAGCAAGTCACTAATAAAGTTTTGCGCAATACTTATGCGTTACTGGGTCTGAGCCTCATTCCAACCGTCATTGGCGCGTTTATCGGTATGAGTATGGATTTTTTATTTGCGCAGCAACATCCATTTATTTTTGCAATTGGTGCAATGGCGGTACTTTACGGCATGTTTGCGGCAATTTCTGCCAATCGCAATAGTAGCGTTGGTGTCGTTTTACTGTTAGTCGTCACTTTTCTACTAGGACTAATGTTAGGGCCAATCTTACAACATACTTTACACCTGCGTAACGGTGGGCAAATCGTAGGCTTAGCCGCTGGCGGTACAGGTATTATCTTTTTAACGTTGGCAGGTATTGCAACTACGACTAAAAAAGATTTTAGCTTTATGGGTAAGTTCTTGATGATTGGTATTATTTTACTGATCGTAGCTTCACTTGCTAATATATTCTTTCAAATACCAGCCATGGCTTTAGCATTATCTGCTATCGGGGTGCTTATATTCTCAGGTTTTATTTTGTATGATGTAAGCCGCATAGTGAATGGTGGCGAAACTAACTATGTGATGGCTACTTTAGGCCTTTACATGAGTATCTACAATCTGTTCACCAGCCTGTTACAGTTGTTAGGTGGAACTATGGGTAGTAGAGATTAAACAATCAAGTTTTTAACTTGAATAGCTACTTAAAAAACCCGCTTGTTAGCGGGTTTTTTGTCATCAATTCTCGCGAATGAAGCCTACGTTTCGTTTAATTTTATTTTATCTAGTCTACGTTGCTTGAAAAAGTCGGATAACACTGACCCACATTCATGTGCCAAAATACCACCAGTTATCTCAGTGTGATGGTTGAGTTTAGGCTCATTCATTAAATTGATGACGCTTCCACATGCGCCAGTTTTTAGATCATTAGCCCCATAAACTAGTCGTGCTATGCGTGCATGTTGAATTGCACCTGTACACATAGCGCATGGCTCTAAGGTAACGTAAAGCGTGCAGTCAACTAATCGATAGTTCTCTAAATGTTGCGCAGCATCACGTATCGCCCGAATTTCAGCATGCGCACTCGGGTCGTGCATGCTTATCGGCGCATTACTTCCTTGCCCTATCACCATGCCATCCTTCACAATGATAGCACCCACGGGCACCTCACCCGCTTGTGCGGCCTGCTGTGCTAATGCTAGAGCAAGCTGCATATAGTCTTGGTCAGTCTCAGAAATGCTTTTTTCTGGCAGACGCGCTATTGGTAAGCTGGTTGATTCACTAAAAGTCATTTATTTTTTGTTGCATCTGGTTTAAGCGCTTTATTTTAAAATTTTTCACTAACTGCTTAAGTAAAGTTAGTGTACGTTTATTTTCTATAAGAGCTTCACCTTGTTTTGCATATTGCGATGATGAAAATAGCTCAGAGATTGCAACTATTTCGCTAGCTTGTTCAGGTAGCTTTTTTGCAGCACGCTTACTAAAATCTGTGACACCCTCATAGGCTAACTTTTTTAAACCAGTTTTTTCGAGCTTATTTAAAAACTGCAGATAAACTTTTTTAATGGGGTCTAACACTATCGCTTTGTTACGCAGTAAAAAATAGCTGATGATAGCCATCAGAGTGATTAAAACCAATACTAATATCAGCCCAATATCTTCCCAAACAATTTTATCACTGATGATTTTCTTAAGTAAATCAAGTTGTTTCTGCTGATCGTAGCCAAGTACCCACTGATTCCAGCCATTGTTGATCGAATCCCAATTGAGATATAGTTTTTTCAAAAACGGGTAATCTTGGCGAGAAAGCATGGGCAGTAAGTTTGAATCGGGTAAAGCAGATGCAATCCCTGATTCTATGCGGTTAGGAGAAACTGCGGAGGTAGGGTCTACGCGCACCCAGCCTTGGTCTGCCAGCCACACTTCAGCCCATGCATGTGCATCTGATTGACGAACGATTAAGTAATGGCCATTTGGGTTCAATTCACCGCCTTGGTAACCAGTCACAATCCGTGCAGGAATTCCAGCGGCCCGCATTAAGTAAACAAAACTACTGGCATAATGTTCGCAAAAACCACGTTTAGTATTGAATAAAAAATCATCTACGGGTTCACGGCCTAAACGTGGAGGCGCTAATGTATAAACAAAAGGTTGCTCTATAAACATGGTGAGTGCGGCTTGAATAATATCCGTGGGGGATTTATGTTCACTAACCCACTTTGCGGCGAGTTGTCGCGTTTTCGGGTTTTCATCATCTAGTAGTTGTAATGATAATGTGCGCTCATAATCACTTAATTTAACGCCTAATTGATAATGTAGATATGAGCGTCCGTCATAGCGGATTCTAGTGCGTACTGGTTCTTTAGAAACGACTTGCATATCATGTTTGACGACAGCATTTGCTGGTAGATTAGTAGGTAAATCTAACATAAGTAACCAATTACGATTATGCGGTTCTAGCGTAATGGTGTAATCGGTCGCTGGCCCTGAGGTTTCAAGCGATTCAACTGGTATATCAAGTTTTTCGCTACTGATATGCCAGCTACGTCCAGTTTGGTGCCACAAAACAGGTCCGCGCCAATACAACTGATTATTCGGTGGAATGGCTGATTTAAACTCAGCACGAAAAGCAATTTTGCTTGATAAACTTAGCTGGCTGATGTTGCCAGGTTCCATGCTATCAGATAGCCCAGTCATGCCACTGTAGGCATCTTGTGGAATGCCCCAAATAGGCCCTGGAATACGCGGAAATAAGACAAATAGTACCAACATTATAGGTACTGCCTGCAGCAATAAATGACCCGCTAGTTTTGCTTGGGCTTTCCATGTAAATAGATTCTCTGCATCACTATACGTGCTACCTGCGTGACTAGTTACAATTAAGCAAGCAGTTAGTCCTACTAATGCAAGTGTTATTGTTAGAATGACCCAAATCGCCTGAGTAAATAGCAGTGTATTCACCGTAAGAAAGTAACCCAAAATCACCATGATAATAAAATCGCGTTTACTTTTGGTTTCTAATAATTTAAGTGAAATCATTACGGCAAACAAAGCTAAGCTTGCATCGCGCCCAAACAGTGAGCCATAAGTAGCTAATACTGCCAATCCGCCAGCGAATGTAATGGGTAATCGCAGCCAAAGTTTAGGGAATGGCCAATGCTTCTTTTCAATTAAATAACGCCACGTCGCAAAAAATACAAAGAATGCAGGTACCCAATTATTTAAGTTGAAGGTATAGACCGTGAAAGTAATACTGAGTGAAAGCAATAACCACAAAAGTTGTTGCATTTTAAGCGTAGCTTTGTTGAACATTACATGAGCGCCAATGCTGCTAAACATTGATGATAATGAGCATCGCCGCAACTAGGGTTGATGCTAAGCTTAGGTAACCTTAAGCCATATTTTAGCTTTTCACTTTCAGCATCTACCACCCAGCGCGTTAGTTGGCTGATACTCAACTCAATATTTTCTCCTGTGGTGGCATTGAAATCTAACCACAGGGTAGAGGTTGCCTCACCCTGAAATAACTTAGTTAAAAGCCCTTGCTCGCGTGAAGATGCTTTCCAATCGACCCGTTTTGGGGAATCACCAAACTGATAGTTACGATGTCCTACAAAGTCATCGTCTCCTTGTGGCGTTGGCTGATTGCCGCTATTACCTTGCGCATTACTGCTAGGGTTAGTTTGGCTACGTAAGCTAGGTTTTGGGTAAATCAGGCATTGACTATCAACTTCTGCATATGCCCAAACATGAAAGAATGATACTGGGAACTCAGTTGCAAAGGCTATGCGTGGGGCTTTTACCCAGCCGCGTTTTTTGCTGGCTAAGCGTAACTTAAATACTCCTGCGTTTAGCGCTTGAATATCTCTACAACTTGCCTCCGTCATCGTTTGAAAACCGCTATTCTCATTCGCAAATTGTGCGCTGATTGCATAGCGAGAGCGATTACTTTCGTCTGTTACCACTAGCTCAAAAACAGCATCTTCACCTGCAAAAACAGGGCTAGTGGGCTGCATGGTTACTTTTAGATTCGCCAAATTACGCCAAGTATGTAACATACTGATGGCGCCGAACCCTGCTAATAAAAATGTCATCGCAAAGCCAAGGCTGAGTGAATAATTGATGGATCCTATAAGTAACGCAATCAACAATAATGCATACAGCCAGCCAAAACGTGTAGGCAATATATAGATATGTCTACGGCTTAACTTCGTTGCATTATCAATGGGTTGAGCAATGCGAAACCAAGTTTTAGGCGAACTTAGTTTAAAATTATCAGGTAGGTTAAAGGCCTTTGCCATTGAGCTAAATGCAAAAACTAAGGTATAGCCACGGCTTTGAGTAGGTTTGAAATACTATTTTCGCTGCTTTGAATTCCTGTATTGCTCACTAATCTATGCCCTGCAACGCTAGGTAATATCGCTTGAATATCTTCTGGAATAACATGGTCACGTCCAGCAATCATGGCCCAAGCTTGTGCACATTGCTTTATACTTAAACCAGCACGTGGTGAAAGACCAGCGTTGAACGCTGTTGATTGGCGCGTATATTTTAGGATGGTTTGTAAATAATCCAATAGCTCATCAGACACATGTATATTGTGGCAAATAGCCTGTAAAGTCTGCAGTTGCTCACTATCAATCACCGGCCTGATATTGGCTAATTGTTCTCGACCGCCATTATTTTTAAGCAGTTGCTGCTCTGATGCTGCATTTGGGTAACCTAAGCTAATACGCATTAAAAAACGGTCTAGTTGAGATTCAGGTAATGGAAATGTACCAATTTGTGAGCTTGGATTTTGCGTGGCAATCACGAAAAACGGTTGTGGTAATTGATGGGTCATTGCATCAATCGTGACTTGTGCTTCTTCCATTACCTCTAACAATGCACTTTGCGTTTTAGGCGTAGCACGGTTAATTTCATCAGCTAACAGCACGTTAGTAAACACTGGTCCAGGATGAAACTTGAAGCTTGCAGCGTTTCTATCATACACAGAAACACCAAGAATATCGGCAGGTAATAAATCGCTAGTGAATTGTACGCGTTGGAACTGTAAACCTAATACTTGCGCTAAAGTATGGGCGAGAGTGGTTTTGCCCATGCCAGGTAAGTCTTCAATCAATAAATGTCCGCGTGCTAGTATGCATGCCAGCGCTAGCTTGATTTGCTGCTCTTTACCTAAAATAACCTCGCTGGCTTTAGCAATAATGGCGTTGGTAATATTTTGCATATTCTTCTTTTTATTTGGGTTTATTTATCTTACGCGTTGAGACAGCCTAATTAACTTATTGTTCGGGTTGTTTTTGTCCCCAGCGGATGAGCACAAACAATAAGCCCATGACAAAGGCACCACCCACCCACATGCCAATTTCTGCAAAAGTAGGTGAAGCATCTTGTACTGGCATTACAATCAACTTACGCAAAAATAACACTAACACTACTTCGATAAAGGTTTCGACGACCAGCTTACTGCCGTTCAAATACCTAATTTCAGCAGAGATTAGCGCAGAAATTGACCATAACAGCATTAAGGTGCCTAGTGCATGTAAAAATCCATGCACTAAATTATTAGCATAAGCTGCCTCTTGCACATCTTTAAAAAATAGCCAGGTAAACATGACAACAGAGGCGGCCAGCGCTAAACCTATGATGATATGGGCAAAGCCGTTGAGCCAAAGCATCGCTCTAATTGCAATTTTATTGAGTGCTGCAAACTCTTCTGGTAATTGGTCTTGTGACATGCTTTAAGTGCCTATTTACTTATGATTGAATGGATTTTGTTAGTTTAAGATTACATTAAAACTTCATCTAAAGTAAGTTGCTGTAATTGCTCTAAAAGCCATTGCTGCGACTTTCCTCCAATGCTACGCCAAGCTAAAAAGCTAGTGACTTCATGCCTAGGCTCAGCGACTAGTTTAGCTACTAACTCACCAGTTGCAATATATTGTTCTGCCAGTTTCTTAGGCAAATAACCCACACCTAACCCTGAAATTTGCGCCTGTAATTTAGATTGCATGTCTGGCACTGTTAACACATCTTGTCCCGTTAAAATGCCAGAGGTACGTGGTGCTAAATTACGTGAGCTATCTGCTGCTGAAATCGAACGATATTTCATAATATCAAGATTCTGTAAGGGTTCAGGCAACTTGGCAAGCGGGTGGTTACTAGAAACCGCATAGATGAATTCAATAGTGCCTATCGGCTTGGTGGTATAGCCACCGCCTGGTGGCCCATCGCCTGGCACGCCCAACGCAATACCTGCGCGACCACTCACGAGCGCATCCCAGCCACCACCAAATACCTCACGTAGTAGCTTAATCCGTGTGCCAAAATTTTGTGCATAAAATGCATTTAATATTGGGAAAATAGCTTCAAGCTTGAATAAGTCACTGACTGCAATAGTGAGTTCAGTCTCAACACCACTCGCAACGCGTCTCACACGGCATTCAAGTTCAGCTGCGGCAATAAGTAAATGGCGGCCTTCGCGCAATAATTCGGCGCCCGCTTCTGTAAGCTCTGCACGATGACCACTACGGTTAAATAATGAGACACCTAAATCTTCTTCTAATTTTCTTACGGTGTAGGTAATGGCTGACGGGACTCTAAATAATGAGTCAGCAGCGGCAGCAAAGCTACCCTTGGTGGCAATGGCATCTAATACTTCTAATGAATCTAAAGAGAGTTTAATGCTCATGTGTAGGCAATCATTAGAACTAATTTTTTATGGGGAATACTACATCAAATATTTTGAACAAGCAGTGCAGAACTATTCGCTATCAGTATAAAATAAATCGGCATAACATCCAACAATCAATTAAATACTGAAATTTAAGTAAGTATATTTAAGCGAGTTCAACTTTATTGAATTAGTGATATGGAGAGTGTGACATGAGTACAGCAGCGATGAATACCATTATTGAAAATGCAAAAATCAGGAAATCGGCAGACCGTGGCCATGCCAACCATGGCTGGTTAGATAGCTATCATTCATTTTCTTTTTCTAACTATTATGACCCTGCGCACATGGGTTTTTCAGTGCTACGCGTGATTAATGAAGATGTGATTGATGCGGCTAAAGGATTTGGTACGCATGGACACAACGACATGGAAATTATCACCTATATGTTGGATGGTGCTTTGCAACATAAAGATAGCATGGGCAATGGCTCTGTGATTAAAGCCGGCGACGTGCAACGTATGACCGCGGGTACTGGCGTTAGACATAGCGAATTTAATGCATCAAATGAGCATAGTGCGCATTTGCTACAAATATGGATATTGCCAAACCGTAATGGTATTGAGCCAGGCTACGAAGAAAAGCATTTTGATGCGGCCAGTAAAAAGAATCAATGGCGTCTATTGGCTTCAAGCTGCGCGCGTGAAGGCTCTTTGCTAGTGCACCAAGATATGGATTTGTATGCAACTTTGCTCGATAAAGGTCAGCATTTGGTGTATCAGCCACACATTGGGCGCAGTTTGTATTTTCAGATTGCACGCGGTAGCATAACTTTGAATGGCGTAACTTTAGCGCAAGGCGATGCAATCTCGATTGATATTGATGATGAAACAACAATAGAAATATTGTCACAAACGGATGCTGAAATATTGTTATTTGATTTGCCAGCATCTAAAAATTATTCAGCAAAAGATTGATTTTAAATTAAAAGATAGGAGTAAAGAGATGACAAAAATCGCAGTGGTTTATCATAGTGGTTACGGCCATACAGGTGTACAAGCAGAAGCGGTGGCACGTGGAGCAAAGAAAGTTGAAGGCGCAGAGGTAACTTTGCTTAACTCTGAAGAGGCGCAAAACTGGGAGCTATTAGCTGACGCAGATGCGATTATTTTTGGTAGTCCAACCTATATGGGTAGCGCATCGGCGCAGTTTAAAGCCTTTATGGATGCGAGCTCAAAAGTTTGGTACACCCGTGACTGGAAAGACAAAATCGCGGCTGG
>JACMNP010000060.1 GCA_014378495.1 Methylotenera sp. | reverse complement strand
TCTACCAGTACTAAATCTGCCGTATGTTCAGTCGCCCATTCCAATGCCTCTTCTGGATTGGTTCTTTCAAATACTTTAGTTTTAGGGTTAATACTTTTCACCACATGTGAAAGTATGGTTCTACTAGTTGATTGATCATCAACAATTAACACTGAACAATCATCAAATAATTGTGTATTCGTCATTATTATTTACCCAGATATAAGCCTGTTATTCACTTATATTTAATTTAAGTACTGCAATATTTAAGCCAAATTTTCAAAAAATGGCGAGATAGAAATAGGTGTTGCGCATAAAAATAAAATTATTTAATAAAATCAAGCAGTAAGAGGTTTTATTAAAAAGCATTAATACGCTTTTATTCTTAGTTAAGCATTTTTTGTTATTGATATTGAAATTTAAAAGTTCTAATTTCGTCAATTAAGTGAATAATTTTGACACATTAATGCTAAAAATTATTAACTATTTTCTGATTTTATTTGACTAGTAGGCTTTAGGTCGAATGCGATGCAGATCCGCTCTTCATTTGAATTGAACGGCACAGTTCTGTGAAATAATGAGGATGGAAAAAGTATGATATCCCCTACATTTGGAACTACTAATTCTGCTGGAAAATCATTGTGTTTTTGCGGATAATTATCACCATGTGTGCCGTATTCAAAACAACCTTCATCAGGGTGTTGTTTATTCTTTGGCATAGCTAGATAAACTGCGCCACTAATCCAGCCGATTTCATGAATGTGTGGATCTAAATGACCACCCTGACGCATTTTTACATACCATGAGCTGGTAAATTCAAGCGTGTTTGGGAATGCTTGAATCAACTCACAATCAGCACCTGCATAGCGATTTTTATAATGAGAAAATTCTTGTTTAATCAGCGCAGCGAGTGCTCTAAATGAAGCTTCTGGGCGTTTGAATAAATTACCTGCTGACTGTGTACCGAAATGCAACATTCCCTGTTTGCGCTCGGCTATTTCAGTGTTGTTAATATCGTGTAGCAAATCTTTAAGTAATTGACTATCAGGTTCAGCTAATTGTGAAATGCTTTGCTGATAGACAAAATCAAAACCATTTTTGCAATAATTGTAAGGACTCTCCACACCAAAATTGATGGCATAGTGAGTAGCAAGAGTGCCGATAAATGGTGAGGTATGCCGAGTTGTACTAACTAAATTATCTAACTTGGTTTTGAACAGATCAAAATGTTCTGCCTTATATAGGCAATATAGGCTACGTGCTTGCCAATCTTCTAATTGTGAAGTTTCAAAAAATGGAATCGCTTCGTCATACCGTTTTGCTAGATATAAAAACTCAGCCATATTGTAATTGGCTGAAGCATGTTGGGAATCAAGCGCTAATGCATGCTGATAGCTTTTAACCGCCGCTTCCATATTGCCCTGGTCACGCAAGGTTTCTCCCAAATTATTGTGTGCATCAGTGTAATTGGGGAATAGCTTAATAGCGCGTTGGTAGCTACTCACGGCATCTGCCAAAGAGCCATTGTCGCGTAAGGCAGTGGCTAAGTTAAAGTGTCCGCGAGCATCTTGTGAGTTAATACTTAAGGCGCGTTTATAGCTGGCAATTGCTTCTTCAAGCTTGCCTTGCTTTTGTAATACGGTGCCTAAATTACCATGCGCTTCAAAAAACTGAGGTTGTAATTTAATGGCATTTTGGTAACTATTGACTGCATCTTCCAATAAACCAAGATTAGTCTGAGCAATCGCTAAATTAAATTGTAAGTCTGGTGTGTTGGGTTGCAGAGTTAGTGCTTTTGTATAGCTAGCAACAGCATCGGAAAATTTAAGTAATCCATCCTGCGCTAGCCCTAATATATGATACAAAATAAAAGTATTGGGGTAGCGCGCGGCAAGTTTTTTTGCAGCAACTTCTGCTTCAGCGAGTTTGCTAGTATTCAGTAGTTGGAGCACAGCCTGCATTTCTAACTGAGAGGGTTGTT
Source organism: Methylotenera sp. (assembly GCA_014378495.1). Classification (GTDB taxonomy): domain Bacteria; phylum Pseudomonadota; class Gammaproteobacteria; order Burkholderiales; family Methylophilaceae; genus Methylotenera. The sequence goes on along the minus strand of JACMNP010000060.1, from coordinate 15,418 downwards.
TAACTGATTGAATGGCCATAGCCTATATTTTGAATTCAAATTGATTTAATTTTAGAACAAAACTACTTAATGTGCCTATGTAATTACTCGCTATTATTTTGCAATCTAATCGCCATCTTACGTAAGAATTGCATCGCTACTTTAGGCTCGTCTAGCAATAGTGTTTCTATGTTGTCTGGGTAAATGAGCACAACATTGGCTACTTCAGAGTTAACAACAGCATCTGCAATCGCCGGCATATTGCTTAATAACGCTAATTCCCCAAAGTATTCTCCAGCTTCAATCGTGCGAATTACTTTGCCGTTCTGTATTAACTGGACTTGGCCATCTAGCATGTAATATAAATTATGTGCCGAGTCGCCTTGGTCAAAAATATGATCACCTTGTTGATAAGTTTTGCCGAAACGCTGCATCAATTTTTGCATATAGTTGGATTGAAGCTTAGATTGACTTTGCGGGCTCTCGCCAAATAAGCCTTTTAATAGCAGCACATCTTTTTTGCGCAATGTGGCAATAAGCTCAGTGCCAAGTAAAAACACTGCAAAATTAAAATATAACCAAGTGATGGAGATGAATAGATTTTTCATGCTACCAAACACAGAGCCATAAGATTCATTCACAGACAAAAATAAGCCAAATGCTGGCCGCATCAATAACCAGAGAATCGCTGTGAATAAGGCGCCAATCAGAATGTGCTTAATATAGAGTCTTACTGGGAAAAACACAAAATAGAATATTGCAATAAGCAGCGTGGTTAATATTAGCGAGGTGATGCTAGTGATAATGTCATATTGCAAATATTGTGTACTAACGCCAATAAATGTCATGACTTTATCTAACACCAAGCCTGCGAACGTAAATAGAAAGAATAGTAATAACATACCAATAACAGCGATGATGTCTTTAATCTTACGTCGGATAAAAGATGGCGCTTCGATTAGCGCAGCAATATTATAAAAAGTTGAACGCATCGCACCTGCTAGCGGTGTCACTGCCCACAGCAATACAAATAAACCTACTGTTCCCCAAGCTGCTTTATGTTGTGCGGCGTTATATACCTCTACCATAATGGTATTGCTTAACTTGGGTACCAAGTTGCCTGTAATAATGGCGAGTTTTACGATAGCATAGTCGGAAGAGAGTACCAGATGACTCAGCAAAAAGAACATCAGCAACACTAAAGGAATCAATGCAAACATTGCATAAAACGATAGTGATGCCGATAAGCCAAGGGCGTTATGTCGCCCGAAAGCACTTAAAGTTTCATGCATCACAAATAGTGGTGTGTTGTAGCGCTGTTTAGCATAGGCCTGTAGCGGCCTACCCATCGCGCTTTGTAAACCAGCTTGAAACCTAGAGTTTTGTTTAATATTTTCGGCGCTTTTGCCCATGACATTACTTAATATTTTTATAATTTATACCCTAAAACTTTATTGTTAATAATATACCCGACATTATATTTTCTTGAATTTTTCAGTGGCAGCGACTAATGCAGAAGTAACCCCAATTTCCATTGCTGAGTGACCTGCATCTTGCACTATATGAAATTCAGCATGTGGCATGGCGCGGCTTAATTCCCAAGCACTTTTTGGGGGGCAGACCATGTCATAACGACCTTGTACAATAATAGTCGGAATGTGTGCAAGCTTAGCAACATCTCTTAATATAGCTTCGCCATCTACAAAGCAATCATGTTGAATGTAATGAATTTGTACGCGCGCCCTAGCTACTTCAATAGCGCCTTGCTCATGGGTCGTTATTTCGGGCGTGTTGGTTTTGCTACCTTTACTATCTAAAGCTTTAGGTTCATTTGGAATCAGGCGCATGATGGCGTTTTCAAACGCGTTCCACTGCTCGGCAGCAGGAATATTTACTTTCAAGTCGTTACTAAATATACGTTGGCTGTATGCGTTTAAGACATCATCACGTTCATCTATCGGCAAATAAGAAATAAGCGCGTGCCACACTTCTGGATAAAAATGCACCACATCGCCTAAAAACCAGTTCAGTTCAGAAGGTCGACTTAAAAATATACCGCGTAATATCAAGCCATTGACATGTTGCGGGAAAGCTAATGCATAGCTCAGTGCCAATGTGCTGCCCCAAGAGCCGCCAAACACCAACCACTGTGCAATACCTAATGTCCTTCTTATATGGTCAATGTCTGATACTAAATCAGCTGTAGTATTTTGTTCTGTTAAGCCTTGCGGCAAACTACGGCCACAACCCCGTTGATCAATTAAAATAATACGATAGTGTGCAGGATCAAAAAATCGCCGTTGTGTAGGATTACATCCACTGCCTGGGCCACCATGTAAAAAAACAACAGGCTTTCCAGTAGGATTTCCACATACTTCATAGTAAATAGTGTGCAAATCATCCACTTTTAAGAGATTTTTTTCTAAAATCTCTATTTCAGGATACAAAGTATAAGTGATTTTCTGCATAAATTAAATGAAGCTTTCTATTTGATTATAAATGATATTTTTATATATATTAGCATCTAACAAATACTCTCTAAATACTTTTTTATAAATAAGTAGAACTAATTGTTAATGAATTGTAACTAAAGGGTGTAGTAAATGAAAAGTACTGTAATGAAAGATGTAGAAATAAATGTAAATAAATTGTAACTAATGTATTGCAATTCGTGAGCGACTGGAATATAGTTCTGTACGCACATGGAAATGTGATGGAAATAGTGTCGATTGTTTAGTAAAGCTACTCGTTAAAAATTTTGAGATTACATCAAAAAACTTTAACAAAAGTAACGTTTAATAAATAAGCAACACTGTTTTATAAACCCTTAGTAGTATAACTTTGGAGATTAAAATGCAAGTTAACAAAATTAAATTAGCACTAGGTTTAGTTGCTGGTTTATCAGTGGCAATGCCACTAGTTGCATCAGCAGCTGCAGACCAAGAAGCAGCAATTGCGAATGCAAACAACTGGGCAGCACCACGTGGTAATTACACAAACCAAGCACATAGTGCTTTAGCACAAGTAAACAAAGGTAACGTTAAAAACCTTAAAGCTGCATGGACATTCGCTACAGGTGTAAACCGTGGTCACGAAGGTTCACCAGTAGTTGTTGGTAACATGATGTATGTACATACAGCGTTCCCGAACAATGTATACGCTTTAAACTTAGACGATAACCAAAAAATCGTTTGGTCATATTTCCCAAAACAAGATCCATCAGTACAAGCTGTATTATGTTGCGATAACGTTTCACGTGGCCTAGGCTACGGTGACGGTAAAATCTATCTACAACAAAATGATGGTAACTTGGTTGCTTTAGACGCTAAAACTGGCGCTAAACAATGGTCAGTATTAGTAAACGACCCAAAAGTCGGCGCTACTAACACTAACGCACCACACGTAATTAAAGATAAAGTTTTAACTGGTTGTTCAGGTGCTGAATTTGGTGTTCGTTGCTTTATCGCAGCTTACAACTTAAAAGACGGTTCATTAGCATGGAAAGCTTACTCAACAGGTTCTGACGCTGATGTAATGATTGGTGCTGATTTTAACTCTGCTAACCCAGCTTATAACGCATTATCTGTATATGCTGACGTTAACGGTGGTAACAAACAAGGCGGTTCTTTCAAAGCATTACCAGCTTCAGAAATGAAAATTGGTGAAAAAGAACTTGGTACACGTACATGGTTAAAACCACAAGCTGTTAAAGATGGTTGGCAACATGGTGGTGGTTCTGTATGGGGTTGGTGGCCATATGATCCAAAAACAAACTTAGTGTATTACGGAACAGGTAATCCTTCTGTTTGGAATCCAGATGTTCGTCCTGGCGATAACAAATGGTCTATGACCATTTTTGCTCGTGACTTAGATACTGGTATTGCTAAATGGGGCATGCAAATGACTCCACATGATGAGTGGGATTATGATGGTATTAACGAAGTAATCTTGTTCGACAAAGGTGGTAAAACATACGCATGGCATCATGACCGTAACGGTTTTGCGTACACTTGGAATGCTGGCAACGGTACATTAATTGCTGCAGAAAAAGTACACCCATTTGTTAACTGGGCATCAGGCGTTGATTTGAAAACAGGCGTGCCAGCTAAATTGGCATCAGCTTCAACTCACCAAGACTACAATGCTAAAGGTGTATGCCCAGCTGCATTGGGTACTAAAGATCAACAACCAGCTGCTTACTCACCAAAAACCGGTTTAATTTACACTCCATTGAACCATGTATGTATGACATACGAGCCAGTTGAGTCTAAATATGTTGCTGGTCAACCATGGGTTGGTGCTACTTTAACGATGTTTGCTGGTCCTGACGGCGTAATGGGTGGCTTCGGCGCTTATGATCCAATGACTAACAAAAAAGTTTGGTACAACAAAGAGAAATTCTCTGCTTGGGGTGGTGCTTTAACAACTGCTTCAAATTTGGTGTTCTACGGAACTCTTGATCGTTGGTTTAAAGCTGTTGATGCACAATCAGGTAAAGAACTTTGGAAATTCCAAGTGGGTTCTGGCGTGATTGGTAATGCGTTTACATATGCAAACAAAGGTAAACAATACGTTGGTACGCTTTCAGGTATCGGTGGTTGGGCTGGCGTTGCAATGAACTTAGGTATGACTAACGACACAGATGCACTTGGTGCAGCTGGTGGTTACAAAGAATTAACTAAATACAACGCTGCTCCTGGCGGCGGTGCATTAACAGTATTCAGCCTATAATTTATTGTCTTCGGACATTAGTTATTTGCTAACTACTTAAGTTAGTTTAAAAATAAAAACACCCCAATTTATCGGGGTGTTTTTTTATGTTTGTATTTAATAAGCGAAATATAATCTTATTACTATTTTGCTTAAATAAATGAACAACAAATATAGAAAAAATCCTTATAAAGCATCAAATTAGTTACAATACTCAGCTGTTTAAATGCTTAGTTAATTAGCTTGTAACAAAGTGTAAGAACTTTTTTATTAAATAAGTACTCTATAGAATTAGCTGACGTAATCTGAGTCAGACATATGACGATAAGGAACAAATAATGTTGAAACACGCTAAGAAAAAATTAGGATTGATTGTCTTAATGGCAATAGTTGCAAACATAAGTTACGCTGCAGATCCTGACATTCCATCACTTAATCCAGATGAAGGTCGTATTGGAGAACTTAGACGTGTACCCGATGCATCGGAATTTAAAGTCTGTGCAGATCCGGACTTAATGCCAAATTCCAATAACAAACAAGAAGGGTTTGAAGATAAAATCGCTGAAGTCATAGCAAAAGATTTAGGTAAAAAACTCTCTTATACTTACGCTTATAGTCGCCAAGGTTTTTTAAGAAATACCATCAATGCTAACCGCTGTGATGTCATCATGGGTGTTACTTCAGACTTCGATGCTTTGAAAACTACTAAACCATATTATCGTTCTGGCAATGTTTTCATCTATAGAAAAGATAGTGGTTATAACATCACCAATTGGGATAGCCCAGATTTAAAGAAAGCTAAAATTGGTATCATTGGTCAAAGCCCTGCAACAATTCCATTGAATGATCATAACTTAATGGGCAATGCTAGACCTTACCGTATGCAGCGTGACTTGAACCTACCACCAAGCTTTATGGTAGATGACTTGGTAAAAGGTGACATCGATGTTGCTATCCTTTGGGGTCCAATCGGTGGTTATTTTGCTAAACAAGCGAAAATTCCACTGGAAGTTCATATGATTCCTGAGTATGAAAACACAAATGCAAAAGGTAAAGAATATTGGAACATTTCAATGGCTGTACGTTACAAAGATAAAGATCGTATTCCATTGATTGATGCTGCAATTGATAGAAATCAAGATAAGATTAATAAGATTTTAGATGATTATGGAATCCCTCATGTGCCTGTAGTGGCAGGTGATAGTGTGATGAAAGTGTACGAGCAAGATAGAGTACGTAAGACTGATAAGATTGGCGGTGACGCTAGTATGAAATTAGAGTAAAATCATCAGCTTATTTTAAGTTGATACGTCAACCAATTAAATAATCAATTCGTTAAATGATGACACGTTCAATAATGCTTTAGCATTATAATCGTAGAAATTCATTACATTAGGAGATGACATGTTAGGCACTAAAGCAATTAAAGCAGCGTTGTTAATTTCAATGCTTGGATTTGTAGGTTTAACTTTATCTACACAGGCAAGCGCAGCTTGTAATTTTGTTTCAACAAAAGATGGGAGCCCACTAGGCGTTAAAGCTGTAGAAACCGATACGCCAGAAGCGAAGACGTTTTTAGAAACTTGTATTAACCCATATACAAAAGCATTTGCTAAAGATCCTGAAGCTGCAAAAGCAGGTAAAAAGAAATTTGGTTACATGTCATGTACACAATGTCATGGTCCTAACGCAGGTGGACAAGTAGGTCCGTCTATTACAGATAGCACATGGCAATATGCAAAACACGTAACAGATAAAGGTATGTTTGAAACGATTTCTGGTGGTAGTAATGGTGGTATGTTTGCTTGGCACCAACAGCTAGGTAATCCAGAAAATTTATCAACTGATGAAATTTTAAAAATTATCGGCTGGTTACGTACACAGTATAAAGGCGGCGGTGAAACGCCATGGTTAAACTAAGTATTTTTAGTTAACTAAGTTTTAAATAAAGTAATTTAAAATAAGGTAGAAATTAGTCAAAAGCTAACTGATACTGTAATAACTTAAACGGCTACTGTATAATTATAGTAGCCGTTTTTGTATATAAGTCATATACCTGTCATAAACACAGGCTACTAAATTAAAAGATTATGGAGAGTTAAAATGATTAAAAGCAAGTTAAGTTTAGTCTTAATGCTATTGTTAGTAGCGTTAAGTGCATGTGATAAAAAAGAATCAGCTACTGCAGCTGCTGGCGCAACAGCACCGGTAGCTAGCGGTAAAATGGTAGATTTTGTGACGACTCAGGACAGTAAGCCATTAGTCATTGATGCAGCTTTATTTGACACACCAGCTGCTAAAGAATTTATGACTACAGGTAAAAACCCTTACATTGGAAACGCGGAAGCGATTGCCAAGGGTAAAAAAGTATTTCAATTATATTCATGTACACAGTGTCATGGCCCAGAAGCTAAAGGTCAAGTGGGACCTAATTTGACTGGCCCAGATTATCATTATCCAAAAGATGGCACTAATAAAGGTATGTTTGAAACGGTTTGGCATGGCACAAATGGCGGCATGGGTGCAAAAGGTATTGGTCTAATGGATCCAACAGATCCAAAAAATGGTATTACACCGGATGAACTGTTAAAAGTGATTTCTTGGATTCGTAGCATGAGCAAAGTAACTGGTAACGAGTAATTCATAAAATAATTATTAGTAGCAATTTATAACGCGCTTGCTGATAATTAGCAGGCGCGTTTTTATTTTAAAATGACAACTCTTAGCAAAAATTCTGGATAAGACTATTGTGGATAAAAATAATCAAAAAGATTTACACCATGTTGTGATTGTTGGTGGTGGCGCAGGTGGATTAGAGTTGGCCACTAAGCTAGGTGATTCGCTTGGACGGAAAGGGCGCGCAATTATCACGTTGATTGATAAATCTAAAACACATGTATGGAAGCCGTTGCTGCATGAAATTGCTGCAGGTAGTATGAATCCTGAAAAACACGAGTTAGATTACCTTGCACAAGCACACTGGCATCATTTTAATTTTCGTCTTGGCAGTATGGATAGCTTGGATAGGGCAAATCAAGCAATCACTATCTCGCCTCATTATGATGAAGATGGCATTGAAGTAATTCCAAGTCGTATTTTTAAATATGATACTTTGATTATTGCAGTAGGGAGTACGACCAATGATTTTGGTATTAAAGGTGCCAGTGAATACTCAATTGCACTAGATACTCAAGTGCAGGCTGAAAGGTTCCACCGCCGTTTACACAATGCTTTAGTAAGGGCTCAAACGCAAGTAGAGGCAATACATGAGGGGCAATTAGAAGTTGTGATAGTCGGTGCAGGTGCAACAGGTGTAGAGCTATCTGCCGAGTTGCACAATACTACCCGTGAACTCACGGCCTATGGCCTTGATAAAATTGATCCTGATCGTGATGTTAAAATATCGCTAATAGAAGCAAGCGAGCGTGTACTACCTGCATTGCCAGAAAAGCTCTCTGAATCTGTGCATTCCGAGCTGACAAAATTAAAGGTCAATTTGTACACTGGTGAGCGTGTTACCGAAGTAACGAGTAAAGGTGTATTTACACATAGTGGTCGTTTTATTCCATCGGCATTGGTGATATGGGCGGCAGGTATTAAAGCGCCTGATTTTCTACATGAAATTGATGGCCTGGAAACTAATCGTATTAACCAACTAGTAGTAAATCGTACGCTCCAGACTACATTAGATAATAATATATTTGCTTTTGGTGATTGCGCAGCTTGTCCGTGGCCAGGCCATGATCAAACTGTGCCACCTAGGGCCCAGTCTGCGCACCAACAGGCATCTATGTTAATTAAAACTGTGAAGTATAGGGTGGCAGGCAAAACAGAATTGCCTGAATATACATATCGTGATTATGGCTCACTTGTAAATTTAGGTCGATACTCAACAGTAGGCAGTCTAATGGGGTCTATTTCAGGAGGTAGCTTATTCATTGAAGGCATGTTTGCTAGATTAATGTATCAGTCACTTTATAAAATGCATTTGATGGCATTGCATGGGTTTTTTTCTGTATTTTTGCAAACTTTGGCGCGCATGATTACCAGACGTACTGAAGCACAAGTTAAATTGCACTAGCGCTATATCAGCTTGATGAAACTTAAAAAGCCTCGATAAAGTCGAGGCTTTTTTATGCATATTTATTTGGATAATGTTACTTTGAAGCCTGTATTTGGCGTCGATATAATCGATTAATCAAACTCATGGAAATAATAACGAACAATCCAAAAATCACTACAATATGATCGATATGTAAATTGGCCTTAACCATCAATGTGTATGCACCACTTAATACTAAAATGCCTAAATTCTCATTAAAATTTTGTACAGCAATAGAATGGCCTGCACCAATCAATAAATGACCTCGATGTTGCAATAAAGCGTTCAGCGGCACAACAAAGAAGCCGCTTAATACTCCTATCATAAAAAGCAATAATGCGGCCACGTGCCATTCTGTGACTAATACCATGGCAATAACTAGAATGCCCATAAAAATACCAGCTGGTAATACTTTTACCGAGTTTTCAAGCGTGATGTAACGCGCAGCAATCACGGAGCCTAATGCTACCCCGACTGCAACTGTCGCAGTGAGCTGCGTAGCATGATCTAAACCAAAGCCCAACGCAATGCCGGCCCAAGCAATCACAACTAGCCTCAGCGTTGCACCAGCACCCCAAAACAATGTAGTGACTGAGAGTGAAACCTGACCTTGCGGATCACGCCAAAGTGCGATAAAAGATCTATAAAAATCACTCAAGATATACAAAGGATCTTTTTTGGCGATGGCATGATCAATTGGTAGTTTAGGAATAAACATATTGAATCCCGCTGCCACTAAGTACATCGCTGCAATGGCTATCATAGCGATTTGTGGGCTAATACTTGCCATTTTTCCGCCAACGATTGCCCCTAAAATAATGGCGATTACCGTAGAGCCTTCCATCCATCCATTTGCACTGACGAGTTTACTTGGAGGTAGTAACTCAGTCAAAATGCCATATTTAGCGGGTGAGTATGCAGCCGCACCTATTCCAACAATGCCATAAGCATATAACGGTGGCATGCCAAAAATCATGGCAAGGCTACCAAAGAATTTAATCCCATTTGACAGAAACATCACTCGACCTTTTGGTAACGCATCAGCAAATGAGCCAACAAAAGGGGCGAGTACGATGTAAGAGATGACAAAAAACTGCAAAAGTAAAGGTTCATGCCACTCAGGAGCGTGCATCTGTTGTAACAATGCAATTGCCGCGAACAATAAAGCATTGTCTGCAAGTGCTGATAAAAATTGCGCGACGAGTAGTGTGTAAAAGCCTTTACTCATGCTTCATCTACAAAGCTTCCGCGGCAAAATCAGCCAAGCGTGAACGTTCACCACGTAATAGCGTAATATGTCCATTATGTCCCCAGCCCTTAAACCTATCGACGACGTAAGTGAGTCCAGAGCTACCTTCAGTTAAGTAGGGCGTATCAATTTGCGCAATATTTCCTAAACAGACAACTTTGGTACCAGGGCCTGCGCGAGTGATGAGTGTTTTCATTTGTTTTGGCGTCAAGTTTTGCGCCTCATCAATGATTAGAAATTTATTCAAAAAGGTACGGCCACGCATAAAATTGAGCGATTTAACTTTAATACGACTACGAATTAAATCTTGCGTTGCTGCACGTCCCCATTCGCCTGCATCTTCATCACTTTTATTAAGCACATCCAAATTATCATCTAATGCACCCATCCAAGGGCCCATTTTTTCTTCCTCAGTACCTGGTAAAAAACCTATATCTTCACCTACAGAAACAGTAACGCGCGTCATGATAATCTCAGAGTATATTTTTTTATCTAATACTTGAGTCAATGCTGAAGCTAACGTCAACAAAGTTTTTCCTGTACCAGCTTGGCCTAACAAGGAAACGAAATCGATTTCAGGATCCATCAGTAAATTAAGGGCAAAATTTTGCTCTCTATTCCTAGCAGTGATTCCCCAGATATTATGTTTCGGTATTAAATGATCTTTTACCACTTCTAATACGGCAGTATTGCCTTCAACACTGCGTACCATGGCATGGAAAGGTTTTTCAAATTCGTAGTACACAAACTCATTGATGAGGAAATTTTTACAAAGTGGTCCAGTCAGACGGTAGAACATACGACCAGATTCTTGCCAAGACTCAAGCGCTTTACTGTGTTTATCCCAAAAGTCAGCAGGTAGTTCTTTCATGCCGCTGTATAAAAGCTCAGTGTCTTCTAATACTTTGTCATTAAAATAGTCTTCTGCTGGCATGCCCATTGCACGGGCTTTAATACGAATATTAATATCTTTACTGACTAATATTACCTGACGATTTGGGTGGCTTTTTTGTAAATCTAGCACTACGCCTAAAATTTGATTGTCGGCCTTACTGCCGGCTAAGCCAGGTAAATCAACCGTCACTTGTGTAGTTTGTAAAAACAATCGGCCAGTTAGATGTTTATTGCCGTTGATTGCGAGAGGGCAGCCCAGTTCAAGATCGATTAAATCAGTTCCTACAATCTCTTCTAAATTACGGCTTGCTTGGCGTGCATTACGCGCTACTTCGGTTAAGCCCTTTTTATTATTATCTAATTCTTCAAGTGTAACCATCGGTAAAAAAATGTCATGCTCTTCAAAACGAAACAAACTAGATGGGTCATGCATCAACACATTGGTATCAAGTACAAAAAGCTTAGCGGCGCCAGACGATTTTTTAGCCATGAAATTACTTTCTATATTAAGTGTTTAAAAGAAGTTAAAAGTGATCAATTAGGTTAAAAGGATATTTGGATAATATTTAAATCTAAAGGCATTACATCAATTAAAGGGTTTGAATAAAGTTTAATACTTCTGTCACATGGCCATCTACCTTAACGCCACGCCATTCTTTTACTAATATGCCATTTTTGTCGATAATAAACGTACTGCGCTCTATGCCACGAACTTGTTTACCATACATGTTTTTCATTTTCATCACACCAAATATTGAACAAGCAAGTTCTTCAGTATCTGCGAGGAGTTCAAATGGGAAAGTAAATTTAGCTTTAAAGTTTTCATGTGATTTCAAGCTATCTCGCGATACGCCAAAAACTTCAGTATTTTGCGATTGTAGTTCTGCATAGGCATCTCTAAACTGCATACCTTGGGTAGTACAGCCAGGGGTTGAATCTTTAGGATAAAAGTAGATCACTAATGTTTTGCCTAGGTAGTCAGCAAGTTGAAAAGTTTTGCCGCTAGTTGCCGGTAACTGAAAATCTGGAACAGCTTGATTGAGTGTTAGTGTATTCATAATGGTCTACCCACATTGTTGATAAAAAGCCTAGATTAGGCAAGAGGATATGTCATGAAAATGACAATATTTATACTTAAGTTTTTAAATCCTTTTAAAACTATTCTTTAAGGCTTTTAATTTCCTGGCAAGTTCAACGTTTTAGGCAATACCATGGTAATGACTGTACCGCCACCAACTCTTGCCTCAAACTTGAGTGTTCCTCCCAAAGCATCGCACACTTTAAACGCAAATGGAATCCCAATGCCAGTACCAAATCTTTTAGTGGTCGGTGCACTAACTGCGCTTGGGTCTGGCGTAAATGGCATGCCGCAGCCACGGTCTATCAATTGTAATATTAACTCTTGTGGTGTGAGTTCAAGTTTAATATCAATGCGACTGCCTTTTTTTGAAGCATCAATTGCATTTAAAAGTAAGTTATAGATTACTTGCTCTAATAAATGCTGGTCAGTGAAAATAGCATTGTTTTTAGACCAAATAGGTAATTTTAGCTGAATAGCTCGCTCTTTTATTTTTTGCAGTAATGGCGTTAATGCTCCTTCTACAATGTCTTTAACGCGCGTTTCGCTCAGTTGGGGTTTCAGGGGGTGCAAATAAGCGAGTAACGCCCCAGTCCAGCGTTCTAACCTATCAACCGTATCTATAATGCCAACTAATGATTCACGGGTATCCAAGTCATGCTCAGGTGTGTCCATGACTTGTGCCGTCGCTCTAATGCTTGCTAAGGGATTGCGAATGTTATGTGCCAGCATCGGCACTAATAAGCCTTGCGCAGCCTGTTTTTCAGTACGCACCAACTTTTCTTGGCTAATGATTAATTGATCTGCCATTTCATTGATGGCTTTAGAGACTGAGGTTAGCTCTTGCACACCTTCTTCAGGTGCTCTGTAGCTTAGGTTCCCCGCACTGATTTCTGAGGTAGCTTTTAGCACGCCATTGATAGGCCTTACAATAGCGCGTTTTAAAAATATCCTAGAAAAAATCAATAACAATATCGCTAAAACTAGGGGGATGATTAGCAAAATTGTCGAAGTGCGCTTAGTCTCTTCAAGCCTTTTATTTAACGCAATTTGTTGTTGATTCAGTAATTTTTCAGTACGTGCAAGAATCTCTTCGTAACGTTTAAATAGCCCAGTCTCTATGCCTGTATTAAGTGCATGTTTAATCGCATTTTTAGTAGCATCGCTATTGATGCCTTTGTTTTGGTCAAACAAAGCTGAAGTTTCAAATACAAATTCTTGATAACTTGCATGAAGGTCATTGATTGCAGATTTTTCTGCAGCCCCTTTTGTAATTTTATTAAGCTGCATGAAATGTTTTTCAACGGCAATTGTAAAATTGTCATACTCTTCACGTGCGCCTAAATCTTCTAAAAAATAGGCATCAAACAACTCCTTCATTTGGCGATACAAATCACCGCGCGTTTGCTGTACTTCTTGAACTAATGAATTAATTCGGTAAGATTCTTGGCTTGATTTTTCCCACAAATGAATACCAATTGCCCCTGCAGTAGCGGCTAAGATAATGAGTAATATAAACGCAAGCTCATGGATGAGTAGCAAATCTTTGAGAGATTTATTTTTCTTGATCATCAGTTTTGATTATTAGTCTGGTTTTAAATAGGGTTTGGTTTCTAGTAAAACCTAATTCTAAACACATAGACTAATTAAGTAAGGTTTTTACTCAAGTTTGAAAGGAACCGGTACTTTAATGCTGAAACTGCTACCACGCAGGGCTTCAGGCGGTGCTGGAAAAGGCGCTGCTTTGTCCACCATCGCGAGCGCTTCTTTATCTAAAATATCGTAACCACTCCCTTTAAGAATTTTTTTAGATTTTAAGTTACCGTTACCATCGAGCTGCAATTCAACCACAACATCGCCTTGCCAGCCACGCATTTGGGCGATTCTTGGATAATTCTTGTATTTACCAATCGCGCTCCATAAAGTATTGCCGTAGCTATCACGCGCAGCGTTCATATCCACTTGACTAGGGCCTGCAACTTTAGCTGGTGCGGCTACTGAAGGCGCTACAGCTGCAGGTGAAGGTGGTGCTTCGGGTGCTGGAGCGACAGGAGTAGGCTCCGAAGGCAAAGCGCTTATTGGCGGTGCAGTATAAGGGGTTGGTTCACTTTTTATTACTGTTGCAACAGGCGTCTGCTTAATAATTGGCTTAGGTTCAACCTTAGGCTTTGTTTGTTCAGGCTGAGGCTGAACTGGTTCAGGTTGAATCACTACTGGCGGCGGCTCAGGTTTACTGGCTAACTCTACTTCTAATAACGCTGGTTTTTTTATTGGACTAAGTTTGATATTTGGAATAACGACTGCAAATAACACGTGCAAAAATATCGAGCAAACGATAGCCCAAATGAGTTTATTTTCATGCGTGTTAGATTGTTTAATAGCGATATTCAAAGAGACAATAATACCTAATCAATTGCAGTCGATTTAACTTAACAAAAAATTATACAACAAGGCTGTTAAGTTGTTGAAGCATAATTACTATTGGCTGAATACAGCCAAGTTGGTTGCAAATTTGGTGGAATAATCAGTCAATGGATTAAACCAAACCGTCTAAAACTTGCACATTTACTGTAGCGCCAGCATCCAGATTACCCACAATATCATCCAGCACAATAAAACAATTGGCTAATGACATTGAGCTTAAAATCGCTGAGCCTTGTGCACCAGTAGGTTTTACCTTCCAACTACCATCAGCATCGGCAAACAAAATGCCACGTTGAAACTCAGTACGCCCAGTCATCTTTTTAATGGGGGCCGTACATATGACACTGAACATGGGTAAAGGTACGGGATTCGGTTGCCCCATTAATACCAGCATGGCTTCGCGTACAAATTGGTAGAACGTTACCATCACCGCTACAGGGTTGCCTGGCAAACCAAAGTAGTGCGCATTGCCAATCTTACCGTAGGCAAGTGGTCGTCCAGGCTTCATTGCCACTTTCCAGAAGACAACTTGTCCGTGCTTCGCTAATAACAGTTTCATGTAGTCAGCCTCACCTACTGAAACGCCACCGCTAGTAATGACTACATCGGCTTGATTTGAAGCACTAAGCAGCGTTGCTTCTAGTAAATCAGGATTGTCTGGAATCGCGCCTAGATCTAGCACGTCTGCACCTAACCGACTCAACATACCGAATAAACTATAGCGATTGCTATCGTAAACCTGACCAGACTCTAATGTTTCGCCAACGCTGGCAAGCTCATCACCAGTAGAAAAAAAGGCGACTTTAAGCTTGCGATAGACCGTGACTTGCCCAATACCTAATGACGCAATTAACCCTAAATCGGCAGCCCGCATCAGATGGCCTACACTTAATACGGCTTGACCCTGTTTCAAATCTTCGCCTGCATAACGTACATTCATGCCGCGTTTAGGTGATTCACTAAAGCTAATTTTTTCACCATC
>JACMNP010000059.1 GCA_014378495.1 Methylotenera sp. | reverse complement strand
ATCGTTAGGCTCATAAGTAGTATCTTTCTGTATTGATAAAACCACGACTATTTTGCAAGCAGTTATTGCGGCATACATCATCACGCCCAGCATTACCCACATGCCAAGCTGACAATTTAACATCGGCTGGTGTATACGTTGTTTTAATGTCTAACGGATGCGGCGCGGTGGATACAACTAGCAGGACATCCATATCAAAACGAATATCAACATGGCTACCAGCGATACTGTGATTATTTACAAAACTTAAATCACCGGCTTCACTAGCGCTTACTTTACTAAAAAAGTTTACCGTTGCAGTTAAATCGCGCTTACCTAAACCGTGCTTTGCAAGCTCAATCAATAAGCCATCTTTACCGCTGCGATACATCTCATTTCGATGTGTTTGAAAGCTGGTTTCGCCGTATTTCGCTGTAATCATGGCGCTATCAGTGACACCGCAAATGGTGTCATGCCACCCTAAGCTGTCACCAATAATAGAACAAATTACCCGCCCCATATCGCTGTAACACACGCTGCCTGTAGTTAAAAACGCAGTATGTTGCGCTTTTAAACTATCTGGCATGTTGTAGCGCTCCAGCTTTTCATCAGCGTTATAAAGCAACGCAGAACAATTTGCGCCGCCAGATAAATCCGTCATGCGCAATGCTGTGCCACGGCGTATGAGCCCAGACCAGTGATTGCCACCTGGGATGACTTCTTCCCAAAGCACATCTTTTTGAGTAAATTTTATTGCCATTCCCTAATCCTAATAAATTGCTAGATTGATTATTGAATCCACACAATGGTGCTTCTAAAAATTCAAGTGACTAAGTAAGGCAGACCGTAAAGGTCTTCACCGCTCCACTAAGCGCTAAAGCGCAAAGTGGAAACGCGAAAGGCGTGAACAAAAAATAATGAGGCGCATATGTTTTATATGTAACGAATTATTTTTTGTTCACAACGCCGCATTACGACGTCAATTGATTTTTTAGGAGTGCCATTTAGAACATGTAGCTGTAGCGGTCTATCTCCCATTGGCTAATGGTTAAATGATAGGTTTCCCACTCTTCAGTTTTATATTTAATAAACTCATCTTTTAACTCTTTACCCAATGTTTTTTCTACTAGTGGATCAGCGGCAAATGCAGCGACAGCTTCTTGCAAGGTTTGCGGTAAAAACTCAATGCCGCGTGCTTTTCTTTGCTCATCATTCATGTCATATAAATTATCTTCATTAGGCTTGCCTGGGTCTAAACCTTCACGGATACCTTCTAGGCCTGCAGCCAAGGCAAGGGTCGCTGCCAAATATGGGTTCACTGCGCCATCTGCATTGCGTGATTCACAACGACCGCCTCCCATTGGCACGCGGACTGAATTAGTACGATTATTAGAGCCATAAGAATTGAACACAGGCGCCCAACTGAAATAACTCATGGCACCGCGTCGGACTAAGCGTTTGTAACTATTTACGGTAGGTGCAAATGCAGCACATAGGGCTGGGCCATGCTTCAAGATACCTGCAATAAATTGATAGCCTAAAGTCGTTAAACCTAAGCCTCGTGGGTCATCTTTTGGGTCGCAAGCAAATAAGTTTTTGCCAGTTTTTAAATCATAGAGCGACATATTAAAATGTGCACCCGTACCCGTTTTATCGGCAAATGGCTTAGGCATCATAGTGGCAACAAGCCCGTCTTCTTTGGCATAATGCTTTGCCATATAACGGAAGAAAATCAGGCGATCACATTGAGAGAGCGCATCGCTGTAGTTAAAGTCAAACTCAAATTGGCTGTTGGCATCTTCATGGTCAAACGAATATAAATCCCAACCTAAGCCGTTAATCGCTGTGGCCATTTTATCTAGCCAGGCAAAGTTATCCATAAATCCGCGCACGTCATAACAAGCTTTTTCTAGCTTGTCGTCAGGGTTTGGCACGCTTAAACTACCGTCCGCATTTTGTTTCAATAAATAGATTTCGCATTCAATACCTAGATTCATGCCAAAACCCATTTCGGCAGCTTGTGCCAATACGTTTTTCAACGCAACACGGGTATTCAATGCGTAAGGCTTACCTTGAAAATGGTTATCCGCTGGCATCCAAGCGACTTTAGGTTCCCAAGGTAACTGAATGATATGGTCCAAATCTGGCACGGAATTTAGCTCATCGTCACTAGGCGCTTGGCCCAAACCATCTAGTGCATAACCTGTGTAGCGCTCAGAACCTGCGGCCATTTGTGGTAAATGGTCTATAGGCACGACTTTAGCTTTAGGAATACCATGAATATCCACATAAGCACCTATGCAATATTTAACGCCTTGATCTTGCAGTTTTTGTTGAATCGCTGCTACTTCTTGCTGTGTTTTCATAACCTTAAGCCTTTTAAATTCTATAAAAAATTACTGAATACCATCAAAATAAGAGTGCGCTAAAGGCGGTGTTTCCTGCATGCCTTTAGTGATTAACGCGCTCAAGTCCTCAACCATCCAGTCAAACCATTCTTGACCTTTTTCTGCACTAGAAATACTGGGCATCCCTGTTACGCCGTTCGTGCTCGTGCGATTCACAGGGTGTGAAAAAACTAAACCTTCAGTGCGATCTGGGTCATCAGCAGCTGTTAGTAACTCAGCACGCACCATATGCGGCGCGGTGGCTAGCATGAGCGATGTTTCAGCATCGTTTGCATGCCAGTCATCACCATCGGCATGATGAAACTTTTTAACGCGCTGGCTGATATGCGCAGAATTGAATACTGCCACCATCAAGTCATCATGTTCTGCACGTAGCATTTCAAGCGCACAACGTAATGGCGCAGCGTTGGTCACGTGGGTATTCACAATAAATAATCGACGAATACCACTGTGATAAGCCCAGTCTCCAATATCTTTCATCATATTAATAAGCGTTATCGGTTGAACGGCTAACGTACCTGGCCAGCGGCGACTATGGCCGATAGAGCAGCCATAAGGCATCGTCGGCAGCATTGGTACATGCGTTTTTTTTGAAACTGCGCTGCATAAAATATCTGCCAGCACATAATCCATTCCGCAGCCCATATGTGGCCCATGCTGTTCAGTAGCACCTATCGGCAAGATAGCTGCCTGATTTGCAGCGGTAATTTTATCGGGCAGTTCTGCCCATGTGAGTTGTGACCAAAACATAGCTAGCCCCTACTCCACATTATCTGCAACATTAACGAAACGAATCATGCGTGGTGTCACCACTTCATCTTCATCATTTTTAACTTCAGGTGGGTGAATCAGCGCTTCTAATCTAGCTTTAGTGGCTAAGAATTCCGGGCTAATCAAATCATCAACGCTGCGCGGACGAGGCACCGGCACTTCAATCAATTCCTGCACTTCACCAGGGTGGGCTTTAAGCACCAGAATTCTATCTGCTAGAAAAATAGCTTCATCTAAATCATGGGTAATGAACAAAATAGTCACATCGATATTGCGCCAGATTTCGAGCAAATGCGTTTGCATCTTGCATCTGGATTGTGCGTCTAAAGCACCAAATGGCTCATCCATCAACAGAATACGCGGTTGATTGACCAGCGCTCTAGCAATGGCTACACGCTGCTTCATACCGCCAGAAAGTTCATGTGGATAAGCATTGGCGAATTTCTCTAAGCCGACTAACTCTAGCCAAGTATCTGCTTCACGCCCTGCTTCTTCTGAACCGATATTGTTCATTTTTAAGCCAAACATCACATTCTGTTTAACGTTTAGCCAAGGAAACAAGGTATAGCCTTGAAACACCATACCGCGGTCTCGCCCTGGCCCAGTCACGGGTTTATTGTCTAGTAATACATCGCCAGAAGTATGTGACTCTAAACCGGCTAAAATTCTAATAAGCGTAGACTTGCCACAACCTGAAGGCCCTATTACACAGACAAATTCACGTTTATGCGTTTTGAAGTTCACATTTTTTAGTGCAACAACTTCACCTTTGGCTGTTTTATAAACCTTATTTAAATCCTTCACTTCTAAAATCACTTCACGCGATTTGAGGCGATCAAAACGCTGCTTAACCGCGTCTGATTGTTCTAGGTAGCTAGGTAAATTAATTTTTGTGGTCACTATTAAGTCCTTTACTTTTCTCTGGTCTATTCTTTATGAGCCGGACTATGCTTTATTAGAAGGAACAGCCCAAGGGAATAGACGCTTGCTGAGCCAAGCCAGCATTAAATCTCCACCTAGCCCAAGGATACCGATCATGATGATGGCGGCATAAACGTTATCAAAATGCTGATAGCGTGCCTGCTGGGTGATAAACCAGGTGATCCCAGAAGAGGTACCGATTAACTCCGCTACAATCAGGTAAGTCCATGCCCAACCCAGCAAAATCCGCTGGTCGCGATATAACTCAGGCAATATGCCTGGAATAATCACATGGATAAGTAACTTAAACTTACTGGTGCCTAATGTAAGTGCGGCTTCCAGCAAGGCGTAATCTAGCTTGCGGGTAGTGTTAGCAATGATGAGGATTTGCTGGAACAAGGTTCCAATCACAATAACCGCGATTTTAGGCCCATCGTAAATTCCTAAAATCGCTACTGCCAACGCACCGAATGCTGGTGCAGGTAGATATCGAAAAAACTCAATGAAAGGTTCGTTCAGCCGAGAAATGGCGCTATAGGTGCCGCACAAAATCCCCAGCGGCACACCAATCAGTGATGAGATGAAAAAGCCCCAAAAGATAATCTGTATGCTATGCCACAAACTTTCATGCAACCATTTGCCATCACGCTGTTCTGGCGCAGTAGTAAAGGCGGTATATAAAGCTTTTGCTACTTCATGGGGTGCAGGCAGGTAGATTGGATTTGCAGGCGAGCCTACTGGTGACACTTTATTCGCGGCTTGCATATTGGCAAGCTCGTCTTTAAATACAGACTTATCTACCAGCATGTCCGACTGAAAGTAATCCACATCCCCCGGATTACTTACCATGACCATTGGGTGCCAAATAAATGGCACATAACTTACAGCACACCAAATTAAAAGCGGTAACAGAAATGAGCCTAACCCTAATAACTTTTGCCTACGCGGTGATAACTCTCTACGCACTGCAAACCAAGATGAAAAACTCATTCTGTGACCTTTAACTGATGGACTAATAGATTAAAATAATTAATTTGCTTGTTGAATTACACACACTATTTAGTAGCTAAAGACGAATCAATAGCTTTATTTAAGTCCATAGGCTTTTTGTAAACGGCATATTTCACGTTAAAATCATCTGCAATTTTGCTAGAACCGTATAAAGATTTAAATCCTTTAGCTTTAACAAATACTTTTTTACCTTCTGCAAGACTCAATAATTTAGTGCCTTTTAATAGGGGTAGATAAGCTTCTGGTTTTAAACCCACTCGCGCTGCCATAATTTTTACAGCATCTGGTTGGGTTTTAGGGTCGTTAATATAGGCCACTACTTTATCCCATACTAAAATTACTTTTTTCCAATCCGCTTTTCGGCTAGATAAGCTTGCTGGACTCACTGTTAGCACGTCATAGATCAGACCAGGCTCATCAGCTGAAGTATAAATTGGCTTTGCACCAGGCACGCGACTCATGGCCTCACCTGAATTAGGCTGCCATGCACCGATTGCTGCTAAATCGCCAGAGGCCAGTGCTTGTGGTGTTTCATTGGTTTTGGTATTGACCAGCGTAATATCAGCTTCTTTAAGCCCTGCTTTTTCTAGGCCGTTAAGCAGTAAAAGATGCTCAACCAACCCAACTTCTAAGCCAATTTTTTTACCTTTTAAATCTTTAAGACTTTTAATCCCAGGCTTACCAACAATCATGTCATTACCGTTTGAGTAATCGGTTAGTAGAATCATGACATTTTTAGCACCACCAGATCCTGTGACTAAAGCATCACCGTTGGTCACAGTAACGCCATCAATCTTGCCAGCGGTAAATGCATCCATAGATGCAGAGTAATCAAACCAGTCAAATTTGACATCAACACCCGCTTCTTTAAACCAACCTTTATCAATAGCAACCTGCCAAGCTACCCATCCTGGCCAATCGCTATAACCAATCTTTAATGGCTCAGCCGCTTGTGAGAGTCCTGAAAATAATAATGTAGCTGATAATGCAGTAGCAGTTAAAACAGTGCGTGCTGAAAAACCAGTATTACTGGCTAATTTAACTACGTTGGATTTGATAAGACTTGATTTGTCAAAAATGGAACTAATTGCGTGCATGGTATGGCTCCTAGGTTGGTAAAAAAGTCGAGAAGGCGGCATTTAAAAAAACGCTTCCTCCCGGGCTTTTATCCCTCCGTGTAGCCATAACTGCTAGTGGCCGACAACTCTCGGTCCAGTCATTTCTAAATACTTAAGTAACAGTACTTAAAAATCGGAACCCTAGTCATCTTTTTTGAAACTTTAGCGGTAACTTCACCGCTTTCTCAATGATTAGATATCAGCAAATAATATGCCATGTCTAAATATTATAAATATCTTTAAATATCAATAAGTTATTAAAATACAATTTTTAACTAAAATATGCTTGCACCAAATAAGTACTCAATATAAAAATATTGCACCATATTTTAGCCCAAAGGCATAACGACAAGATTAATTTTAATACTTAGATTAACCTCAGTAGATTTGATAATCACATAAATGAAAAGGTATGTCATTAGCTTACATTTAATGAGTTACGTTCAGTGATGGCGTTAACGAAACGCTTAAAGAATTGATCATCATTTTCATGATAATTAATAATTTGCTCATCAAAAAACTTATTATTGTGTAAGGCTAAGGTTTGTGATGATTGAAGGGCAAGTATTATTTCCGGGTCTACCGTAGCAATCACTTTGCCATTTTGATAAGCATTTTTTATAAATAAGATAACCTTATCATTTAAACGATGATAGTGAACGCCTTTAACTTCAGGAATAAAAATAGCATCAAACAGACAAGATCCTGCTGTAGGCAGTATTTTATCAATGATAATGGGGCACTCTTGAGCGCTTCTTAATAGGTTTGCAGAAGGCGCCGTTAGTAACGCTGTGATTCCTGCTTTTCTTAAAACAGCACGCACAGCAACAATCGCATCTAAATCTGCGCCGTCGGCTACTAAAATCAGTACAACGCTAGCCACTAAGTTATTGAGTTCTTTGTTAGCTGAAACCTGCGTTTCAAGCCCATCTAAACTGATTTCTTGATATCCGACTTTTTTTATACTCTTATCCATCATAACAAGCCATTAGAAATAATAATCCTAAGATTAAAAAGCGCTTGAATTTCTTCAACCGCTAAAATAATGGCCCATATTACAGATAGCTTAAAATATTTTCTGTCCGCTAACGTACACTAATGGCATATTTAAATGCTAGTAACTTAACGTGTAATTAAATTTACCGCGTTATGAAAAGTGCTATTTCAAAAATGAGTCAATCTCGCCCTTAATCACTTTGTAGCACTCACATACACTTTTTTCTAAACCTGTCCTGTCTAAAACAGTAACGCATCCTCGGTGATATTTAATGTAACCATGTTTCGCTAAGTTTGCTGATACTTCAGAGACCCCCGCACGCCGCACGCCCAAAAGGTCTGCTACGCGCTGATGCGTTAAACTGATTCGGTTAGAAGCCCAACGATCTAAACTGGTTAATATAAATCGGCATACCTGTTGTTCAACATTGTGATAACGGTTGCAGGCGGCTATTTGGGCAGATTGTATGAATAAGGTATGAATATAGCGCAGTATCAAATCTCTAAACGCAGGTTCAGTTTCAAATAAGTCTTTCACAACACTCATTTTGACTCTATAACCGAATCCCGCACTTTGCACGACTACTCTGCTAGTCCCAGAATTGGCACACATAAAAATATCCGCGCCAACTACACCATCATCACCAATTGTCGCAACTTCAGGCGCTGCACCATCCATCAATACTTTAACTACGGCAACAATGCTACTTATAGGGAAGTAAACAAAATCTATTTTTCCCGCTTTATGATAGATATCACAATCTCTTGGCAGCGCTATTAACTCCAAGCCTGGCAAAAGTCGCTCATATATTGCTGGCGTTAATCTCGCTAAAAAACGATTTTGTTTAGGGTTACGGCGACCAGACACTTTGTACTTCCTATTGATTAGGTTAGCTGATTAAGCATTAAACCTAATATTTAACTTTTAATCAAATCTCCTTCATAAACATAAACTGAACGCGGCTCTAAGTGTAATGATGTTTTAGTATCGACGATTTCATTTTTTAATATTGAGTTCAGCACAGGTTTCCAATCATGCACATCATTACATGGCATCTGCGCTTCTACAGTCACGTGAGATGCATTTAAAAATACCAATATCGATGATTCATTTTTATTGGACGACATAAACTTTACGGCCATGGATTTATTATTAGGATCATCCCACTGCTCGTCTGTCATCACTTCGCCATTCACATTAAACCAAGTCACGTCAGAGTTGCCATGTTCGTTGAGTTTGCCTGTTAAAAACTCTGCTCTAGAGATTGCGCTATATTTTTTACGTAGCGTAGCGAGTTCTCCCACAAAATTAATTAAGCTGTCATCTGCGTTATCCCAATTCACCCAGCCCATTTCATTGTTCTGGCAGTAAGTATTGTTGTTGCCGGACTGCGAGTTATTAAGCTCATCCCCAGCCAGCAACATTGGAATGCCTTGGGAAAGAAATAAAGTCGCTAAAAAATTTCTTTTTTGTTGCGCTCGCAGTGCATTGATTTCAGCAGAATCTGTTTCACCTTCAGCACCACAATTCCAACTACGGTTATCATTAGCACCGTCGTTATTATCTTCACCATTCGCTTCGTTATGTTTTTCGTTGTAAGAAACCAAATCATGCAAAGTAAAACCATCATGCGCAGTAATAAAATTCACGCTGGACCACGGTCTGCGATGCTGCTCATTAAATAAGTCACTAGAAGCAGCAAATCGGCTGGCAAAGCTCGACAACACACCTTCTTTACCTGTCCAAAATTCACGGGTCACATCGCGATAATCACCATTCCATTCAGAGAAACCTGGTGGAAATGAACCTAACTGGAAGCCACCAGGGCCTACATCCCAAGGTTCCGCTATCAATTTGCACTGGCTAAGTATGGGGTCTTGCAACATGGCATGGAATAGGGCGTGGTCGCGACTAAAGCCCGTTTCGTTGCGCCCTAGCGTTAACGCTAAATCAAATCTAAAACCATCAATGCCGTATACAGTTGCCCACATGCGCAAGCTATCCATAATCATTTGCAACACTTTTGGGTGTGACGTATTAAGCGCATTGCCACAACCCGTTAAGTTATCGTAATACCTTGGGTTGCCGGGTAGCTCTTTATAATAGCTAAGATTATCAATACCTTTCCAAGACAAAGTTGGGCCTAAGTGATTGCCTTCGCAAGTGTGGTTGTACACCACATCTAAAATCACTTCGATACCAGCTTCATGCAAGCTATCGACTGTTTTGGCAATTTCTTCCAATTCGCCAGAGCCCATATAAGCTGGCTCAGGGGCAAAGTAAGAAAGGTTGTTGTAGCCCCAGTAATTAGAGAGATTTTTTTCTAATAAATAGTGGTCTTGCGTAAAGGCATGAATAGGCAAAAGCTCAATGGCAGTAATGCCAATTTTTTGTAAATGGCTTATGAGTGCAGAATCACTTAGTGCAGCGAAAGTGCCGCGAATATCATTGGGAATTAATGGATGCTGCATCGTCAAGCCTCTGACATGCGCCTCGTAAATAATAGTTTTAGGCCAACGGATATTGGGCTTTTTGGCTTTAACTAACGTGGCGGGGTCAATGACAATCCCTTTGGGCATAAATGCTGCACTGTCCCGCTTATCCATCACCAAATCAGCATCTTGGGCATCGCTAATGGTATAACCGTACAGTGAATCATCCCACTTAATCGCGCCAGAAAGCTTTCTAGCGTACGGGTCTAATACCAACTTATTGGCATTAAAGCGTTGACCTTGAGCAGGATCCCAAGGTCCATCAACCCGATAACCGTAGCGTTGCCCAGGTTTAACACCATCTAAATACCCATGCCAAATACCATTAGTACATTCTTTTAACTGAATGCGCTCAGTTTCAGAGCTTCCATCCACGCTAAATAAACAAACGGTCACGCTAGTCGCATGATCCGAGAACAAGGCAAAATTTGTCCCCTTACCATCAAAACTCGCACCTCTGGGGTAGGGCGACCCTTCTTTCAAAGTTATCATGGCTTTAGGTCCTATATCATCAAATGGTTAATATTTTGGATGATTATAAATACCACTGATATTTTCAAACATCAGAAGGATAGGAATTTTTTTGTAGGAATTTTCCTACAAAATAGTGCTAGTTAGCCGCCTCTTCTAGCACTTGTAAGAACGCATCGCCATAACGGTCTAGCTTGGCTTGTCCAACACCGCTAATCTTAGCCATCTCGTCAAGCGTGGCTGGGCGACGATTAAGCATTTCTAGTAGCGTGCTGTCATGAAAAATAACATAAGGTGGCACGCCTTGCTCACGCGCAAGTTCAGTACGTTTGTCTTTTAATATAAACCACAACGGGTCATCACTCACCGCGGCATAGACTTCTTTAGCATTTGCACCGCGGCCAGCTTTAGTTACTTTACGCTTAACCACTTCGTTATCACGGCGCAACCATACTTCAGCCTCGCTTTTAAGTACTGGTCGTGCAAATTCGGTAAGTTTTAATCCGCCGTAAGCCTCAACATCTGCTTCAAGATAACCACCCGCCACTAGCTGTCGATAAACACTGCTCCATTGTGATTGGGATATTTCTTTACCAATACCAAAAGTACTTAATTGCTCATGCCCAAACTGCCGCACTTTTGGCGTAGGCTTGCCTAGCAATACATCAATTAAATGTACCACCCCAAAACGTTGCCCTGTGCGGTATACCGTAGATAAAGCCATTTGTGAAGGTTGAGTCGCATTCCAAGTATCCACAGGGCTTAAGCAGTTATCACATTGGTCGCAATCACCTGCATGTTGCTCACCAAAATAACGCAATATAGTTTGGTGGCGGCAAGTGGTTGATTCACAAAATCCCAGTAAGGCATCTAGCTTCTGTCGCTCAACGGCTTTGCGCTCTTCTGGCGCATCGCCGTTATCTAACATTTGCCGCATGCTTACCACATCACCAAGCCCGTAAGTCATCCATGCGTTCGCTGGTAGGCCATCACGCCCTGCGCGCCCTGTTTCTTGGTAATAACCTTCCATACTTTTAGGAATATCCAAATGGGCAACAAAGCGCACATTGGGTTTATCAATGCCCATACCAAACGCCACCGTTGCCACCATAATGACGCCCTCTTCGCGTAAAAACCGCCGTTGGTTTTGGTTGCGAACGCTCGCATCCAAACCCGCATGATAAGGCAGTGCATCCCAGCCACGCTCTTTTAACCACAGGGCAGTTTCTTCTACTTTACGGCGTGATAAGCAATAGATAATCCCAGCATCATTAGCATGTTCAGACTCTAAAAATGACTCCAACTGCTGGCGCGCATTAGCTTTTTGCGTCACGCGATATTTAATATTAGGTCTATCAAAGCTAGAAACAAACTGGCGCGCATTTTCTAAACTTAAACGTTCTACAATTTCAGCCCGTGTCGGTGCATCTGCCGTGGCAGTCAGCGCAATACGTGGCACATCAGGAAAACGCTCATGCAACACCGTCAACTTGCGATATTCTGGGCGGAAATCATGCCCCCATTGAGATACGCAATGCGCCTCATCAATCGCAAAAAGTGCAATACCAGCACCCTCTTGAATCTGGTCTAGCAAAGACAAAAAACCAGTCATCAACAAACGCTCAGGCGCCACATACACAATCTGTAAATGTCCACGCATCAGTTGTGCGGTGACTTCGCGAGCCTCTTCAGCATCTTGGCTAGAGTTCAAAAAAGCCGCTTTAACTCCTAACTGCTGCAAGGCATCCACTTGGTCTTGCATCAACGCAATCAGCGGAGAAACCACAATAGCCACACCCTCACGCAACAAAGCTGGCAACTGATAACAGAGTGATTTTCCACCACCAGTAGGCATTAAAACCAGCGCATCACCGCCAGATACCACATGTGCCACAATGGATTCTTGCTCACCACGAAAAGTGGAATAACCAAAAATATCGTGTAAAACTTGTTGAGATTGTAGTGCGTACGCTGTTGAATTTGACATGGTCAATATTGTACACCCCACGCTAATATTGCCAGCTGGCGGAAAGTTATAAAACTTATTTACTCAAAATCCAATTGTCGATTTAAACTATTGATTAGTTGAAAAATAACCAATACATATTTGAGGCGTAACCCCATGAAAAAACCTTACTACATCGATTTTCCTCAAGAAGCTTTTGAAGGTCAAATGCACAGATATCGATGTGCTATTTGTAAAGAAGAAACCACGACAATCAATGGTAAATTATCTGGGCACCTTCCAACTTGTGAATATAGATTGGCACTTGAGCGTGCTGGTTATGAGGCAGTAGGCTCGTCAGTGAAATCCAATTGTTGTGAAGCTGATGATTTTGATTGAGTGCTAGTTATGTATTTATAGCCCTCTTGTTACATAAACGGGCAAAAATATTATGTACTTTGAATGGGTTTAAAATTGAACACAAAATGACTACTAAGAAAATAAAATTAGCATCAAGCAATAAACATAAAACTAATAAAACTTTATCCACTGTCATCATAAAAAGTGAATTAATTAAAGACATGGTACAAGTCTGCGCAGATGATTTATCTACGGTAAACACAGTGCTCAAAAAAGAACTATCAATTAAGAATCCGCAACCCTCTATTAAAAATGCAATCAAGAAAAATACATCTGTTGAAAATAAAGTGCAGCTAGCTGTAGACGAACTTGATGTGGTGAACACTGCATTAAAAGTTGAGGTAAAAGAGCGGGAGATTATTGAGCACGATTTAGAAGAGTTGAAAATTGAAAAAGATATTGCTACTCAAGCATCAATGCATGACATATTAACTGGGTTACCCAACAGAGCACTGTTTTATGACAGGCTTGAACATGGATTGGAGCAAGCAAAACGTCATGATTGGAATTTGGCAGTCATGTTTATAGATTTAAACAAATTCAAGGAAATTAATGACGAATATGGGCATGATGTTGGTGATAAAGTTTTGTTAACCATTGCTAATAGACTTAAAACAAATACTCGTAGCGACGATACAATTTGTCGGTTTGGTGGAGATGAGTTTTTATATCTGTTAATGGAAGTAAAAAATGAACGCGCTGTTCTTAAGATTATTAAGAAACTAATTAAAACAATCGAGTTACCATGCGATGATGTTGGTCCAAATTTAGTGGTTAAATCAAGTATTGGCGTGTCATTATTTCCTAAAAATGCAGACAACTTAGATGATTTAATTAAAAGCGCTGATCAAGCGATGTATTTAGCTAAACAAGGCAAGTTAGGTTACGCTTTTGCCTAAATTACAACGAATTGGCTAAAACTACTTGGGTGATAGACATCTAACACCATTAAATCTACAGAATTTAATAATAGTCACTTTAGCCAAGCGCTCTCATTTACTATGCCAATTGATTTGAATGCAGGTCTAGCAAATAAGTATCCTTGCATCAAATTTATACCTTGATCAGCTAAATAATCGCGCTCACTCATGGTCTCAACTCCCTCCGCCAGCACTTCAACTTGTAATTCATGACACATTCTGACTAACGCGTTAACAACTATTTGTCTGGGCTTATCAGAATCGATGTTACGTAGCAGCTCCATATCAATTTTCACAATATCAGGCTGAAATTTCACTAGCAATGATAAGCCTGCATAGCCTGCTCCAAAATCATCAATCGCAGTTTTAAATCCCAATTTTTTGTATTCAGCAATGATGCCGCGCAGGTGATTAGTATCAATTTTTTCACCTTCGGTGAACTCAAAAATAATGTTTTCCGCTGGAAAGTTATATTGCTCTGCAGCCTCCAAGGTTGTCCTGATGCAAAGCTCTGGTCTATATACGGCATTAGGCATAAAGTTGATGGATAATAAGCTATCAAACTTCAATTCTGCGGCTGTCTTAACGGCCTTAACACGACAAGCCTGATCGAATTTATAAACGTTATGAAGGTTAACTTTACTTAGGATTGTGTCAGCGCTCTCTCCATTTACGCCTCTAATTAACGCTTCATGTGCATATATCGTTTTTTTGCCTAAATGGACAATAGGTTGAAAGGCATATTCAAAGTCAAAATCTAACACATTTGGATTAGAGCACCCGCTACAACTTTGCGGTTTAACAGCTTTGACATTTATCACCTTTGAATTCATCTTACCCCCATCGCTTATCGCTTGTTTTAATAAAGTATATTACAGAATGCTAATTTTTCTAAACGCCGAACATATGTCTGAAAATGCAGTCAATAGTTCTGTAATAAAATTGACTTAATGAAAAACATCAAAGAACCGTAAAAAAATTAACAACAATTTGGAATGTAGGTATTTATGTTTAATCAAGATATTCTCATGCAAGCGGTAATGGAATCTAGAGATTCTATTGCCATCGCAGATGCTACCTTACCTAATTATCCGCTTATTTTTGTCAACCCAGCCTTTGAAAAGCTCACAGGCTATTCCAAAGATGAAATACTTTCACAAAATTGCAGATATTTACAAGGTGAAGATAGGCAACAAAGGCAATTACAAGAATTAAAAGAAGCTTTGCATGAAAGACGCTCATGCCTTGTAACCATTAGAAATTATCGTAAAGACGGCACGATGTTTTGGAATGAACTGAGTATCTCTCCCGTTTTTGACAAAAAATTTGGTTTGCTGACTCATTTTATTGGCATTCAAAAAGACGTGACCGCCCGGGTTATCTTAGAGCAACGCTTAATAGAAGAGCGCAAGGTGCTAGAGCAGAGTAAGGCGACCCTAGAGAAATTAATCGTTTATGACACGCTAACTGGCATTTACAACCGACGTTACTTTGAAGACCAATTTTATTCTTTCTGGGAATACCAGCTAGGTTTACAAGGCCACCTAGCTGTTATGTTTATAGATATTGATTGCTTCAAGAAATTTAACGATAGTTTTGGTCACCTAGCTGGCGATGAAGCCTTAAAGAAAGTTGCAGCTACGCTCCATGGGTCATTAAGAAGAATGAGCGATTTTGTGGCAAGGTATGGTGGTGAAGAATTTATAGTATTATCTTCAGAAATGTCTGAAAAACAGGCTCTCAGCTATGCGCAATCAATCTGTATGAAGGTTAGAGCTTTAGAAATACCTCATGCGACTTCTACACATGGATTTCTTACCATAAGCTGTGGTGTGGCATGCATTAAGCCCAATATTAATAAAGCACCAAAACAATTGCTACATCAGGCAGATCTAGCCCTTTATAGGGCTAAAGAATTGGGCAGGAATCGAGCAATAGCTTTCGAGAGTTCAATGCAACCAAAAAAAATATAACCATCTGGAGGAAATAATGGAAAAATTAGTTCAAATTATTTATGTCAGTAAGTCAAGTTTTACGCCTGCAATCAATTCAGCTGGAATTGAACCGAATGTTGCGCGTATATTGGCGAAATCTCGTATCAATAACCGAAAAAATGGATTAGTTGGCGTCTTATATTTTGGAGATGGATGTTTTTTTCAGTGTTTGGAAGGTGAAGAAGCTGCAATTGACACGCTCTATGCAAAGCTCCAGCAAGATCCTAGACACAAAGACTTAATGCTAATTTCAAGAAAACAAATCGCTACCTTATCATTTAGTGATTGGGCAATGAAGTATGTTCCACTAGATGTAAAGTTAAACAATGAGTTACAAGCTAATGGCTATAAAAGCTTTGACCCATATAAGTTCGATGTTGTAATGACTGCAAAAATACTAAAATTATTACAAACATCAATAAATGACGACAACAAAATAAATGACGACAACAAAAATGTTGTTATTCAGCCATTAAATGCGCTGTCAGTTAAAAAGCCTAAAAACTATCTGGCAATTTTCGCGTTTATTTTTTCAATTTTATCATTAGCGATTTCTATTTTTAACTTATCGCACGGCAATATATAACAGTCAGTTTACAAGTTCAACACATTGGATTTTCAATTATAAATTTTAACTAAAGCAATATAATTGTAAGTTTGTTTGATTGGGTGAGCCAATCAAGCCAATAACTTATTTTTTTCCTAGGTACATCATTCTGGGTGCGTTAAAAAAATAAAGCCTTGTCATTACTGACTAGGCTATATGTTTTGCGACTTCTAACTAATCTTACTGCAAATTAGTCTGCTGAATACCCGCTAATAACCATGCTGAATTTGCATCTTGGCGGTTTTTTTGGATATGCCAAATTTCATCTACATTTTCTGGAGCGTTTTTGTTTTCGCTTAGCTGTCCTGTGAAGCGCACACTTGCAATGGTGTAATCACCATCATTCGCGACTTCTAGCAACTCTGCATTGATTACAATTACTTCAGTTTTTTGGATTGTATTGCCACGCTCTTGCATTTGCATGCTAATTTCAGCAAATACTTCTGGTGTCGTGTATTCACGCACATCGTTTAAGTCTTTGCTGTCGTTAGCCGCTTGCAGGCGAATGAATGACATTTTTGCATTGCGTAAAAAGCTATCTACTGGAAAGTCTTGTGGAATATTGCCTGAATAAGATGACGCTGTTCCACTACCGTAAGCATTACCGTAGTTAGGTTGAGGCTCAGGTTGTTGCATTGCATCTTGCGCATTGTATGCTGTACCGCCACCTGCATATTGCATGTT
>JACMNP010000006.1 GCA_014378495.1 Methylotenera sp. | reverse complement strand
TGAAAATAGAATATGTCATCCTTAACCTATCACTGGTTGAAAAAACTTTCAGAAAGTAAAAAGCCTGCTTATCTACTCATTGCTGATTTAATTGAGGAGGATATCAGCAGTGAGCGTCTGCAAGCGCGCGAGCGTTTGCCTGCGTTACGCGATTTAGCACATGATCTTCAACTCAATTACACCACAATTGCGCGTGGTTACAGTGAGGCTAGGAAACGTGGATTAATTGATTCGCAAGCCGGTACAGGTACTTTTGTGCGTGGTCGACCCCCTGCGATTCCCTTACGGGATGGCAGTAGTGCAGAAATGACTATGAATATGCCACCAGAGCCAATTGCGCTTGCTAATAAGCTTAAGATTGATGCCGCACGTATTATTGAAAATACAGATATTTACAATTTGATGTGCTATCAAGATTTTGGTGGTACTGCTGAGGACCGTGAAGTTGCCGCTGGGTGGTTGCAAGATTTTGTACCTAATTGTGGTGCAGATCGCGTACTAGTCAGTTCTGGAATTCACAGTGTTTTATTAGCCTTAATGTCACAATTGGCACGCCCTGGCGAGCTTATCTGTGTTGAAGATTTAGTCTACCCAGGTATTAAAGCGATTGCTGCACAATTAGGCATCAGGTTACATTCAATACCCAGTGATGCTGACGGTCCTGTTATCAGCGCGCTCGAAGATGCCTGTAAAACACAGCATCCACGTGCTTTTTATTGCAATCCTACTTTGCAGAACCCCAATACCAAAACCATGCCATTGCATAGGCGCCAAGCGCTTGCTGATATTGCAATGCGTTATAACCTACCTATTATTGAAGATGATGCTTATGGCATGTTACCAACAGAAACGCCAATCACCATAGTACAGTTAGCACCAGAACTTACTTGGTATATCAGTGGGTTTTCAAAATGCTTAGGCGCTGGGCTTAGAATCGCTTATGTCTGCGCGCCCAGTGCAAGGCAAGCACAACGTTTGGCGGGAGCCTTGCGTGCTACTACGGTAATGGTCAATCCAATTGCGGCATTGCTTGCCACAAATTGGGTTAAAAATGGCACGGCAAATGAAATGTTAAAAGCAATCCGTGTTGAATCTAGTGCAAGGCAATTAATGGCCTCAAAAGTATTAAAGGCTTGGCCATATTTATCGAATGCAGATGGTTTTCATTTGTGGTTACCAATTCCAGTGAATGCAGGTTGGCGAGCTTCCGAATTCGCGCTGCAATTGCGCACACAAGGGGTCGGTGTAGTATCAAGCGTGGCTTTTAGCACCGATAGCAATCCTGCTGAGGCGGTACGAATCTGCTTGGGTGGTCCAAATACGAGAGAAGAATGCGAACATGGGCTAAAGCTAGTGACTGAAACTTTAGAATACCCACATCATTTGCACATGCCGATGATGTAGGCAAGCGCTTCAAAAAGTTTAGTTTTTCGAACAATCACTGAAATTGTATGTGATTAAATTTGAAATCACTGAATCTTTTTAATGGCCTTCCAGCCTTGCTCATGCATACACATTACGAAACCGGCTGTGACTGTTTGTGTTTTAGCATCTGGTTTGTGCGCTTCACCTAACTTGGCAATACATAGATTTGAATCCGTTCTAAATGCATCCCCATTTACGCCAGTTTTCCACCATGAATTAACGACGAAAGTATCAAGTGGATTAAATTGAGTTTGCTTGGGTTTAATTGGTGTGACGTTGATATTGTTTGGTTGTTCCGAGCTATTAGCCACTGAACTTTTTTTATCCGTCACCGCGGGATTATTATTCCCCAGATTGTTATTTTGCATAACATCAGTATCAGACTTAACACCATCTACACTGCTGGGCGCTAAAACCTTAGACTCTTCTCCCCTGCGGTTATCAGGTGTAACAGAGATTTCTGCAAACATATCCATAGAATCTAATTTCTGAATCGTCCAGCCATTCTCTTCAAGACATTTTTCAATCGCTACATCACTCCCTTTTGATTGACAGGCTAGCTTAGTTTTTTCAAGGTCAGTTGCGCTTGCGCCACGCTTGTAAGAAAGCTCGCCACATGAGGTCAACAGAATCAGTGTAGCAAGCGGAAGCAATATTTTTAAATTGTTTATGAGCATTTTATGTTTAAGCAACAGTATTTGTAGGTGTATTGGTATTCAAATGTGATTCAAAAGTTATCACATTTTTATCTTAAACAGAACAAAAATCACCTACGCATAATGACGTATTTCTAAGTTAAGTCCGCGTCGCTAATCTAGCAGCATGACAAATACATCTAATACTGTTTTCAAAACATGTACTAGTCGTAAGCGCCAAACAATTTCGTTTTAAAAATGATTATTACCCTTAAAGGAGCGTTAGAAATGAATTTGACATTAAAAAAGAATGTATTGCTTTCAGCGATTTTAGCAGCAAGTAGTATGGCTGCGACACAAGCAAATGCAGGCGCAACTATTACATTTGGTGAGGATAAATCAATCAGTGCTGGATTTGGTATGCGTGCAGGTTTTTCTTCTGTAGAAGACGGCGCACCAAACGGTGACTCACGTTCACAAGATTTTAGTTTAGATAGCGCTCGTATATATTTGTCTGGTTCACTTAACAAATACATTAAGGGTATGTTAAACACGGAGAAAGATATTGCTGGCGAAGGCTTTCAAGTAATCGATGCCAATGTACAGTTTGAAATTATGCCTGAGTTAACTATTTGGGCTGGTCGTTTTCTATCTCCTAGCGATCGTGCAAATATGGCAGGTCCATACTATTCATTAGGCGGTGGTTACTGGTCTGGCATTGCTTCGCGTTATGGTTTTAATGGTGGCTATATTGGTCGTGATGATGGTGTGGCTGCAGTGGGTAGTTTATTTGACAGTAAACTTGCTTACTCTTTTGGCGCATTTGAAGGAAATACCGAATTTAAAATTACAGGACCTTCAATTACTCAAGGTCCTCGTACTGGTATAGATGGCTTAATGTATGCAGGTAGATTGCAATATGACTTTTGGGATGCTGAACCAGGCTACTACGGCACAGGTAATTATTTAGGTGCAAAAGATATTCTTGCCGTGGGTATCGCTGGCAGAACACAAGCTAATGGTGCTGCATCTCTTACTGATCAAGGTAGATACAGTTCTTACAGCGTTGACTTTCTGTTAGAGAAAAAAGATGTGGGACCAGGCGCAGTTTCATTTGAAGCCGCTTATTACGACTATGACACTGATGATGTTTTTTTGAGTGAGCAAGGTAAAGCTTATTCAGCAGGCGCAGGTTACATTTTTAGTAATAAGGTAGGCTGGGGTCAATTCCAACCATTCGCACGTTATCAAAAATTCAATTCAGATGCTGCACTTAATAGCGACACCAAAAAATACGACTTAGGCGTTAACTATATTATTGAAGGATATAACGCTCAAGTATCAACTGTGTACTCTGAGACTAAAGTTTCTGGCAATGACAGTATCAATGCACTTAACGTTGCTTTACAGGTTCAGTTCTAAAAATTTAGCTAAATGGTGAACTGTAGCCACGGTGTTGTAGACATCGTGGCTCGTCAAATTCACTTACTGGCCACCCACCATTCTTTGCACCTGGCAAACAAGACCTTCTAGTGAGTTGTTCGTTGAATCATGAATCGTCGGTTCAAATTCAATATTGCCTTTTTCAGTACGCACTAACTTACTTTTTTGGTCATAAAAACTAACCGCAGTGTTTCTATACATGTGACTAATACAATTAAATTGGCTTGTTGTATGGTTTTCTATATAAGTGAATTTAATCTGATTTTTTTGGTATTTTTGTAGTTTTTTATAGATTGTTTTAGTGGTGATATAGGGGTGACCATCGGATTCATTATAAGAGTCCATATCTACTAGCATCTCATATTCTTTCGCCTTGCTAATAGAAGTCCAATCTGTGGCGGATGCTGCAAAACTTGTGAGTAATAAAAGCATGCCAATGCCCTGTATGCTTGCGCTCTGACGCTGTTTGTGAGATTTCTTTGTTTGGTTCATTTCTTTACCTTGTCCATAAATATTTGATTTGAAATTAACACAGTTCAAGCAATTAATTTCAAAAATCAACTACGCACTTTGACGTATTTCAATCATTCCCTCGCATCACTATTCTAACCATATTGAAAAGCTTATTGAAGTTTAGAAAAGTGCTTTTCTAGGTAGCTTAAATAGACTTTAACGCTGAATTTATTATGACTAAGACCGTTAGTCATACGTAAGTAATAAGGCGTAAAGAGATGTGCTGTTGATTGTAACTTTTAAATGACACTGAAATTAAGTAGGAGGAAATAAATGAAAACATTAGTTAAGTTAGACCTAGATAAAAAACCATGGGAACAAGATGGGCAGATTCATAATCGTTGGCATCCAGACTTGCCGATGATTGCCATGGTAAAACCTGGTGATGAGTTTCGTGTTGAATGTATGGATTGGACTGGCGGCCAAATTGGTAACAATGACAGCGCTAACGATGTGCGTGATGTAGATTTAACCCAAGTGCATTATTTGAGTGGCCCGATTGGTGTTGAAGGTGCTGAGCCTGGCGATTTAATGGTCGTTGAAATATTGGATGTTGGTACTTTTGAAGATAGCCAATGGGGCTTTAACGGTATTTTCTCTAAAGAAAATGGCGGT
Organism: Methylotenera sp.; assembly: GCA_014378495.1. Classification (GTDB taxonomy): domain Bacteria; phylum Pseudomonadota; class Gammaproteobacteria; order Burkholderiales; family Methylophilaceae; genus Methylotenera. The sequence goes on along the minus strand of JACMNP010000006.1, from coordinate 12,036 downwards.
GGCTTTTTGGTGGATCACTATCCAGAAGCACGTAAATCCATTTGGGATTTTCATGGGATTTACACTACTTCACGTCATGTACCTAATGTGAAGTTTGCGGGCATTATGCACCCGGGTTTAATTGGCTGCTTGCCTTCAAAAGAGTTATTAGCTACTTGGAACAAACGTGAGGGTGATTTGATTGCAACGGATCCAGACCGTGTTCCTGCGCTTGCATTACCTCCTATTTCGCAATCTGCAGTGATGGGTAAGCTTACTGGCGAAGCTGCAAAAGTTGCAGCAGCTGAAGGCGCGCGCACTGTACCGCCCCGTGATCATGGTGGTAACTGCGACATTAAGAATTTGACTAAAGGTTCAAAAGTTTACTTTCCAGTTTATGTGAAAGATGGTGGCCTTTCTATGGGTGACCTACATTTCTCACAAGGCGATGGTGAAATCACTTTCTGCGGCGCGATTGAGATGGCAGGGTATCTTGATATTAAAGTGAGCCTAATTAAAGACGGCGTTAAAAAATATGGCATTAAAAATCCAATTTTTCAACCTAGCCCATTAACACCTAATTATCGCGACTACATCATTTTTGAAGGTATTTCTGTTGATGAGCAAGGTAAACAGCATTATCTAGACGTGCATGTAGCGTATCGCCAAGCTTGCTTAAATGCCATCGAATATCTGAAAAAGTTTGGCTATAGCGGTGCACAAGCAGTCTCAATTTTAGGTACGGCGCCTATCGAAGGACACATCAGCGGCATTGTAGATATTCCTAATGCATGTGCAACGTTATGGTTGCCAACAGAGATTTTTGATTTTGATCTCAAGCCTAATGCTGATGGCCCGAAAATTATGGTGGCGCAAGGTTTTGATACGGCTAAAGCATCTTAAGGAGAATATCTGATGCCTTTATATGAATATGAATGTGTGAATTGCGGTGTTTTTTCTGCATTACGAAAAATGAGTGAATCAAGTCAGCCTGCATTGTGTGATGAATGTGGTTGTGAGGGTGAACGCATTATTTCAGCACCACATTTGGCTATTTTGGGTAAAGCGCAGCGGTCAGCACATGAAACTAATGAGCGGTCAGCACATGAGCCCAAGATAGGACGACGTTCAAGTTGTGGTTGTGCGGGCTCTCATACTTGTAAACCTAGCGCTGATGGAAAAATTTCAAAGTCAGCATCTAAGGTGAACCAAGTAACAGGTTTACCAGCGTTGCAGATGCAAACCAAAAAGACTGCAAGGCCATGGATGTTAGGGCATTAAAAAGAATCAAGTATTTTAGTAGTGATTTAAATGTTGTTTTTTTAGTTTTTTATAGGAGATAAGGTAATGAGTACTTTAAATAGACGTGGCTTTATTAAAGCTGGAGGCGCCTTAGTTGGTGCTCTGCTGGCGGCTGGCTTAATTACTACTAATGCATTTGCGGCTGATTTTCCAACTGCAAAGGTGATGACTACAGGTTTAGCTGTCACGGATACTACTGTAAAAGTGGGTATTTTACATTCAGCGACAGGCACCATGGCAATCAGTGAAACAGGTTCTATTCAAGCTGAAAAATTAGCCATTGAGCAAATCAATGCCTCAGGCGGTATTCTAGGTCGCAAGATTGAAGTGATTCAGGAAGATGGTGCTAGTGATTGGCCAACCTTTGCTGAAAAAGCGAAGAAATTGTTGGAAAACGATAAAGTGGCTGCCGTGATGGGTTGCTGGACTTCAGCTTCGCGTAAAGCCGCTTTACCAGTATTTGAAAAAGACAATGGATTATTGTTTTACCCTACTTTCTACGAAGGTTTAGAGCAATCCAAAAACGTTTTTTACACAGGTCAAGAAGCAACACAACAAATTCTTGCAGGCTTAGATTGGATTGCTAAAGAGAAAAAAGCTAAAACTTTTTACTTGATCGGTTCTGACTATATCTGGCCACGTACATCAATGAAAATTGCGCGTAAACACATTGAGCAACATCTACATGGCTCAGTGGTGGGTGAAGAATATATCGCCTTGGGTGATACACAATTTGGTTCTGTAATTAATAAAATCAAACTGAAAAAACCAGATGTGATTTATGCGGCGGTTGTAGGTGGCAGTAATGTTGCCTGGTTTAAACAGTTAAATGCAGCAGGTTTAAATTCTACCAAACAAACCATGCTAACTATTTCAGTGACAGAAGATGAAGTGCTAGGCATCGGCGGTGAAAACTTAACTGGTTTCTATTCTGCGATGAAGTATTTCCAATCGATTGACACACCGATCAACAAGAAATTTGTTGCGGAATTCAAAAAGAAATGGGGTGATAAATCTGTCATTGGCGATGTAACACAAGCTGCTTACTTAGGGCCATGGTTATATAAAGCAGCAGTTGAACGTGCTGGTAGTTTTGATGTAGATAAAGTACAAGCAGCATTACCTGGCTATGTACTTAAAGATGCGCCTGAAGGCCCTGTAACAGTGGAAAAAAATCACCACTTAACAACCAAGTTGCGTATCGGTCAATGGCAAAAAGATGGTCAAGCTAAGATTGTTTACACATCAGCTTACATCAAACCAGATCCGTTCCCAAAAGGTTATCAATAGTCTAGTAAGCTTTAAACATGCGGCAACCTAAGTGTAGGTTGCCGCAATTTGCAGGTGTATAAGCAAGGTAGTTTTCTTCAGCAGCAATCAAGTAGGAGGCCGTATGTTTGGTTATTCAATGGGAGATATAGGCAATATTATGGTCATGCAAGGCTTTTCTGGCCTTAGCATGTTTACTGTGTTGCTACTCATGGCATTAGGTCTTGCCATTATTTTCGGACAGATGGGCGTAATCAATATGGCGCATGGTGAGTTTATGACCATTGGCGCTTACACCACGGTGATGCTTTCAAAGTTTGCAGTGCAATACAACATTGTTAACTATTACTTCATATTCGCCATTATTTTGGCTTTCGTCATTGCCTTTGCCTTTGGTTACTTTATTGAATTTATTATGATACGGCATCTATACAAGCGGCCATTAGATACCCTTTTAGCGACTTGGGGTTTGAGTTTGGTGATGCAGCAAACATTCCGTTCTTGTTTTGGTGCAAAAGAAGTCAGTGCGGAATTACCTGAGTGGTTGTTAGGTTCATTCAAACCTACGCCCGATATTGATATACCAATCAATGGTGTGTTTGTGATGGGGTTAGCACTCATCGTCACTGCAGGTGTTTATATCTTTATGTATCGGTCACGGTGGGGTTTACGTGTTCGCGCCACTGTGCAAAACCGAGTAATGGCAGGCGCAGTAGGTATTAATACTAAAAAGGTTGACCGTGTAACGTTTGCGCTAGGGTGCGGCATCGCGGGTATTGCAGGTGCAGCATTTACAACAATTGCTTCCACAGGGCCAACAACGGGTACTTTGTACATTGTTGATAGCTTCATGGTTGTGGTTTTTGGTGGTGCGGCAAGCATTATGGGTACTATTGCCTCAGCATTCGGCATAGCGCAGGCGCAATCTATCCTTCAGTTCTTCATGACCAGTTCTATGGGTAAGGTTTCTACTTTACTAGTGATAGTAGCCATATTAATGGTGAAGCCAGAAGGTCTATTTGCTTCCAAACTTCGTAAATAGGCTTCATAAATACACAGGAGAACAAGATGAATGCAATCTCAAATAAACTATTAGGTGGTAAGCAGGGTGCGATAGGGTTGGCGCTACTAGCGGTTCTCGTCTTCGTTGTGTTACCTATTGGGGTGGATATTTTTAGGTTAAATTTAGTAGGAAAGTATCTTACTTATGCATTTGTAGCCGTTAGTTTGGTACTGTTATGGGGTAACGGCGGTATTTTAAGCTTAGGCCAAGGCATATTTTTTGGTTTGGGTGGCTATGGCATGGCGATGTTTTTGAAGCTGGAAGCGTCAGATCCTATTAGCACCAAAATTCAGACCACGCCTGGTATTCCAGACTTTATGGATTGGAATCAAATTACTTCCCTGCCGTGGTTTTGGGAGCCCTTTAAGAGTTTACCTTTGACCATCATCGCCATATTAGTGATACCCGCTTTGTTTGCTTACATCATTGGTTTTGCAATGTTTAAACGACGTGTGGGCGGAGTATATTTTGCAATTATTACCCAAGCCATCGCGTTGATTCTGAGCATTTTGATTGTTGGTCAGCAAGGCTATACAGGCGGAGTAAACGGCATTACTGACCTTAGAACTATGCTGGGTTGGGATATTCGTACCGATAGCGCTAAGTACATTTTGTATTATGTGAATGGCGGGTTGCTGTTTGCTTGCATCTTACTTTCACGCTACATCCTCAGCAGTAAGTTAGGAATGTTGTTACTAGCGATGCGTGACAAAGAAGAGCGGGTACGTTTTTCTGGATATGATGTTTCTAATTTTAAAATCTTCATTTTCTGTGTGTCTGCCATGATTTCAGCGATTGGTGGGGCAATGTTTATCTTACAAGTAGGTTTTATGTCGCCTTCTTTAGTGGGGATCGTGCCGTCTATTGAAATGGTCATCTTTGCTGCTGTGGGCGGTCGTATGTCACTAATTGGTGCGGTGTATGGCACCTTATTGGTGAATTATGGCAAAACTGTGTTTTCAGAAACTTATCCAGAATTATGGTTATTTTTAATGGGCGGATTGTTTATCGCAGTCGTCATGTTTTTCCCGAATGGTTTAGCTGGAGTGTATGAAAAGTATGCAAAAAAATTCAAATTTTTACGTAAATTTTCAGAGGTCACACCTTCAAAAGCAACTGAAATAGCAAAGAAAAATGATGCAACACCTGCTAACGATATTAAAGAGATAGGAGCAAAAGCATGAGTAATACTGACTTTGTGCTAGCTATAGAAGATCTAACGGTATCTTTTGATGGATTCAAGGCGGTAGATAGCCTGACGATGTATATCGATAAAAATGAGTTGCGGGTTGTAATTGGGCCTAATGGCGCGGGTAAAACTACGGTACTAGATTTGATTTGTGGAAAGACAAAATCTACTTCTGGTTCTATCAAATTTATGAATACTGAACTTACTAAACTTTCAGAACATGAAATTGTGCGCGCTGGGGTGGGGCGTAAATTTCAAACGCCTTCAATCTATGAAAATTTATCCGTATTTCAGAACCTTGAAGTTTCATACCCAAAAGGGCGTGGCGTTTGGGGTAGTTTGTTCTTTAAGCGCACTGATGAAGTGGTATCACAGGTAAAAAAAATAGCTGACGAAATCATGTTAACTGACTTTCTAGAAATGGAAGCTGCATTACTAAGCCATGGTCAAAAACAGTGGTTAGAAATCGGCATGTTACTGATGCAGGACCCAGAGTTACTGATGCTTGACGAGCCGGTGGCTGGGATGAGCGCTAAAGAGCGCGACCAAACAGCAGAACTGCTAAACAAAATTTGCAAAAATCGCTCTGTAATTGTGATTGAGCACGACATGGAGTTTGTGAAAAAAATCGCCCATAAAGTGACTGTGTTGCATCAGGGGAAAATTTTGGCTGAAGGCCCAATGGACGAAGTGCAAGAAGATGAAAAAGTCATTGAAGTTTATTTGGGTCATTAACTTACATAGTTGCTGAAATTTAAAGCATTAGGAGATTAAACATGTTTGAAATAGAAAATCTACAAGTAAGTTACGGCCAAAGCCAAGTGATTCACGGCTTGAATTTTAAAGCGGAAAAGAATGAAACTTTGGCAATTATGGGTCGCAATGGCATGGGTAAAACCACTTTATTTAAATCGCTAATGGGTATATTGCCAAGCAAAAGTAGTAAAGCGATGGTAGATGGGCAAAATCTACAAGATGCTGATAGTTATGAGCGCGTCGCTAAAGGGTTAGCGTATGTGCCGCAAGGCCGCATGATTTTTCCTAGCATGACGGTGCAAGAGAATATTGAAACGGGCTTAGAGAAATCTAAAACGCGTGAGATTCCAGAAGACATTTTTGCTTTATTTCCAGTGCTCTATGACATGCGTCACCGTAAAGGCGGCAATCTTTCTGGTGGGCAGCAGCAGCAATTGGCAATCGCCCGTGCTTTGGTAACGAATCCTAAAGTATTGCTATTAGATGAGCCAACCGAAGGCATACAACCCTCGATTATTAAAGACATCGCTAAAGTATTAAATGAAATCAGAAAGATGCGTGAAATCACGATTATCGTCTCTGAACAAGTGCTTAGCTTCACCATGGAAATCGCGGATCGCATCATAGTGATTGATAAAGGCAAATTTATTCATGAAGATAAACGCGGTGAAGTGGATGCTGCAAAAATTAAAGGCTATTTGTCTGTTTAAATAATGCAGTGATGCATTTATTTTGTGGCATTATTTGAGCATGGATGACGATAATTCGATTGTTGCAACAAGTGTGCATGAAGATTTACCCCTAGCAAAAACTACCCATTGGTTAGCAGAGCTATCTCTGGATTTTGATGCGCAGCACGGGCGTAGTTTTTTAGCTAAAAGGCAGCACAGCGGCCCATTAGTGATACAGAAAACGCTGCACCCTGAAGGCGTTGATTTATGCCATGGCATTATCATTCACCCGCCCGGTGGCGTGGCTGGTGGTGATGAGTTAATCCTGAATGTGAAGATGCAGAAAAATGCGCAAACTTTGCTGACCACACCAGGGGCAGGTAAGTGGTATAAAGCAAATGGTAACGTTGCAAGTCAACATGTGCAGTTTGATTTGGCTGAAAATGCAAGTTTAGAGTGGTTACCGCAAGAAAATATCTTGTTTGATGGTGCGATGCTAGATTTTTCGGCTGAAATTAACCTTGGTAATGATGCGAAATATGCAGGCTGGGAGATTCTATGTTTTGGCCGACTGGCTAAAGGTGAAAGCTGGAATACTGGCAAAATTCACCAAAAACTGACGATTAAGCGTCTTAATAAAACCATTTGGCACGAGCGCACGAATTTGCATGCCAATGATAGATTATTTAAGTCTAAAGTTGGGTTGGATGGCAATGTAGTTAGTGCTAGTTTTGTAATTGCCGCAGGCGCGGTACCCTCAGAATTACTGCAGAAATGCCAGCAATACAAAATAGATGATTTTGGGATAGATGACCCAAACATAAAAAACTCGGCAGATAGCCAAGCAAAGTTTGGTGTAACGACACTGCCTGAGGTATTTTCAGCACGTTATATTGGTATGTCAGCACAATCTGCAAGGCATTATTTTGAAGGGTTATGGCAAATATTAAGGCCGTGGTATTTGAGTAGACCAGCAATCCGGCCTAGAATTTGGAATACTTAAAGTTAGAGTGTTTGAAGTTAGGGTGTGTGAAATTCAAAGACTTAAGCGATATAAAAAATAGTTGTCCAAGCATATAAAAATAAAACACGAAAGCGCTGAACGATGGAATTAACCCCTAGAGAAAAAGATAAGTTGATGATTTTTACTGCGGCCTTGTTAGCCGAAAGACGCAAAGCCCGTGGTTTGAAACTTAATTATCCTGAAGCCATCGCTTATATTTCAGCCGCTATTATGGAAGGCGCGCGCGACGGTCAAACTGTTGCATATTTAATGGGTTATGGCGCAACGCTGTTAAGCCGCGATGACGTTATGGAAGGCATCGCGGAAATGATTCCTGATATTCAGATTGAAGCTACTTTCCCAGACGGAACTAAGCTAGTTACAGTCCACCATCCAATCCCCTAGATTAAAAATGCCAAGCACGTCACCATACTGCGTTACTCCTAGAAAATACCTCCTTACAAACTGTATGTATGTAGCGTCAGTATTTTTTACTCGCGCCTTGTCTGGTTTAGTGCTTGGCATTTTTAAGACACGTTAAATAAAAATTTTGAGAAAAATATGATTCCAGGCGAAATGCTCATAGACGCAGGTGAAATCAGCCTGAATGTTGACCGCGAATCTATCACGATAGATGTTGCGAACACGGGCGATAGACCCATACAAGTCGGTTCACATTTTCATTTTTATGAAACCAATGATGGATTATCTTTTGCGCGAGAGCGTGCCTATGGCTTTAGACTGAATATTGCGGCAGGCACTGCTGTACGTTTTGAGCCCGGTCAAACGCGTACTGTGCAATTAGTGGCACTAAGCGGCGACCGCAAAGTATACGGTTTCGCAGGCAAAGTGATGGGGGCGTTGAAGTGACCTTAAAAATTGATAAACGTGCTTATGCTGAAATGTTCGGTCCCACCACTGGCGATAGAATGCGCTTGGCTGATACCGATCTGTGGATCGAGGTCGAAAAAGACTATACGGTTTATGGCGAGGAAGTGAAATTTGGCGGTGGAAAAGTTATTCGCGATGGTATGGGTCAAGGCCAATTATGTGCAAAAGACGTAGCCGATACCGTTATCACCAATGCGCTTATTATTGACTATTGGGGCATCGTTAAGGCTGATATTGCGCTCAAAAACGGACGTATTTCTGCCATTGGCAAAGCTGGTAATCCTGATATTCAACCTGCGGTGACGATTGCTATTGGCGCTGGTACTGAAATCATTGCAGGTGAGGGCATGATTGTGACTGCAGGCGGGGTGGATACACACATTCATTTTATTTGCCCGCAGCAAATTGAAGAAGCGCTCATGTCTGGCGTCACGACCATGTTGGGCGGCGGCACAGGTCCAGCCACTGGGACATTTGCGACCACTTGTACGCCTGGCCCTTGGCACATTCATCGCATGTTGCAAGCGGCTGATGCTTTCCCCATGAATTTGGGTTTTTTAGGCAAAGGGAATGTGAGTTTGCCAGAACCTTTACGCGAGCAGGTGGAAGCCGGCGCGATTGGCCTTAAATTACATGAAGATTGGGGCACAACACCTGCCGCGATTGATAATTGCTTAAACGTGGCGGAAGAAATGGATGTGCAAGTGGCGATTCATTCAGATACGTTGAATGAATCTGGTTTTGTGGAAACGACCATTGCCGCATTTAAAGATCGCACCATTCATACCTTCCATACAGAAGGTGCAGGTGGCGGCCATGCGCCTGATATTATCAAGGCAGCAGGTTATGCCAATGTATTGCCGTCGTCTACTAATCCTACACGGCCATTTACCGTTAATACCATTGATGAGCATTTGGATATGCTTATGGTATGCCATCATCTAGACCCTGCAATTGCAGAAGATATTGCCTTTGCTGAAAGCCGTATTCGACGTGAAACGATTGCCGCGGAAGATATTCTGCATGACTTAGGTGCGTTTTCGATGATGTCGTCAGACTCACAAGCGATGGGTCGGGTTGGCGAAGTGGTGATTCGCACTTGGCAAACTGCGCATAAAATGAAAATACAGCGCGGCGCATTGGCAGAAGACTCTGCCCGTAACGATAACTTTCGTGTAAAACGCTATATCGCTAAATATACGATTAACCCTGCATTAACGCATGGCATTGCCGATACAGTTGGCTCTATTGAAGTGGGTAAATTAGCCGATTTAGTACTATGGCGACCTGCATTCTTTGGCGTTAAACCTTCTATTATTTTAAAAGGCGGCATGATTGCGGCCGCAGCAATGGGTGATCCAAACGCGTCTATCCCCACGCCACAACCTGTACATTATCGCAATATGTTTGGCGCCTATGGCGGTGGGTTAAAAACATCAGTCACGTTCGTGTCACAAGCTGGGTTGATAAACCCTGCACTGCATGCGCTTAACTTGAACAAAACTTTGGTGCCTGTACGCGGCACACGCACGGTAAGAAAAGCCGACATGATACATAATGGTTATATGCCCAAAATAGACGTCGACCCTGAAACCTATATCGTTCGAGCAGATGGCATATTGTTGGCCTGCGAGCCAGCAAGTATTTTGCCGATGGCACAACGATATTTCTTATTTTAAGTTTCAAATTAATGCTCAATATTATGCAGCGCTTGCAACAAACAACTGAAAATTACTCAATTGATGATCAATTAATACTCCCTTTTGATTTACGGCAAAAGAGTCGTTTGCGGGTCATGCTTAAATCTGGCATTGAGGCAGCGCTAATGCTAGACCGCGGCACTATTTTGCGCGGCGGGGATTTGCTCAAAGCGGAGAACGGCCTTGTCGTTCAAATATTAGCTGCGAATCAAGCAGTCACCAATGTAACAGCTAATAGTCAGCAGTCGTTGATGTGCGCAGCGTATCATTTAGGTAATCGCCACGTGCCTTTGCAAGTGGGTGATGGCTGGTTGCGCTTAGAGCAAGATCATGTGCTCAAAGAAATGTTGATTGGTCTAGGGATGATTACAGTTGACCAACTTGCCCCATTTGAGCCTGAAGCGGGCGCTTACGGCGGTGGTCATAGACATCATCACGATGCTCACGATAATTTATCCAGATTGCCTTCAGCCAGGTTAAGGCGGCATGGTTAATCAATCTAATTTCTCATCGAGTAATATGGCATTAAGCCGTTTATTGCAGCTTGCAAGCCCCATGTTGCCAGTTGGTGCTTACAGCTATTCGCAGGGGCTTGAGTGGGCCATAGAATGTGGCGAAGTACATGATTTAGCAAGCGCTAAAGCTTGGATTACCGATGCGCTGATGCTTTACCAAGGCAAATATGAGTTGCCTATACTTTATAGACTTCACCAAGATTGGCAAACCAATAATACTGCGTCAATCAATCATTGGGATAAGTACTTTCAAGCGGGGCGCGATACGAGTGAGGCTTTGGCTGAGACACGCCAAATGGGCTATTCGCTTTGTAGGCTGTTAAATGATTTAGGGAGTTTACCGGCAGAGTTTATGCTTGTAATCAATGCGTTGGAAACGCCAGCCTTTCCAACGATATTTGCTGGAATCGCACAGTTATGGGCAATATCACCACAAGATATGTTGCATGCCTATGCTTGGTCTTGGGTAGAAAATCAGGTAAGTGCTGCGATGAAAACCGTGCCGCTTGGTCAAGTAGCAGGCCAGAAAATATTACTCGAATTAGGCGGTGTTTTGCCAGAAGTGGTTGAGCAGGCGATGCGCTTACAAGATTTTGAAATCAGTAATTTTGCGCCAGGCCTCACGATTGCGGGATGCCGTCACGAAACCCAATATAGCAGGCTTTTTAGGTCATAAGTTTTAGGTTGTAAAGTATATTAACATTAGGTCAAAATAGTATGAATAATCTTGCACAACACACACAATCCCTGCCGAACCCACAATCCACAGAGCCGCTAAGAGTGGGCATCGGAGGCCCCGTTGGATCTGGAAAAACGGCGCTAACGCTATCACTTTGCAAGCGTTTGCGTGACAGCTATAACATTGCTGTTGTAACCAATGATATTTATACCAAAGAAGATGCCGAGTTCTTAACGCGTAATGAAGCATTGGCACCTGAACGTATCATTGGTGTAGAAACGGGCGGCTGTCCACATACCGCGATTCGTGAAGACGCCTCTATGAATCTTGAAGCAGTTGCGCAGCTGTGCAAACGCTTCGCTGGACTTGATATTGTGTTTGTTGAAAGTGGTGGGGATAACTTGGCTGCGACATTCAGCCCAGAACTTTCTGATTTAACTATCTATGTGATTGATGTTGCTGCGGGCGAAAAAATCCCACGCAAAGGCGGGCCAGGCATTACTAAGTCTGATTTGCTAATTATCAATAAAATCGATCTAGCGCCTATGGTCGGCGCATCGCTTGAAGTGATGGATACCGATGCAAAACGTATGCGTGGAGAACGGCCATTTATTTTTACGAATCTAAAAACTGGACAGGGCTTAGAGGAAATCGTGAGTTTTATTAAAAAACAAGGTTTGATGGAAGACTAACTATTCATCAATAGTGCAATCAAAAAAGTTAGTTGAAAACTGGGAGCTTTGTTAACGGGTTCTTTGTTAAAATTATGGAAATATCAAATAAAGCTTAATTTAGGAGTTGGAGTCATGAAAAAAATATTATTAGCTTGTCTGCTTGCAAGTATGTCTAGTTTGGCAATCGCGCATCCTGGTCATGGCCTCGAAAGTGCTTATGCAGGGTTTATGCACCCTTTAACAGGTTGGGATCATTTGTTGGTGATGTTAGCCGTTGGCCTATGGGCAAGTAAAATCGGCGGCAATGCACGCTGGCAATTGCCGCTCACTTTTATGTTGTTAATG
>JACMNP010000005.1 GCA_014378495.1 Methylotenera sp. | reverse complement strand
TGACGCAATTAACCCTAAATCGGCAGCCCGCATCAGATGGCCTACACTTAATACGGCTTGACCCTGTTTCAAATCTTCGCCTGCATAACGTACATTCATGCCGCGTTTAGGTGATTCACTAAAGCTAATTTTTTCACCATCTACTTTAATGCGCTCTTGCATAATGACTGTGTCTGCACCTGCTGGCAGCATGCCGCCAGTCATAATACGTACACACTCACCGCTGGCTAATACGCCTTCAAACGCTTTGCCGGCGAAAGCGGTACCGATTAATTTTAGGGTGGTTGTCGCGTCTTGCTGGATGTTGTCTGCATTAAACGCATAGCCATCCATCGCCGAATTATCGTAGTTTGGCACGTTAGCGGGCGACAATATATTTTCAGCTAAAACCCGCCCTAGGCTTTCACGAATCTGCAAGCTTTCAGTTTCTGCAACTGGGCTTAAAAACTGCTTAATGAATTGCCGCGCTTTAACCACAGGCATTGAATTTGGGTCGTAATCGTCCATGCAACTTGGGTCGGCGACAACTTGCGCTAGTGAGTTGGGAGCCAGTGAGTTTGGTGAAACAGAGGTAGTTTTCATGTTAAGGCTAGAGGCTTGGCTTTATAATTTTTAACATTATAAAGTCAGCAATCACAGAAATATTATTTAAGTCTAAAGTTGGTACAGATAAATCAAGGTGTACATCAGAGGCAACTGCAATAATATCTGCCACAGAAGCGGCTAATAATGGCGTATCCATGGCTGTTCTATATACTTCAATTTTTGGAATTGCAGCAGATTTAAACCCTTCTACCAAAATTAAATCAGCATAGTTTTGGTTCAATTGAGCCAATAACTCATCTAGATTCGCTTCCTCTGAATAGTCAGGGGTTTGTGTCATTTCCGTCATCAACGCCCAACGTTTACCAGAAGCAATCAGCGTTTGTACCGCGCCAGATTCACGAATGTTGTAACTATCTTTACCAGGATGATCAATATCAAACTTATGATGCGCGTGTTTGATCACTGAAGTTCTGATGTTACGTTTTGCCAGCTCGGGGATAAGTTGTGTGATTAAAGTGGTTTTGCCTGCATTGCTACCCGCAGCGCAAATGCCTAAGATTGGTATTGTTCTATTCATAACTAGATTTTAGCTGTAATTCAAGTGCTGCTAAATCTTCAAGCGTATTCAAGTTAATAAATGCTTCTGCATTATCAGTAAAATCTACCTCAATATAATTCAAGCTCTTTTGCCAAGCGCTAACTTTGCGGCCACCTTGTTGAAGGTAATTAATTAAGCTCGGCAACACACTTTTTTTGCATAAACAAAATACAGGGTGCACATCACCATTGCTCGTTGCAACGGCTATATCTGCATTATGTTTGAGTAGACTGGAGAGTAAACGCTCGGCTAAATCTAGCGGAAGCAATGGCGAATCGCAAGGCACCGTGAGTAAATAATCGTATTTTGCGTGCTTTAACCCTAAATTAAAACCTGCTAATGGTCCGATAAAGTCAGAGGTTTCATCTTGTAAAACACGATACCCCAAGGCTTGATATTGTGTGATTTCACGGTTGGCATTGATGAAGATTTCATCGACCTGCGAACTTAAGCGACTAATTACATGCTCAATGAGAGATTTTTGTTGCAATAACGCTAAGCCTTTGTCTATTCCTCCCATACGAGTTGCGCGACCGCCTGCAATAATCAAACCAGCAATTGCCATCACTAAAACTACCCGCCAGTATGCGACATAAACCTTATCACTGCTGGCTCAGCACGTCGTAAATCAAAGTCATGCCCTTTAGGTTTAGTCGCCATGCTAGCTAAAATCGCATCAATCAAAGGTTGGTCATTATTCGGGTGGTTTCTTAAAAGAGGCATCAAATCTACTTTATCCTCTTGCCCTAAGCATAGGTATAGTTCGCCTTTGCAAGTAATGCGCACGCGGTTGCAGCTTTCGCAAAAATTGTGTGAGTGTGGTGAAATAAAGCCTATTTTAGTTTTACTGTTGGCTACGCGCCAATAACGTGCTGGCCCGCCTGTAGTCTCGGTGCTAGTAATGAGTGGGTACTCACTTTGGAGTATTTTTAATGTATCGGTATTACTGCAGAATGTAGATTCTCGTGAATGGTCAACATCGCCTAAGGGCATTTCTTCAATGAATGAAATATCAATCTCTTGCTTGATTGCAAAATCGACCAATGAAAGTGCTTCATCATCATTCACGCCGCGCATCAACACGGTGTTCAGTTTAATATTGTCAAAACCTGCTTCCTTGGCGGCTTGTATGCCGCGCAATACTTTTTCTAGCTCGCCAGTGCGGGTGATTTTTTTGAAGCGTGTAGCATCCAAACTATCTACGCTGATATTGATGCGTTTCACACCTGCGTTACGTAAATCTTGCGCTTGCTTTTCTAGTTGGCTACCGTTGGTAGTGAGTACTAACTCATTAAGTCCTTCTAACTTGCCTACTTCTTCAAACAACCATAATGCATTTTTACGTACTAGTGGTTCGCCGCCAGTAATGCGTACTTTACTCACCCCTAGCGATACAAAAGCACTGACTAAACGAGCGCACTCTTCAAGACTTAATACTTCGTCACGTGGCAAAAAGGTCATGTCTTCACTCATGCAATACACGCAACGAAAATCGCATCTATCGGTAATAGATAGGCGAATGTAGTCTACTGTTCGACCAAATTGATCTATCAGTTTTGCAGGTAGTTTTTTTTGTGGTTTTTCTTGCAACATTTGTGAGGTTTCAGGCACTTTCAACATCATGAATTGTCGTATTTAATAATGCATTTAATCAGTGTAATATACCATTTTGTATATCGTATTAGTATAGAGTTGTTTTGGAGAGAATGGTTTGCAAGATTTGACTGTAAATTTAGATACAAAATTAGACGCACTCATTGCACAGCATCAAAATATGCCAGGGGCATTGCTGCCATTACTACATGCGATTCAGGATAATATTGGCTTTGTACCAGAATCCTCTTATATGTCAATCTCAAAAGCGCTGAGCTTATCTGTAGCTGAAGTGCACGGCGTGGTGACTTTTTATCATCATTTCCGTACCCATAAGCCAGGCCGTCATATATTGCAAATCTGTCGAGCGGAATCCTGTCAATCTATGGGTTCTGAAGCTTTAGAAGCACACGCTAAAAAATGTCTGAATATCGATTATCACCAAACTACCCCCGACCAAAATATCACTTTAGAGCCTGTTTACTGTCTAGGTAATTGCGCGCTTTCACCTGCAGTGATGATGGATGAAGAGGTGTATGGTCGCATGACCCCTGCTGATTTGGATGCGTTAGTCGCAGAGGTGGCAGCATAATGACAACTAAAGTATATATTCCGCGTGATTCAAGCGCACTATCTATGGGTGCAGAAAAAGTAGCGTTTGCCATAGCGCTCGAAGCGAAAAAACGTGGCTTAGAAGTTGAGATTATCCGTAATGGTTCTCGCGGCTTGTATTGGCTAGAGACGATGCTAGAAATAGCGACTGACAAAGGTCGGATGGCTTACGGCCCAGTAAAAGTGAAAGATGTTGTATCCTTGTTTGACGCAGACTTTCTAAATGGTCAAGCGCATGCCTTATCACTCGGTTTAACAGAAGAGCTAGATTGGCTTAAAAAACAGCAACGCTTAACGTTTGCTAGAGTAGGCATTACCGACCCAATTTCGCTAGACGATTATATTGCGCATGATGGTTACAACGGCCTTAAAAATGCACTGAAAATGTCGGGTGCAGACATTGTGCAAACAGTCACTGATTCAGGCCTGCGAGGTCGTGGTGGTGCAGCTTTCCCCACAGGGATTAAGTGGAAGACAGTTTTAGGCTGCGAGTCAGAGATTAAGTACATTGTGTGTAATGCCGACGAAGGCGATTCGGGTACGTTTTCAGATCGTATGATTATGGAAAATGACCCCTATGTGTTGATTGAAGGCATGACGATTGCTGGGATTGCAGTAGGTGCAACACAAGGCTATATCTATCTGCGTAGTGAGTATCCACATGCTTTAGTTGCATTAAACACGGCGATAGAAATCGCTAAAGAAGCTGGATATTTGGGCGATAACATATTAAACAGAGGTAAAGCTTTTCACTTAGAAGTGCGTCGCGCAGCTGGCGCGTATGTGTGTGGTGAAGAAACATCATTGCTAGAAAGCCTAGAAGGTAAGCGCGGTTTAGTGCGCTTCAAACCGCCATTGCCTGCGATTGAAGGTTTGTTTGGCAAACCAACTGTGGTCAATAACGTGATTTCACTGGCTACTGTGCCAATCATCTTGGATAAAGGTGCTCAATTTTATGCAGATTATGGCATGGGTCGCTCGCGTGGCACATTGCCGATTCAGTTAGCGGGTAATATAAAACACGGTGGTTTAGTAGAATTAGCTTTCGGTATTACGCTACGCGAATTGCTTTATGATTTTGGCGGCGGCTCTGCAACTGGCAAGCCGATTCGCGCTGTGCAAGTGGGTGGCCCGCTAGGTGCATTCTTACCTGAATCACAATTTGATACGCCGCTCGATTATGAAGAATTTGGCAAGATATGGGCAGTGCTAGGTCACGGTGGTATCGTGGCATTTGACGATACCGTTGATATGGCAAAAATGGCGCGTTATGCCTTTGAATTTTGCGCGATTGAGAGCTGTGGAAAATGTACGCCATGCCGCATAGGGGCTGTGCGAGGAGCCGAAGTGGTCGATAAGATTATTGCAGGCAAAGATGTAACAAAGAATATAAAGTTGGTGCGCGATTTAAGCGACACCATGTTGAATGGTTCATTATGCGCGCTGGGTGGCATGACGCCTTATCCAGTGTTGAGTGCGATGAATCACTTTCCAGAAGATTTTGAATTGAAACAGGCTAAAGCTGCTGCTTAGGCATTATTAATCAAGCACGGCGAAAGAGAGTATACGATGGACGACATTAAATACAGCAACACGCATCATCAACATGAGCATAGCCGAACTAACTATGATGATCAGCTTGATTACGGCACGCCTGCAAGTCAGTCTGATACACAAATCACGCTGACGATTGATGATAGAGAAATCACCGTGCCAGAAGGCACGTCTATCATGCGTGCTTCCATCATGGCGGGTATTAACGTGCCCAAATTATGCGCAACAGATAGCTTGGAGCCTTTCGGTTCTTGCCGTTTATGTGTGGTTGAAATTGAAGGTCGTCGCGGGTATCCAGCATCGTGCACTACACCAGTAGCTGAAGGTTTAAAAGTACACACGCAAACGTCTAAATTAGCTGATATTCGTCGTGGCACGATGGAGTTGTATATTTCAGACCATCCATTAGATTGCCTTACTTGTGCAACTAATGGCGATTGTGAATTGCAAGATATGGCAGGCGCGGTTGGCTTGCGTGAAGTGCGTTATGGTTATGACGGTGAGAATCACCTAAAAGCTGAAAAAGACGAATCAAATCCTTATTTCACGTTTGATCCAAGTAAATGTATTGTTTGCTCGCGTTGTGTACGTGCCTGTGAAGAAACACAAGGTACTTTTGCACTGACGATTTCAGGTCGCGGTTTCGAATCAAAAGTAGCGTCGGGTTTAGGCAACTTTATGGATTCAGAATGTGTTTCCTGTGGTGCCTGCGTACAAGCTTGCCCAACGGCTACATTAATCGAAAAAACTGTGATTGAAGCGGGTGTGCCAGAGCATAAAGTGACCACCACTTGCGCATACTGTGGCGTAGGTTGCTCCTTCGATGCGGAAATGAAAGGCGAAGAAGTGATTCGTATGGTGCCGAATAAAAATGGCGGCGCGAATCATGGGCATTCATGCGTAAAAGGCCGTTTTGCTTGGGGCTATGCAACACACAAAGACCGTATTACTACGCCAATGATACGTAAAAGTATTCATGATGAATGGCAACAAGTCAGCTGGGATGAAGCATTTAGTTATGCCGCTAGTGAAATCAGTCGTATCCAAAGTAAATATGGCAAAGCATCTGTGGGCGGCATCACTTCATCACGCTGTACCAATGAAGAAGTCTATGTAGTGCAAAAATTAGTCCGCGCTGTGTTTGGTAGCAATAACGTAGATACTTGCGCACGTGTTTGCCACTCACCCACTGGCTATGGCTTGAAACAAACGATTGGTGAATCTGCAGGTACACAAACTTTTGACTCTGTGATGAAATCAGACGTGATTTTTGTGATTGGTGCAAACCCGACCGATGGTCACCCTGTATTTGCTTCACAAATGAAACGCCGCTTGCGTGAAGGTGCAAAACTGATTATTGCTGACCCGCGTGCGATTGATTTAGTGGCTTCACCGCATGTGAAAGCAGATTATCACCTTAAATTACAACCTGGTACTAACGTTGCACTAATCTCTGCAATCGGCCATGTGATTGTGACTGAAGGTTTAGTTAACGAAGCGTTTGTAAAAGAACGCTGTGAGTGGGATTCTTTTGTCGCTTGGCGCGATTTTGTCGCCTTAAGAGAAAACTCACCTGAAGTATTAGGTTTAGCGATGGGTGTGCCTGCAGAAGAGCTACGCGCAGCAGCAAGATTATTTGCTACTGGCGGTAACGCTGCCATTTACTATGGTTTAGGCGTCACAGAGCATAGCCAAGGTTCAACCATGGTGATGGGTATTGCTAACCTTGCCATGGCAACTGGCAATATTGGCCGTGAAGGTGTGGGTGTGAACCCATTGCGTGGTCAAAACAACGTGCAAGGCTCTTGTGATATGGGATCAATGCCACATGAGTTCCCAGGTTATCGTCACGTATCAGATGATGCAACACGTGCGCTGTTTGAGTCTGCTTGGGGCAGACCATTAAGTAACGACCCAGGGTTGCGTATTCCAAACATGCTAGACAACGCGATTGATGGCAGCTTTAAAGCGTTGTATTGCGTAGGTGAAGACATTGTGCAATCTGACCCAAATACACAGCATGTCACGCATGCACTTGAGTCTATGGAATGCGTGATTGTTCAAGATTTATTCTTAAACGAAACAGCAATGTTTGCTCATGTGTTTTTCCCAGGAGCTTCATTTTTAGAAAAAAGCGGTACGTTTACCAATGCAGAACGCCGTATTTCACCAGTCCGCAGAGTGATGACACCGAAGAATGGTATGGAAGATTGGGAAGTGACAGCCGCATTATCTAATGCGCTTGGATATCCGATGGAATATAAACACGCTTCGGACATCATGGATGAAGTCGCTAGACTGACTCCGACGTTTCAAGGTGTAAGCTTCAAAAAATTAGACGAGCTTGGCAGTATTCAATGGCCTTGTAATGATGAAACGCCTACAGGTACGCCAACCATGCACATTAATGAATTTGTGCGAGGTAAAGGTAAATTCTTTGTGACGGAATATGTGCCTACCACCGAGAAAGTGACCCCTAAGTATCCGTTGATTTTAACTACAGGTCGCATCCTTTCACAATACAACGTGGGGGCACAGACCCGTCGTACCAAAAACGTGGCTTGGCATGCTGAGGATCTGGTTGAGATTCATCCACATGATGCAGAAGAACGTGGTATTAAAGAACATGATTGGGTCGGTATCAATAGCCGCGCGGGTGAAACTGTATTACGGGTAAAAATCACCGAACGTGTACAGCCTGGCGTGATTTACACTACGTTCCACCATCCGGAATCTGGCGCTAACGTTATCACCACGGATAATTCAGATTGGGCGACTAATTGCCCTGAGTTTAAAGTGACGGCGGTGCAAGTTACACGTGTGAATCAGCTTTCTGACTGGCAGCAACATTACCAAACATTTAGTGAAGCACAGTTGGCTTATGCGGGAAAAGACTTAGAGGCAGCTAAAGTTGATTGATAACGAATAAGTCGACTGAGTTTTTCTGACTATGCTCATTCTAGATGCCTCTTTAAGCACTTTTGACGTTGAGAGATGGCGAGATGGTGAACATCAAGCTGTTCGCGACCAATTGGCAGAAGAAGTGCCAGTAGCGCTTATTTACAATGGCATTTCACACGCTGTGATGTTAGCAACGCCACAAGATTTAGACGATTTTGCATTAGGTTTTTCCTTATCAGAAGGAATTTTAAGTCACAAAAATGAGCTGTACGGCATTGAAATTCGTGAACAAAAAAATGGTATAGAACTACATTGTGAAATAGCGAATGAAAGATTTGTTCAGCTTAAAGACCGCCGTAGAACACTTGCAGGTAGAACTGGTTGCGGTTTGTGCGGGTCGGAAAGTCTTGAGCAAGCAATGCGCTATCCACAAAAATTAAATACTCAAATAGTTTTTCAAAAAGCGGCGATTCAACTCGGCTTGCAGGCGATGCCCTTAAAGCAAAATCTGCAACAACAAACTGGTGCTACACATGCGTGTGCTTTTGTATTGGAAGATGGCTCTGTAAATATAGTGCGCGAAGATGTAGGCAGACATAATGCCTTGGATAAACTGATAGGCGCGATTGCAAAAAATAAACAACATGCTGGTTTTGTAATCACCAGCAGCCGAGCGAGTTATGAAATGGTACAAAAAACGGCTAGTGCGGGTATCAATATGTTAGTGGCTATTTCAGCACCAACAGGCTTAGCCACTAGAGTTGCCGAGCAATGTGGGTTAACTTTAGTAGGTTTTGCGCGTGAAAATAGCTATGTGGTTTACTCGCATCCTGAGAATTTAATCGCTTAGAGATTTAATGGCATAAAATTGAATAGTAGTAACGCTATTCACTAAAATAATCGCAATATAATCGTTAGCAAAGAACAATTTAAGTATGCAAATAGATCATTTAGTCACGATGGCCAACCAAATTGGCGATTTTTTTAAATCCTTCCCAGATCAAGCGCAAGCAAAAAAAGATATTGCACATCATCTGACTCGTTTTTGGGCAAGCAGTATGCGGCAACAAATTTTATTGCATGTTCAAAATAATCACGGTGCTGGTTTACATGACATTGTGCGCGACGCAATTAATCAGCATTTAAATAATGCCACTGCTAGTGAGCTTTCATCAAACATTGATGATTAGCCGTAGTAGCTTAATCTAGTTATTTACGCGTTGAAATAATCTGAAACTCTCTTTTCTGTCGGCAGGGCGCTTGCCACTCCACTTAAGCTTCCATTCCTGGCCTGGTTGCATTTTCCCACTACCTCTATCATCTTGAATGAGATACAAATTGCAATCTAACCGTTGTGTGGTTTCAAATGGTTGTAATTTAATATTGGTATAGTAATTAACTAACATCATCTGTGATTGACCAACGTTTAAGCTATTGATACAGCTATGTTTTTTTGGTAAAGATTTTTGTAGACTACTAAAAACAGGTTGATAACTTTTCGCGGAATCAATAAGCGGTAGCCAAAGCGTCATTAATAAGCTCCAGCCAAATGTCATGCCAACCGCCCAATTAGTCACAGTAGATTTATTAGTCTGCCTAGCGCGTAGGCAAACTAGGGCCCAGATGGTTGTAATCAAGATGGCAGCAATACATGCTAGCCAGTTGAAGTCTGTATTGCTTGCACCTGAAAGAAATTGCATGCGTTCTTTTATTTTAGCTGGATGACCTGTCATCATAGCGACCCAGCCTAACCAAATGAGCCCACCAATCAAACCAAACAACATAATGCCGAACCAGTTTAAGGCTGCTGCTGCACCACGCTTTAGATGCTCTACACTGCCAGCACCAAGTGCAACAATAGGTAGCAGCAAAGGCAACGCATTGATGTCTTTAGATGCCGCACCTACACTTAGCAACAACAAACTACAAATGAAAAATACGATGATAAGTTGAAATTTTGGTTTAATCAGTAGCTGTTGACGATAGCGCCACAAACCCCAAAGTGCCAAAGGTAATGCAGGCCAGGCATACCAAATTAAAATCCGTATAAAATACAAATGATTGAGTTGATCAGCCTGACTAAAATTTGCCAGAATTAAATTCCACCAATTATTCAGTAATGTTGGTGAATGAAAATAAAGCATTACTATCCAAGCACTTATTAATGGCGTAGCAATTAAAAGTGCCGTACCCAATACCTTGGCAAAGCTTTGTGTGCGCCAAGTGCTGAATAATATTGGCAGTATAGTAGCAGTACTCAACAGTATCAGTAGCGGCATTAGGCCATCAGATAAAAAGCCAATACCTAACGCTAAACCTAATAAGCCACTAGCTCGCCAAGGGCGGCGCTTAGAAAGTGCCAATGCATAAAAGCCAGTTGCTGTACAAGCTAACCCTGCTACCTCAGTGCTTAAACTATGGGCAATAGCTACCAAACCTATAGTGCCTATCATAATGAACGTTGCGTGGCGGCCAACACCACGTACCCACAATTCGCGCCCAGACATTCCAACCATAAGCAATACTATGGTCATCCAAATGATATTGATTAATCTGGCACCATCATGCAGGCTCATGAATGGTGATAATAATTTAGCGCTTAATGCGGCAGTTAAATAATATAAAGGTGGTGTTTCTGGCGCGTTTTGTCCAACTGCAATTGGCGCAATCAAACTGCCGCCATCTAGAATATTTTTGACGATGACGATGCTAGTAGACTCTATCGGCTTCCAAGGTGCGTGACCAATCAAACCTAGTACTATCCAAATGGCGCATAGCAATAGCAGTAATTGTGTTTTTACGCTTTCACCTACGTGTGCACGTGGTGTGGACATATTGCCTTGCCAATCGTGGTCGAGTTGAAAGCGCATAATATTGAGTATTGTTTTTTGTAAAAGTGATTAAACGGCTAAACCATGATTTTAACTGATTGTAGCTAGTGCTCGCATCAAAATAAAAAAGGCAGCCTAAGCTGCCTCAACATTTGCAAGCGTGCTTGCAAACAATCGTTACATACCGTATTTTTTACGGAATTTATCAACACGACCAGCAGTATCTAAAATCATTTGCTTACCTGTGTAAAACGGGTGTGATTTTGAAGATACTTCAATTTTAACTAATGGGTACTCTTTACCATCAGTCCATTTAATTTTGTCGCGAGCAGCAATAGTAGAACGCGTGATAAAAGTAAAGTCAGCGCCTACGTCTTGAAAAACAACATCGCGGTATTCTGGGTGAATTCCATCTTTCATAATAAAGCCTCAGTATTTTTTGCCGAATGATACGGCACTAGTGAATATGCATGTGATTAAATAGCTTTAAATACATGCATTTTTGTAATAACCCAATATTATATTTATATTATTGGGTATAAGCAAGGTTAAAAGTAAATTAGCCTCTGCGCATGCTGTCAAAAAAGTCAGCATTATTTTTTGTGGCTTTGATTTTGTCTAGCAAAAACTCCATCGCTTCGATGTCATCCATTGGATAAAGTAATTTACGTAACACCCAAATTTTCTGTAGCACATCTTTTTCAATCAATAGCTCTTCACGACGGGTTCCTGATTTATTGACGTTAATCGCAGGATACTGACGTTTTTCAGCCATTTTACGATCAAGGTGAATTTCCATATTGCCCGTACCCTTAAACTCTTCATAGATCACATCATCCATACGAGAGCCTGTGTCTACAAGGGCGGTAGCGATAATCGTCAGTGAGCCGCCTTCTTCAATATTACGTGCTGCACCAAAGAAGCGTTTTGGGCGTTGTAAAGCATTTGCATCTACACCACCTGTTAATACTTTGCCTGATGAAGGAATCACCGTATTGTAAGCACGCGCTAAACGTGTAATTGAATCTAGTAAAATCACTACATCTTTTTTATGCTCAACTAAGCGTTTCGCTTTTTCTAGCACCATTTCAGCCACTTGTACATGGCGCGTTGCAGGTTCATCAAAAGTTGAAGCAACTACTTCCCCTTTTACAGAACGGGTCATTTCTGTCACCTCTTCAGGGCGCTCATCAATAAGCAATACGATTAAAATCACATCAGGATGATTGGCAGTAATGGCATGTGCAATATTTTGCATCATCACTGTTTTACCACTTTTAGGGCTGGCAACTAACAAACCGCGTTGACCACGACCGATTGGCGCAATCATATCAATCACACGGCTAGTGATATTTTCTACGCCTTTGATATCACGCTCTAATGTCAGTGGAATAGTAGGAAATAGCGGTGTTAAGTTTTCAAACAATATTTTATGTTTGGTGTTTTCTGGCGCATCGCCATTCACCATATCGACTTTAACGAGTGCGAAATAACGTTCGCCATCTTTTGGAATGCGAATTTCACCTTGAATGCTATCGCCTGTATGTAAGTTAAAACGGCGAATTTGTGAAGGTGACACGTAAATGTCATCAGGACCAGCTAAGTAAGAAGTGTCTGGTGAACGCAAAAACCCAAAACCATCTTGTAAGACTTCAAGTGTGCCATCGCCAAAAATACTATCGCCTTTTTTAGCTTTATTTTTTAAAATCGCGAATATCACATCCTGCTTGCGCATACGGCTAGCATTTTCGATTTCATTGGCAATCGCCATATCAACCAGTTCAGTAACAGGAAGGTGCTTAAGGTCAGATAAGTGCATGAGGGCTCGCTAGAACAAGAGATGTGTGGGATGTGTTAAACACTAGGGATTTAAATTAAATTGCTGAGATGAAAAATGCTTGGTATATGAGCAAACCAAACTGATGCACTTAAGTTGGTGGGAGCCAATTAAGTAATAACCAAGCATTTATACAGATATGTATAGCGTAATGTGTTTAGATGTTGCTGTCAATAAATGCCGTTAATTGTGATTTTGATAAAGCACCAACTTTAGTTGCTTCAACATTACCGTTTTTAAACAACATTAAAGTAGGAATGCCGCGAATGCCGTATTTAGGCGGTGTCAATTGATTGTCATCAATATTCAGTTTAGCGACTTTAATGCGGCCCGCATATTCTTTAGAGATTTCATCTAATATTGGCGCAATCATTTTACAAGGCCCGCACCACTCAGCCCAATAATCTACTAAGACTGGCAGTTGTGATTGTAAAACATCTTGCTCAAAACTTGCGTCGTTAAGGTGTGTAATGTGCTCGCTCATGGAAAACCTCTATTTGAATAATTCTTTTAAAAATAAATATATATCGTAACGAAAAAAATTGCTTTAGTGAAGTGTAAACGTTAAGTTAGTCACTTTTTTACTTTAGCCAATAATGCTATATTGCATGCGCTCAAAATGATGTGAGCGCTCTATGATCTTGGTGAGCATCACACGTTGAGATACGTTATTGTACTTCAATGTTAATTGCCGTGCCGGTTGATAAGTACCACGGGGTGCAATGATAGTAGCAGCCTGCTTAACCGCTGTCATTTCTGGTAGTAACAATATCATTTCATCGGCATGACGGCCATCTATCGTGGCTGTTGCGCTTTGTGCCTGAGGCGAAATCAATTGTACACCTATATCAAGTCTATCTTTAGTGCCGCAGTTTGCCCAGCGCACTAAAGCAAGTGACCAATGACTTTCATCTTTGGTTCTAATGCCAATAAGACTGCCGATTTTAATATTTTTTTCAGCAGTTGGATGTCGTCTGACAGACATACCAGTGGCGCTGATGTTCAATATTTGCCAGCGCGAAGGTATCACCTGGTAAGGCAAACTTTTATCAGAAACCTGATGGATTGCGGCAATGCCCGCAACTAAATCAAGATCTCCATTTTTTTGCGAGCGATTAAAAATGCGTTTAGGAATCACGCCCCAATGCTTAATCAAGTAAGTTAATAAATCAATATAATCGCTACGATTAGCATTCACAGGAATACTGCCGTTATTTGGAAAATGATTGTTTTGTAAACCATTTAAATCTGTATGAATACTGCGCACTAAATCCATCGTCTGCAATAAAATATCGCTGTCAGAGTCTGGTTCTTCCTTGACTTTACTAAAAGGCACTGGCGGATCGTTAGATTTTAGACTAATGATAAATGTACCTGAATATGATGCTAATGGACTGACTGCTATAATTTCTGCATCAACAACATGAAACGATAGTAAATCAGCAATTAGTCGGATGTCTTTTTGTGCTAGATGTTGCGGATCTGCTAGAGACATCAATAGCGCATGTTTATAAGTATTTTCAATCGAAATTGTCAGGTTTGCGTTGACTGTGGCGCTAGCGTTTTCTAATTCAGCATTACTATTTTGAACATTTAGGTTTTGAATCCCAAGTTGAACCGCACAGAAATATAGCTGGTGTAAATCGCTCCAGATAAATGCAGGTAAAGAGACATAGGTTTGGTAATACACTAATGCATGCTCTGCAATGGCATGCATGGCACGCTGTATAGCGTGTGCTGAGGTCTTGTCAGTACCAAGTTTGATTAGCTGGTTTTGTAAATCAATTAGCGCCAGTTTATAGCCATACCCTAGCTCTAACCATAATGATTCAGCCGCTGCTGATGCTAATTTGGCCTTGTCATGTAAAGGCAAACTGGCATTATTGTAATCTTCAGATAGCGATTTTGCGGTGCTGACTAACAAAGGGCGATAGGCATCTAAGGCAAGAACTCTATTGCTGGCAGAAACTTTTTGGCGATTCAATATCTCCAGTTCTGTGTGCAAATAAGTTGCAATATCAAGTGGATTTTTTTGATCTAGATTTTCTAAAGCGGAGATGATTTTTTGCGGGCGTGTATCCGCAATGATCATTGGTTTATCTTTTAAAGCTGGAATATTGAGTTTTAACGCCATTTTTAATCTTTTATTTGCATCAAAGCAATGACATGATTGTATGATATTGGTTAGATTAACACTAGTTAAATGACAAGTAATGCCATCTAAACTAGACTAGTTCAGTAAATTACTGACTATTTTTTAAGTATTTGTGCGTTATTGATTGCACTTGCATGTCTATTGCTTAGCCTTTCAAATTATTAATGAAAAAAATGCATATACAAAAATTTATCTTAACTTTGCTGCTAAGCATAGCGCTTGTAATTAGCAGTGAATTAGCCGTTGCAGATACTAACTTTTTACTTAAAGATACGGCTGGTATTCAACATCAACTTTCTAACTATAAAGGCAAGTGGGTGTTGGTGAACTATTGGGCTACTTGGTGTCCACCATGTTTAGAAGAGGTGCCAGATTTAGTGAATTTATACGATCATCGTAAGAAAAAGGACCTTATGGTGTTGGGCGTGGTATTTGATTATAAAAGTGTAAAAGATGTGAATGACTATGTAGATGATATGCTGATGTCATACCCAATTATATTGGGTGATGACGCTGTTAGCACGCAGATAGGCTCGGCCGAAGTATTACCAACCACCTTTATTTACAATCCTAAAGGTGAGTTGGTGAAAATTAAACGAGGTTTAATTACTAAGCAATACATAGAAAAAATCATTGGTGCGGAAAAGAATTAGTTTCCAACATCAATTTGGCGCTTTAATTGATGCTTATTTAGTATGGGACAGGAATGCTCTCACCAGTAGAATCAAGCACATTTAATAGATTTTCATCCGCAAAATGCATCAATTGTGCGTAGCCTTCTGGGTTCACTGTTTTCAATTTTAAATCTACAGCTAAACAACGCACACCATTAACTACTCTAGGCTTTAGGTAAGGTGAGTATTTAAGTTTCCTATCATCACCAAATGTAGCATAGGTACTACACATACGGTCTACCCAGTCGCTTGGGCGAAAAGGTTTTCCAGCACGTGTATTGCCTTCAATAATAATTTCGTTTGCCAGCGTACTGTTTTGAGTATTAGATTGTTGTTCAGTCATTTATTTACCAATTGATTAAGCGGTGCCTAAGTTTTAAATTTAATTTAGCCTGAAAGTAGCGGCTTACATATACTCAAATACTTTAACTACTTTAGTGACACCTTCAGTATTACGGGCAATTTCTACGGCTGCATCCGCTTCAGCTTTAGTTACAAGACCCATTAAGTAAACCACACCATTTTCAGTCACTACTTTTACATAGTTGGCTGGGAATTTATTTTCAGTTAAAAACTGGCCTTTCACTTTTGAGGTGATGAAACTGTCATTGCTACGTGAGCCAAGGCCTGATTTTGGCGATACAACAATTTCATTGGTGATCACACGAATATTATTTATTTCTTTAGTTAAAGTTTCAGCTTTTACTTTAGCTGCATCGTCAGGTACTTCGCCAGTAAGCAATACATTGCGATTAAAGCTAGTTACATTCACATGCGCATATTCGCCTAAATTAGTTTCCATTTTCTTAACGGCTTTTAACTCAATATTTTCATCTTCTACAAAAATGCCAGAAGTGCGTCTATCCGCAGCCATTGCGCCACCAGCAACGGCTCCGCCAGCAATAATAGGGAAGCAAGCGGTTATTTGTGTCGCAAGTAAAGTAGATAGTGCGATTGTGATGATACTTTTTGATAAATTCATTGATGACTCCTTAAGCCTGTAATTCAATTGTATAGATGTTTTTAATCTGTATTTAAGGGTGTTTAATTAGAAAAATGCTTTAGTTTTTGCAAATCATACGCGCATTATGCGTCAAATGCATTACGCACCCATTCAATATGCTGTAACTCCGCCTTGTTCATTAAAATCGCATCAAAGCGGCACAAGCACTCGCCATGCGCTTGTAAATAATGCTGTGCAGTCAGTATAAGTTTTTGTTGCTTTTGTCGCGTAATACTGGTCGCGGCACTGCCAAACAGGCTGTTAGACCTTAAGCGCACCTCAACAAATACCAGCGTTTTAGCCTCCATCATAATTAAATCAATCTCGCCAAAGCGGCAATGATAATTTTGCTTTACTAATTTAAGTCCGTGAGACATTAAAAAAGTTGCAGCTAATTTTTCCGCCGCCAAGCCACTGTTATTTTGATTGATTTTCATAGATAAAACTTTTGATAGGAGTCAAAGCCGCTAAGCTGTAAAATTCAGGCATTGAAATTTTAAGCTTTAAAGCATAATGAGCAAACGCCTGATGAGTAAATATAAGTACCAATATAAGCACAGTCGACCATGAATAATATTGGCACATTATATGTGGTGGCAACGCCAATCGGCAATTTAGGTGATATTACCCTCCGCGCGCTGGAAACGCTAAAAGCTGTTGACGTGATTGCAGCTGAAGATACACGGCATACCTCAGGTTTATTGTCACATTTTGGCATTTCAAAAAAATTAATCGCGGTACATGAACATAACGAGCATCAATCCGCCGAAAAATTATTGACGCTGCTTAAGGCGGGTGAAAATATTGCTTTAGTGACAGATGCAGGCACACCAGGCATCAGCGACCCAGGCGCAGTAGTGGTTGATTTTGTGCGTAAAGCAGGTGTTAAAGTCGTGCCGATTCCAGGCGTGAGTGCTGTGATCGCGGCATTATCAGCCTCAGGTATCGTGCAGAACGGTTTTCTATTTCATGGTTTTTTGCCTGCAAGCGGTGCATCACGACGGAAAACACTAGAAACATTAAAAACACAAATAGTAACGGTGGTATTTTATGAGGCACCGCACCGCATTATAGAAAGCATTACTGATATGGCGAATGTATTGGGTGCAGAACGTCGTGTTACCTTTGCGCGCGAAATCACCAAAACCTTTGAAACGATTTATAGCTGTGATTTAGCGCATGCTGCTGCATGGCTGGAGGCTGACACCAATCAACAGCGTGGTGAATTTGTGCTGTTGGTAGAAGCTGCTGCTATAAAAGAAGCTGAAGAATTTTCAGAGGAAACCGTTCGTGTATTAAAATTGTTATTGCTAGATTTACCACTTAAACAAGCGGTGAAATTAGCCGCAGAAATTACTAACGAAAAGAAAAATGACCTTTACGAATTTGCACTTAGTTTAAAAAATACTATTGCTTGAAAAATACTATTAAAGAATAAACCTAATATGACTAGCTTAACCATTACACGCCCAGACGATTGGCACTTGCACCTAAGAGATGGCGCCGCCCTAAGAGCCGTACTGCCAGACACGGCAAGGCAATTTGCACGCTCGATTGTGATGCCTAATCTGCGCCCACCTGTGACTACTACTGAGTTGGCGATGGCTTATCGTCAGCGAATTTTAGATGCATTGCCAAAAGGCGCTAGTTTTGAGCCGCTGATGACTTTGTATCTCACAGATAACACCAGTGCACAAGAAATAGCCAAAGCAAAAGCGAGCGGCATTATTCATGGCGTGAAGCTTTACCCAGCAGGCGCGACGACTAACTCAGATTCTGGAGTCACGAATTTAAGTCATTGCGTTAAAGCGCTGGCAGCGATGGAAAAACTTGGCCTGCCATTACTAGCGCATGCAGAAGTGACCGATGCCGATGTAGATGTTTTTGATCGTGAGCGCGTATTTATTGAGCGCAACATGATTCCGTTACTGAAAAACTTTCCAGCACTAAAAGTGGTTTTTGAGCATATTACGACTAAAGACGCGGCTGATTTTGTGACGGAGTCGTCAAGTAATCTTGCCGCGACGATTACTGCGCATCATTTGCTCATGAACCGAAATGATATGTTCAAAGGCGGTATTCAGCCTCATCACTATTGCTTACCTATCTTAAAACGTGAAGAGCATCGTATCGCTTTAGTTAAAGCGGCGATTTCAGGCAATGCTAAATTCTTCTTAGGCACAGATAGTGCACCGCATGCTAAGCATACTAAAGAAGCGGCTTGCGGTTGTGCAGGCATGTACACTGCGCATACTGCAATGGAGCTCTATGCAGAAGCGTTTGAGAATGCAAATGCCTTAGATAAATTAGAAGGTTTTGCGAGTTTTTATGGCGCGGATTTTTACGATTTGCCACGCAATACTGAGCAAATTACCTTAGTGAAAGAGTCTTGGAAAGTGCCAAAAAGCCTACCTTTTGATGGTGTTGATTTAGTACCATTACGAGCGGGACAGACAATAAGCTGGAAAATGCTTTAAGGCATGCAATTCAAAGTTGCCAATTAATTGGGGCTTGCCCTCTGCTAATTAAGTAGTCGTTAATCTTAGAAAATTGATGATTACCAAAGAAGCCACGATGCGCTGATAGAGGTGAAGGGTGCGGAGATTTAAGGACCAAATGTTTTTCTGGATTAATCATCTCGCCTTTTTTATGCGCATAACTTCCCCACAACACAAACACCAAGCCATCTCGATGTTCATTTAAAGCGCCAATGGCTGCATCTGTAAATTCTTCCCAACCACGTTTCTGGTGTGAACCTGCATTCGCCATCTCAACAGTAAGCGTCGCATTTATTAAGAGCACTCCTTGGCTTGCCCAAGCGCTAAGATCACCTTTACGGCTCATTTCTACGCTTAAGTCAGCTTCAATTTCTTTATAAATATTCATCAGTGAAGGCGGCAATGCCACCCCTTGTGGCACCGAAAAACTTAAGCCATGCGCTTGGGGCTGTCCTTTATCTTGGCCGTGATATGGGTCTTGTCCAATAATCACCACCCGTACTTGGTCGAAAGGCGTGTGATTGAATGCATTGAAAATCAAAGGGCTGGGGGGGTAAATAGTTTTACCCAATGCTTTTTCTTGCTTTAAAAAAGCACGCAGCGATTGCATATAAGGCTTATCGAATTCTTCACCGATTATCGCTTGCCATGAAGGATGAAGTTGCCCGACTTTTTCTTGTGACATCATTAAAGTGTTAAATAGTTATTGGATTACGACGTATTATAAAGCAGGTAAGTTGCGTGTATTAGGTAGATTGAAAGGTTGCAATTACAGCGTAAATCTTTTTGTGCGCGGTTTTACGTTGTTGCATATTGTAAGAAGTCTCTTTCGCTAGAATGTGAGTGAGGCGTGTTAAAATGAGTTTGAAGCTGGCTAGACAGTCGCCGCCCGTGTTTTTAATTAGGCATAGGGGGAGGAAAGTCCGGGCTGCATAGAGCGAGATGACGGCTAACGGCCGTACGTTGAAATTTTTGTTAGTGAAAGCTGGCAAAATATAAGGCGCGGAATAGGGCCACAGAGACGAGCGTATTTAGTTACGGTGAAACGCGGTAACCTCCATCTGCAGCAAGACCAAATAGGCTGGCGATTTTATTTGAGTAGAAGCTTACGAAAGTAAATAGGGCGTGGCTCGC
>JACMNP010000004.1 GCA_014378495.1 Methylotenera sp. | reverse complement strand
GGAATATCCAGTGAAATATTTTTTAAATTGTGGGTGCGTGCACCGCGTATTTTGATGAATTCCATCACACTTTTACTAAAATTGGGGCAACCTGCTAATATACCTACTTTTAAGAATTTAGCGCATATTTTTTCATGTCATTAAGTAACGATCAGCCAAATAATCTATCCGCAAACTTACAGCAAGCAAGTATTAAGCCATCTTCAACTGTAAATTTAACCTCATCTGACGCATTATCAGTAGATAAAATGAGTCCAGTTGAAATGCGCGCTACTATTAGCTTAGCGTCCATCTATGGGTTACGTATGCTAGGCATGTTTCTGATTTTGCCAATTTTTGCCATTTATGCCTCAACCTTACCGGAAAAGCCTAGTAGCCTAATGATAGGCTTGGCTCTTGGCGCTTATGGCTTAACGCAAGCAATGTTTCAATTACCTTTTGGCATGGCATCGGATAAATTTGGCCGTAAACCTGTGATTTATTTTGGACTAGCGATTTTTGCAATCGGTAGTATGGTCGCGGCTTTAGCCATGAATATTGAAGGTGTCATTTTAGGTCGTGCCATTCAAGGTGCTGGCGCAGTTTCTGCCGTTGTAACTGCGCTAGTTGCAGATTTAACCCGCGATGAGAATCGTACCAAAGCGATGGCAACGATAGGCGGAACTATTGGTATTGCATTCGCATTATCTTTAGTGGGCGGCCCTATTTTGAACCAATGGATAGGGGTGCCTGGCATATTTGCTTTAACGGCAGTATTAACACTCGCGGCTATCGCCGTCGTAAAATTCGTAGTGCCTGACCCAATGAATAGCCATTATCATTCTGACGCTAGCGCCGCACCAGCGAAGTTAAAAGACGTGCTGAAAAATAAGCAGTTGCTGCGTCTAAACTACGGCATTTTTGCCTTACATGCCGCACAAATGGCGATGTTTGTCGTGGTGCCGTTTGCTATTGTTAAATCCAGTGGCATGCATGAAAATCAACATTGGCTAATTTATTTACCCGTGTTAATCGCCTCTTTTGTATTTATGGTGCCAGCAATTATTTATGCTGAAAAACAAGCAAAAATTAAGTTGGTATTTGTGAGTGCAATTGCCTTGATGCTAGTAGCACAACTGATGTTTGCAGCGTCTATTCAACATTTTTGGGGTATTGTGGTTTCCCTGCTGATGTATTTTATTGCATTCAACGTGCTTGAGGCTTCATTACCCTCTATCATCAGTAAAATCGCACCTGCGGCAGCAAAAGGTACGGCGATTGGTGTTTACAATACATCCCAATCATTAGGCATTTTTGTGGGTGGCGTATTTGGTGGCTATTTATCGCATGTTTTTGGATTTTCCAGTGTGTTCATATTTTGTAGCGTAATGATGTTTTTATGGCTAATATTGGCATATTCAATGCAAGCACCACTAGCAGTTAAAACCAAAATGTACAGTATGGATGAATCGGGTGGCGACATTACCAATGAAACTGCTGATTCGCTGAAAGTTAAATTAGCGAATCTAATGGGTGTGGTG
The DNA here is from genome assembly GCA_014378495.1 of Methylotenera sp. Taxonomy (GTDB): domain Bacteria; phylum Pseudomonadota; class Gammaproteobacteria; order Burkholderiales; family Methylophilaceae; genus Methylotenera. Next base: position 15,833 of record JACMNP010000004.1, on the reverse strand, counting down.
GAAGCCGTGGTCTTGCCGCAAGAGCGCACCGTGATATTAAAGATAGATAAATCGCACAATTGGGATGAAGCCCAGCTAGAAGTATTAGTGCACAAATTGTTGAGGGGATAAAAATGGCATCAGTAAATAAAGTGATATTAGTCGGTAATTTAGGGCGTGATCCTGAGGTTAGATTCATGCCAAATGGTGAGGCTGTGTGTAACTTCAGTATTGCGACCACTGATAGCTGGAAAGATAAAGCGGGCGCAAAACAAGAGCGCACTGAATGGCACAATATTGTGATGTATCGCAAGTTGGCAGAAATTGCTGGTGAGTACCTTAAAAAAGGTCGCCCAGTGTATGTAGAAGGCCGCTTGCAAACACGTAAATGGCAGACTAAAGAAGGTCAAGACCGTTATACGACAGAAATCATAGCTGATCAAATGCAAATGCTAGGCGGTAAAGATAGTGGTGGCTCAAATGCCAGTTATGATGGTGGTATGGATCAAAGTAATGGAGGAAATGATGAGAACTATAGTCAAGCGCCAGCAAAACAATCTACTTCATCTGCAAAACAAACCCCAGCTAGCTCAAAACCAGTAAGCAGCGGATCTGGATTTGATGATTTTGAAGATGATATTCCCTTTTAGGACCTACCTATATTCGTAGTGTAAAGAAAAGACCCCGTAATTGGGGTCTTTTTTAATCTTTAAGAATTTTATGTTTAAGAAAAATTAATGATGCAAATAGTTATTGGTCTTAATCTCATTAGCGAATCATTTAAACTTTTTCGGCAGCTTTTAACACCGCCTTTAAAACTCCCGGATACTTTTGCTCTATTTCCTCAAATCTCAATGAGTTCATGTGTTCTGTGCCCTCAATCACGGTTTCAACAAGGCCTGCGCTTCGAAGAATTTTGAAGTGATGCGACATGCTTGATTTTGGGCGATTCAAGTCCAGTTCCCCGCAAGTCATTTTTTTACCAGCTGTCGCTAGCATTACAACAATCTCCAGACGAGTAGGGTCTGCGAGCGCATACATGATATCCGTCAATTCGAATTGCTCTATATTGGGATGTTTAATTTGCCGCATGTATGAAATTTAACACATGACTTGATAGTATTCTATAGTTCGATTATATTAGAACAATAATACAATTGCATTTAATGTTTAACTATCTTTAACCTTGCGTCAACTTTGAATATCTAAGAAGGACCGCTATGACAGATTTATTTTCACCCTTTCAATTGAAGGATGTCTCCTTAAAGAGCCGAATTGCAGTACCCCCAATGTGCCAGTATATGGCTGTCGACGGCTTATTAAATGATTGGCACAAAGTTCATTATGCTAGTTTGGCGCGTGGCGGTAGCGGACTGGTGATTGTAGAAGCAACAGTTGTGTCGCCTGAAGGACGTATTACCCCAGGTTGTTTAGGGATTTGGAATGATGATCAAGCTGATCTGCTGCGCGAAATTGCAAAAGCAATCAAAGCTGCAGGTGCTGTTCCAGGAATTCAAATCGCACATGCTGGACGTAAGGCCAGTGCCAATATCCCATGGGAAGGCGATGATCATATTCCTACAGATGATCCTCGTGGATGGCAACCTATTGCACCCTCCGCAATAGCGTTTGGTGGTGATCTTCCACGTGTACCGACAGAGATGACAATTGCAGATATCAAGCGAGTACAAAATGATTTTGTTGCAGCAGCTCAACGCGCTTTGGATGCAGGCTTTGAATGGTTAGAGCTGCATATGGCGCACGGATATCTCGGTCAGAGTTTTTTCTCTCCTCATTCAAATCATAGAACGGATGAGTATGGTGGCAGCTATGAGAATAGAGCAAGATTCAGCCGTGAAACACTATCAGTCGTCAGAAACGTTTGGCCAGACAATTTGCCATTAACTGCTCGGTTTGGCGTTCTGGAATTTGATGGCAAAGATGAAGAAACTTTGAGTGAATCTATTCAATTGGTTAAAGATTGGCGCACTATAGGGTTAGATATGCTGAGTGTCAGTATTGGGTTCACCATACCAGAAACCAACATTCCATGGGGACCAGCGTTTTTAGGGCCTATTGCTCAGAGAGTCAGGAATGAAGCCAATATACCAGTTTCATCAGCATGGGGCTTCGGTGCCCCTAAACTTGCTGATCAAGCTGTACGTAATGAGCAGTTGGATTTGGTGATGATAGGACGTGCTCACTTGGAGAACCCGCATTGGCCATATCAAGCTGCCAAAGAGTTAGGCAAGGAAAGCCCGGCTTGGGTACTCCCGCCATCCTATGCTCACTGGTTATCTAGATACAAAAGTCCGACGGCTGAGTAAGCGAATAAAGCTAGCTAATTTCATCAGTTAATGGCGCTTTTATTTTACAAAGAGTTACACAAAAATCATAAATTTAATCCATTCTGTCTACAGACATCTGCCAAACTTGAGATTAAAATGAATCGATGAGTAATAGAAATAGCTATTTATTTTAAGCCCATTATTTTGTTAGGAAATTTATGATTACCTTGAATGTGAATGGCAAAGACCATTCTTTAGATGTAAGCGAGGATACGCCTGTGTTATGGGCGATTCGCGATGTAATTGGGTTTACCGGGACTAAGTTTGGCTGCGGTATGGCTTTATGCGGTGCCTGTACTATTCATTTGGATGGCGCACCCACGCGCTCATGTGTGACGCCAGTATCAGCCGTAGTCGGTAAAAAAATCACTACGATTGAAGCAATCAGTGAAAGCGAAGCTGGTAAAAAAATACAACAAGCATGGCTATCACTCGAAGTGGTGCAATGTGGTTACTGTCAATCTGGTCAAATTATGAGCGCGACTGCGCTGTTGGCAAGCAACCCGAAACCTACTGATGCGGATATCGATGCGGCAATGTCGGGTAATATTTGTCGTTGTGGTACTTACCCACGCATTAAAGCGGCAATTAAAGAAGCTGCCGCAGCATAAGGTTTTTAGTCTTTTACAGTATCAAGCACAAGAATTTCAGTGCTAGATTCTAAATTAATATATTTCAGTAACTGTATCCTTGCGATTAAATAAAGAGATCTAAATTATGAGTATTGAGCAGACAAATCTTACCCCTAAAGTTGTAGACGACTCGTCTACTAAAGGCCTGACTGCCAAAGGGAATGCGCGTCGCAATTTTATTATTGCTGGTGCGGCAGTAGGCGGTGGCTTGCTGATTAGTTTTGCGATGCCTAAATTTTTAAATAACGGCGGTTCAGAAGTTGCTAAAACTAAAGCTGAAGAGGTGACTGCAGACAATGTTTTTATACCGAATGCCTTTATTAAAATTGGACGTGATGGAAAAGTGACTTTGGTGATGCACAAAGTTGAGATGGGGCAAGGCACTTATACGTCAATTCCAATGCTGGTCGCTGAAGAGTTAGAGGTTGATTTGAGTCAGGTCACTCTTGAGGCCGCACCTGCTAACGATAAGCTTTATGCTGACCCGTTATTAGGTTCGCAAGTCACCGGCGGTTCAACGTCTATTCGCGGTGCGTGGAAGCCTTTGCGTGAAGCTGGCGCCACTGCACGAGTGTTGTTGATTGCTGCTGCAGCCAAGCAATGGAATGTGGACGCTACGACTTGTCATGCTGAGCAAGGTTATGTTGTGAATACAGAGGGCAAAAAAATTGGTTATGGTGAGCTGGCCGATGCGGCAGCCACGATGCCTGTGCCCACACAAGTCACCTTAAAAGACCCAAAAGATTTCAAACTGATTGGTACGCCAGCTAAACGTTTAGATACACCAGACAAGGTTAACGGTAAAGCGCAATATGGTATAGATGTGCGTTTGCCAGAGATGAAAATCGCTACAGTGGCGGCGTGCCCAGTGTTGGGAGGCAAACTAGCTTCTGTAGATGACTCAAAAGCTTTAGCGGTAAAAGGTGTACATCAAGTGGTGAAGCTTGAAAATGCTGTAGCTGTGATTGCAGACCATATGTGGGCGGCAAAACAAGGGTTGGCCGCATTGGTGATTCAATGGGATAACGGCCCGAATGAAAAGATTAGTACTGCAGACATGGTTGCAAATCTAAAAAATGCTTCAGAGAATAAAGATAATAAATCGCAAGTAGTTGTCGCTAGAAAAGACGGTGATTTTCATAAAGCGTTTAAAGCAAGTGCCAGTCAGCATGAGTCAACCTACCAAGTACCATTTTTATCGCAAGCCGCGTTAGAGCCTATGAATTGCACGGTGCATGTGCGTAAAGATGGTTGTGATATTTGGGTGGGTACGCAAGTGCCAACCGTTGCACAGGCCGGCGCAATGGCAATTACTAAGCTGCCAGCTGAAAAAGTGGTGGTGCATAACTACCAAATCGGTGGCGGGTTTGGTCGTCGTTTAGATGCAGATTTTATTCGACAAGCCGTTGAAATCGGCATGCAAGTCGATACACCCGTTAAAGTAATCTGGACGCGTGAGGAGGATATGCAGCATGGTGTTTATCGCCCTTATTATTATGATCATTTAGCCGCAGCTTTAGATAAAGACGGCAATATCACCGCTTGGAACCACCGCGTGACAGGTTCATCTGTATTGGCGCGCTGGGCCCCTGCATTTTTCACAAATGGCTTAGATGGTGATTCGGTAGAAGGTGCAAAAGAGCCGCTGTATGTTGCGCCCAATATGCTGGTAGAATATGTGCGACAAGAGCAGCCAGGCCTTGTTACTGGCTGGTGGCGCGGCGTAGGGCCAACACATAATACGTTCATGGTAGAAACGTTTATAGACGAACTGGCAGAAAAAGTCGGCAAAGATCCGTTGGCTTATCGACTTTCATTACTAGGCCATTCACCACGCGCTAAAGCAGCATTAACATTGGCTGCTGATAAAGCTGGTTGGGGTACGCCGTTACCTAAGGGTCATGGTCGCGGATTATCTGTGCAATTCGCTTTTGGTTCATACATTGCAGCGGTTGCTGAGCTTGAAATTGTTGATGAAGAAGTAAAGGTGAAGCGCGTAGTAGCCGCGGTTGATTGCGGCATGACCGTGAACCCAGATACCGTAGTGGCGCAAATACAAGGTGGCATCATCTTTGGTATTTCTGGTGCATTATTTGGCGAAATTACTACTAAAGATGGTCGTGTAGAACAGTCAAATTTCCACAATTATCGTGTGGTGAGAATGAATGAAGCACCGCAGATTGATGTGCATCTAATTGCAAGTACTGAAGCGCCGGGCGGAATTGGCGAGCCTGGTACGGCTGTCATTGCGCCAGCATTGAATAATGCAGTGTTTGCGATTACAGGTAAGCGGCTTCGTAGCTTGCCAATTGCGCCACACTTAGTGAAAGCTTAGTAGTTTAAAGCGATGATTTCACTGGATTGGGAAGTATTAAAACGCGCTGTTGAATGGCTGGAAGAAGGCCATAGCGCGCATCTATTTACACTCGTACAAACTTGGGGTTCAGCGCCACGTTTGCCCGGTGCGGTGTTAGTGGTGCGTGAAGATGGTCATTTAATAGGCTCAGTTTCTGGTGGGTGTATCGAAGATGACCTTGCCGACAAGGCGCGGTCATTATCATTACCAAAAATGCCTACCACGATTGAGTATGGTGTGAGTCAAGATGAGGCACAACGCTTTGGTATTCCGTGTGGAGGGCGATTGCAGATATTTGTCGAGCCCTTGCATCACGCCTTACAGTTGCAATCGCTTATTGAAAATATTGAGCAGCAAAAACTGATTAAGCGCTCTGTAAATATGATCACTGGCGAAGTTAATTTAACAGAAGGTCGCTCGGGCAGCATGCCAGCAATAGAGGGCGATTGGTTTCATAGTTATTTTGGCCCTAAATGGCGCTTACTTATTATCGGCGCGAACCAATTAGGGGCTGTGCTCGCCCACATTGCACAAACCTTAGATTTTGAAGTGTTGATTTGTGACCCGCGCGAAGATATGCGCGCCGAATGGCATGTGGAAGGTGCAACTTGGATGTATGGCATGCCCGACGATGTGGTGCTGGATATGGCGCCTGATATGCATACGGCGATTGTCGCCGTCACCCATGATTTAAAGTTAGATGATATGGCCTTACTTGAGGCACTAAAAAGTAATGCGTTTTACGTAGGTGCACTAGGCTCACAAAAAAGCCAAGTAAAGCGTCGCGAACGCATGCGGATGTTCGATATGACTGAAGTCGAAATCGCAAGGTTGAAAGGGCCTGTTGGCCTATCTATTGGTAGCCGTACACCGGCTGAAATTGCAGTCTCTATTCTGGCGGAGTTAATTCAAGTACGTACGCAGCACAGGCTAGTGGCAGAAAAGTTAAGTGGTGCTGAACTAGAAGCGGAAAGTACGTGCGCGGCAATAGTGATTGCGGGATAGTGATTTAAGGGTAATTAAGATTACAAATCTTCTGGTGTATCAATATCAGCCAAAATCCCCGCATCATCGCATGCCAGCAACTGCACTTCACTTTGATAGTGTTTTATTAACGAACGCGCGCCTTCATCACCCTGTGCGTTTTGTAATTCATCTTTATATTTAGCCGCAAACGCTACTGGATGCCCCCGTTGTTGCTGGTAAGTTGGCACAACGATATTTGCACCAGTATGTAGCTTATTAGCCACCGCTGTAATAGTTTCAGGCCGAATGTAAGGCATATCCGCTAACGCAATCACAAATCCGATAGTAGGTTCTGAAATCTCCGAAGCCAGCCTAATCGCCATAGACAGACTTTCAGCCATACTTTGCTTGGGTTCAGCGCAAGTGAGCACTTGCAAACCAGCCTCTTTTAGAAGCGCTGCTAATTCGATATTTTCAGGTCGAATCATGACAAACGTATTTGGAATCGCCGCCACAAGATTTTGCGCGGCCACTAGTGCCATGGCTCTGCCATCAGCAAGTGGTTGCATGAGTTTATTGGCATCACCAAACCTGCGAGAAAATCCAGCGGCTAATAAAATGGCTATCATTACTCAAAAAGTAAAAATCTATAAAAATCGATCAAGCAATTTTCGACTAGGGATGCTTAATTGCTCAATATCGCGGACGATGAAGTGAATGCCGTGACTATCTGCAATGAGCAAGCGATTGTGCGTTAACCGTCTAATATGATCTTCGGCTTTGAGTATCAATTCTGTCTCGCCGCGGTTAGTTTCTACTAGCCAAGTACTCGGTGTAGCAAAACTGGAAACGTGCAATATGCTAAGAATTTCTGGCATAAATTCACGCTTTGCTAATTCTTGCTCTATTAAACTGCGTATCTCATCTGTTAAGTGTGTAGTGCTTGCTATCCACGCCAGCTCATGTCCGTCATCACCTATAATTGATAGTCCTTCATTTGGTGCCGTAATTGGATAGGCGCGCACTGGATAAACGCCTTCGCTAACCTTATTGTCCCTCGCAATAAACACTAAGCGACCAGCCACATTACGGGTGAGCTTAAAGTCAGGACTAGAGTGCTCAGGGCTCATATTATTAGTTAAATTATCCACTAACGTTTCCATGTTTAAGCACTTCTTGATGTGAACTCATATTATTCTCACTTGAGGATTTTAAGTCATCGAGATCTGTATCAACATTGCGTGCTTGGGCTTGGTAAAGGCGGTAATAAGCACCTTCTCGCGCCATTAGGTCATCGTGACTACCTACTTCAACTATTTGTCCTCTATCTAATACCACTAGGCGATTCGCTTTATGCAACGTAGAAAGGCGATGGGCAATGGCAATGGTGGTTCGGCCATGTACTAGGTTATCTAAAGCTTTTTGGATTTCTTTTTCCGTTTCGGTATCCACGGATGCAGTCGCTTCATCTAAAATAAGAATGCGTGGGTCTATCAGTAGCGCACGTGCGATGGAGATACGCTGGCGCTCACCTCCTGATAGACCTTGGCCACGTTCGCCTACGAGTGAATCATAACCATGTGGCAGGCGCAGTATGAATTCATGTGCATGGGCAGCACGTGCCGCAGCCACGATTTCTGCGCGAGTAGATTTTGGTTTTCCGTAAGCAATATTCTCGGCAATACTGCCAAAGAATAAGAAAGGTTCTTGCAGTACCAACCCGATATTACGTCTATATTCTGAAATTGGTAGTGAGCGAATATTCACACCATCCACACTGATAGAACCTTCAGTGACATCATAAAAACGGCACATCAAATTCACCAAGGTACTTTTACCAGAGCCGCTGTGCCCCACCAAACCTATCATTTCGCCTGGCTCAATAACAAGATTTAAGTCTTTAATCACCGCACGATTACCATAGCGGAACCCAGCACCTTTGATTTCAATTTTCCCGATGACATTATTAATATGCACTGGATTGGTTGGCTCTGGGACACTAGAGACATGGTCGAGAATATCAAAGATACGCTTAGCGCCAGAGGCCGCTTTTTGCGTAACTGAAACGATGCGGCTCATGGAGTCCAGTCGCGTATAAAACCGGCTGATATAAGCCAGAAAAGCCGTGAGCACACCAACGGTGATTTCGTTGCGAGAGACCTGCCAGATGCCAAATGCCCATACTAGCAGTAGACCGATTTCGGTAAGTAGTGTGACGCTTGGGGAGAATAGCGACCATATTTTGTTAATGCGGTCATTGACGATTAAATTATGCTGATTGGCTTCGCGAAAGCGCGTGGCTTCACGTTTTTCTTGGGCAAATGCCTTGACTACGCGTATACCGGGGATGGTATCTGCTAATACATTGCTCACTTCAGACCATACTCGGTCTATTTTTTCAAAGCCTGTGCGCAGCTTGTCACGCACGATATGGATCATCCACGCGATAAAAGGGAGTGGCAGTAGCGTAATAAGTGCTAGTTTGGCATTAATAGAAATCAAAATTGCCGAGGTCATGATGATCATCAGTACGTCAGTGGCAAAATCTAGCAGATGTAGGGATAAAAATACGCAAATACGATCAGATTCAGAGCCAATTCTTGACATCAAATCTCCCGTGCGCTTTCCACCAAAATATTCTAATGATAGTTTTAGTAGATGCTCGTAGGTAATGGTACGTAAATCTGCACCAATACGCTCACTCACCAACGCTAGTATATAGGTGCGTGCCCAGCCTAAGCTCCAAGCCAGTAGCGCAGAAGCGAGCAGGCCACTGAGCAATAGTGAAACCATTTTAATGTCGATGGGTGCGCCATTTTGATAAGGGATCAGCACCTTATCCATCAGCGGTATAGTCAGGTAAGGCGGTACTAATGTAGCGGCAGTTGAGGCTAACATTAGCAAAAATCCAGCCAATAATTGCCATTGATAAGGCTTGGCAAAACGCCATAATCTGAACAGCGTCCAAGTAGAAGGCGGCGTATCAATGGCGCTAGCGCATTGAGTACACTCTTCTTGGTCGGCGGCTAGTGGTGTACGGCAATTTGGGCAAAATTCAATTATTTCAGGGGCTACAGGCTTGCCGCTAACAACGCATTCAAGTTGCTGTTTAAACTGTTGAATAAAGCGCGTTGCGGCTGAGTCATGCACTAAGGTGTAATACCAATGGGCTAGCCGAATATTCTCATCGAATAACTCTAAGTTACCTACACCAGCATGATCTTGATGTTGCAGTTTTAGCCCAGCCTTGTAAGGGTATTCTGCTTCAATAGCTTGCAAGGAATTAAAACTCACTAACCGTTGATTTGTAGCGACTAATAAGCATTTCTTAAAATGTAAGCTTGCATCTAGGTTAATCTCTAACCAAACAATAATTTTTTCTGAATCGTTTAGCAAAGCCTCGGCTCGCGCCTGCCAAGCAACAGGTAATGTTATGTTTGTCAAAGTTGATGGGAAAATTTGGTTGTTCACAGCGACTGAGTGTACTACAATCAAAGGCTCTTACAAATAGTTTAGATTCGCTGTTGTCAGCTTGCTGTAAGCTTCATGGGCCACACTCGCGCGGTTAATTTTCACTTTAATTCATCTGGAAAGATTGATGGAGTTTCTCAAAATATTACCTCTGCGCGGCCCCAATATTTGGACGTATCGTCCTGTGCTAGAGGCATGGTTAGACATCGGACCATTAGAGGATTTCCCTTCTAATACTATTCCTGGTTTTTACGAGCGACTGAGTGCTTGGTTGCCTACATTGGTTGAGCATCGTTGCGGCATCGGCGAGCGTGGCGGATTTTTGCAGCGTGTTCGTGAGGGTACGTGGCCAGGTCATATTCTTGAGCATGTAACATTGGAGCTGCAAACGCTAGCAGGCATGCAAGGTGGCTTCGGTAAGGCGCGCAGTACTAGTGTACGCGGTGTTTATAAAGTAGTCGTACGTTCGCGAAACGAGCAAGTCAGCCGTGCTGCGCTACAAGCTGGCCGTGATTTAGTGATGGCCGCTATTGAAAATAAATCATTCGATGTAGCCACTGCTGTTGCCGGATTGCGTGAGATGGTCGATTCACTTTGTTTAGGCCCTAGCACCGCTTGTATTGTAGATGCAGCTACTGAGCGCAATATACCTTCTATTCGATTGACTGAAGGCAATTTAGTGCAATTAGGTTATGGCGCCAGCCAGCACCGCATTTGGACTGCCGAAACCGACCAAACAAGTGCGATTGCTGAAAGTATTTCTAGTGACAAAGATTTAACTAAAAGATTATTGCAATCCTGTGGTGTGCCTGTGCCTGAAGGGCGAATCGTTGATAGCCCAGCAGATGCTTGGGAAGCTGCCGAAGATATTGGTGTGCCTGTCGTTGTAAAACCCAGTGATGGTAATCATGGGCGCGGCGTATCCACTGAGCTGATGACGCGCGAAGAGGTTGAGGCCGCGTTTGAATTAGCTAATGATGAAGGTAGCGAAGTCATTGTAGAGCGCTTTATCTGTGGTAATGAGCACCGCTTGCTAATTGTCGGTGGGCGTTTAGCCGCAGCTGCTAGAGGTGAGTCGGTCTCTATCGTAGGCGATGGTCAGTCCACTATTCGGCAATTGATCACGTTGCAAATCAACTCCGATCCACGCCGTGGCGAAGCGGAAGAGTATCCACTAGACGTGATATTGATTGACCAGCAACCTTCAGTGGGCTTTGAAATTGCCCGTCAAGGTTTTGTGCCAGAGTCAGTGCCAACACAAGGTGAGCGCGTTGTTATTCAACGTAATGGCAATGTAGCATTAGATGTGACTGACCTTGTGCACCCAGAAGTAGCCGCCGCTGCTTCGCTTGCCGCGCGAATTGTTGGTTTAGATATTGCTGGGGTGGATTTAGTCGTACAAGACATTTCACGACCATTAGCCGAACAAGGTGGCGCCATTGTTGAGGTGAATGCAGGGCCAGGCTTGCTTATGCATCTTAAACCGGCGGAGGGTAAACCGCGCCCAGTTGGAAAAGCGATAGTCGATAACCTATTTGCAGAAGATGAAAGTGGGCGTATTCCTATCGTGGGTATCGCTGGATCGAGTGGCAAAACCTTGGTGGCAAAAATTGTAGCAAGGCTGATTCGTTTAAGTGGCAAGCATGTTGGTTTGGCCTGTAGTGAGGGTTTGTACCTAAACCAACGTTTGGTTGAAAAAGGGGATTGTGCTACTTGGAAAGCGGCGCAAAAATTATTGATGAATCGTATGGTAGAAGCGGCGGTCATTGAAAATAACGCCACTACAATTTTAACCGACGGGCTAGGCTATGATCGTTGTCAAGTGGGCGTGCTTACTAACATTGACGCCAGTGGAGATATTGCAAACCGTTTTGGCGAATATTACATTGAGACGGCCGAGCAGCTATATAACGTAATGCGTACGCAAGTTGACGTAGTGCTTAGTAGTGGCGTAGCTGTGCTAAATGCAGCTGATCCGCTGGTAGCAACGATGGCAGGCCTTTGTGATGGCGAAGTTATTTTCTTCGCGCAAGATGCTAAATTACCTGTGATTGAAGAACATTTGCAACAGGGTGGGCGCGCAGTGCTATTTAAATCTGGCGGCATCGTGCTGGCAACAGGCGCAGATGATGTTTTATTAACTAAATTAGCTGCCATGCCATTGCTGAGCAAAGCATTTAAAAGTGCATCCGCAGAATGTTCACTAGTGGATTATGCGCAAATTGATTCTGAGTTGGCTGGTGTTGCTGCGGCATGGGCTTTAGACCTATCGCCAGAGTTGATTCGTGCAGGCATAGAAACATTTGAGAGTTCAATTGGTTAATTTTAATGTTGCTAGTTCTATTGTTACTAGTGCTAAAGTTACTTGTACTAAAATTACTGGTGCTAAAGTTATCAAGTCTCGAAATTTTTGAAATTAACTAACATTTCATACTTTGTAAATGTATTTGACGCTCACTTCATGATCACAAAAACTATGATATTAATGCTAACAATCCTAAAACAAATAATTCTAAAACCAAGGAAAACTGTTTAATGGAAGTAACACGTGTTCGTGCGTTGCGCGGCCCTAATTTGTGGAGTCGACATACTGCTATAGAAGCTGTCGTCCATTGCACTGAAGCTGAGTCTAGTATTTTAAATATCCCAGGGTTTGAGTCGCGGCTTCGTGCACTGTTTCCGGAAGTCGGTTTATTGCAATTGGCTGGTCACACTGGCGGTGTTTCTATGGCGCATGTGTTGCAATTGGCCGCGCTTAGATTGCAAGCAGAGTCAGGGTGTCCAGTAACTTTTAGCCGTACCGCTACTACTTTAGAGACAGGCGTACTGCAAGTTGTATTTGAATATACCGAGGAAGAAGTCGGCAGATTAGCGCTTAAACTCGCCGAACAGCTTTGTCTCGCAGCAGCTACTGACACGCCTTTTGATCTTGCCGCAGCTTTAACGCAGTTAAAAGAGTTAGATGAAGATACACGCTTAGGGCCTAGCACTGGCGCAATTGTGCAAGCCGCGACCGTTAGAAATATTCCATATCGCCGTTTAACTGAAGGTAGTTTGGTGCAGTTTGGTTGGGGTAGTAAGCAGCGCCGTATTCAGGCTGCTGAAACAGACCGAAGTAGTGCGATTGCTGAAGCTATCGCACAGGATAAACAGTTGACAAAAAAACTGCTCAATGCGGCAGGCGTGTCAGTACCCAGTGGCCGAGAGGTCACTGATATTGATGATGCTTGGGCGGCAATGCTTGAAATCACTGGGGCTAGTGCAACAATCGTACCTGTAGTCGTCAAGCCTAAAGATGGGAATCAAGGCAAAGGCGTTAGCGTGAATATCAATAGCCGTGAGCAACTTAACATTGCTTATGCAGCTGCAGCTGAAAGAAGCCCAGAAGTTTTAGTTGAACGGTTTATTCCTGGTAGTGACTTCCGTTTATTAGTAGTGGGTAATCAAATGGTGGCTGCCGCTAGGCGCGATGCGCCGCTAGTCATCGGTGATGGCATACGAACTATTCGTGCATTAGTTGAGCAAGTGAATAATGACCCGCGTCGTGGGTCCGGGCATGCAACTTCACTTACAAAAATCAGTATCGATGATATTGCATTAGCAAGCTTAGCAACCCAAAATTTTACAGCAGATTCAGTCCCTTGCAAGGGTGCTCGGGTGATTTTGCGCAACAATGCCAACCTGAGTACCGGCGGCACGGCAACCGATGTGACGGATGATGTGCATCCCGATTTAGCGGCTAGCGCTGTGGCTGCCGCAGAAATGATAGGGTTAGATATTTGTGGGGTTGATATTGTTTGCGACAGTGTTTCGCTGCCGTTGCAAGAACAAGGTGGTGGCATTGTTGAAGTGAATGCAGCGCCTGGTTTACGCATGCATTTACAACCATCGTTTGGTAAAGGCCGTGCAGTAGGTGAAGCCATTGTTTCAACCATGTTTGCTGCGAACGACAATGGTCGTATTCCATTAGTCGCCGTGGCAGGCACCAATGGTAAAACAACTACTGTACGTTTAATTGCACATATTCTTAGTTGCAACGGTTTGCGAGTCGGCATGACCAACTCGGATGGTGTTTATATTCAAGGCCAGCGTATTGATACGGGTGATTGCAGCGGCCCGAAAAGCGCGCGTAATGTATTGATGCACCCTGATGTAGACGCGGCAGTCTTTGAAACAGCACGTGGTGGAGTGTTGCGTGAGGGTTTAGCCTTTGACCGCTGTAATGTGGCTGTGGTGACCAATATTGGTATGGGTGACCACTTGGGCTTAAGTTATATCACTACTGTAGAAGACCTTGCCGTAGTAAAGCGCGTAGTCGTACAAAACGTTGCGCCAGATGGTGTAGCCGTGCTGAATGCGGCGGACCCAATGGCTGCGAACATGGCTAGTTCATGTCTAGGGACAGTGACATTTTTTGCGCATGATATCTCGCATCCAGTGATGGCAACGCATCGTGCACAAGGTCGCCGTGTCGTGTATGTTGATAACGGCTATATCGTCGCAAGCCAAAATTCTTCTAAGCAAGATAAATTCGAACAGCGTATTGCGCTTGTGCAAGTGCCAATTACCCGCAACGGTACTATTGGTTTTCAAATAGAAAATACCATGGCCGCTGTGGCCGCAGCTTGGGCATTAAATATCGATTGGGATATTATTCGTCGCGGTGTGGCATCATTTGTGAATGATGCGCAAACAGCACCTGGCCGGTTCAACTTTTTTGATTATCGCGGTGCGAGTGTGATTGCGGATTATGGGCACAATCCTGATGCGATTATTGCGCTAGTGGCTGCTATTGAAAATATTCCAGCAGAGCAACGAATGGTGGTGATTAGCGGTGCAGGGGATAGACGTGATGTTGACATCAGTCGCCAGACTGAGATTTTAGGTAGCGCTTTCGATGAGGTGATTTTGTATCAAGATCAATGTCAGCGTGGCCGAGCAGATGGTGAGGTGTTGAAGTTGTTGCAGCAAGGTTTGGTCAATGCCGTACGCACAAAAAGGATAGACGAGATTCAAGGCGAATTTTTAGCCATTGATACCGCGCTATCTCGTTTGAATCCAGGTGATTTATGCTTAATCTTAATTGATCAAGTAGAGGAAGCTCTGGCGCATATTGCCAAGCGCGTTGCTGGTAGCTAATTCAAGCTACACGACTTGCTAGGAGCGTATGCACGTATTATTAGCGCCTAAGACCTTGTTTTCTAATAAGAGTCGCAATGTGTTTAATCGCATTGGCTAGATGTGTGAGGTATAATTCTATTTTTAGAATTTAGCTAGACATTAACCCATGCCAATATACGATTATCAGTGCAGTAGTTGCGGTTTTAAAGACGAAGTCATGCGCAAAATTAGCGCGCCAAATATAGAAGCTTGTCCAAAATGTGCGGCTGAAACCTTTAGTAAACAACTCTCTGCGCCTAGCTTTCAGCTAAATGGTAGCGGTTGGTATGCAACTGACTTTAAACATGGCAATAAAACCCCCGCTAAGACTGATAGTAAAGCTGAAGCCAATAATAGCGACTCTGCAAAAACTGCTGATTCAAAAAGTGATGCTCCTAAAGCAGATACGGCGGTAGAAAAAAAGCCTAATGCAGCATCAGCTGCATGTGCTTCAGGCTGTGGTTGCCATTAGCTGTTTTATTAATTGATTTGCCATTCAATCCCCTATTAAATTAAGCGCATGAAAAAATACTTTATTACAGGTTTGCTAGTGTTAGTACCCTTGTGCATCACTATCTGGGTGCTTTCAAGTTTAATCGGCATCATGGATCAAAGCTTATTATTGTTGCCTACCAGTTGGCGACCTAAAGCGATTACTGGTTTTGAGATTCCAGGTGTTGGCGCGTTACTCACCTTGTTGATTATTTTTGTCACGGGTTTAATCGCTACCAATTTTTTCGGCAAACAATTGATTTTACTTTGGGAGTCACTGCTAGCCCGTGTGCCAGTGGTTAAATCAATCTATGCCAGTGTGAAGCAAGTTTCTGATACGCTATTTTCGGATTCTGGTAATGCATTTCGCCATGCGGTGTTAGTACAGTTTCCACGTCAAGGCGTTTGGACAATTGCTTTTATTACAGG
>JACMNP010000058.1 GCA_014378495.1 Methylotenera sp. | reverse complement strand
TCTTTTTTACCCTCATAACCTTTATCTGTCTGCTCTTTAGGCGTTGTTAAATTACTTACAAACTTAATGCCTTGTGCTGGACCATCCAAGTACTCATACTGCCAGCGCCATTGTGAACCAGTGATTTTAATAACCATGTTTGCCTTATCGCGAGTATCTTCCATCATTATCACGCTGTGATAAGCTGGAATACCCATAATCACAAAGTCGATCAATAGAAGAATAGCGAAAGGAATCAGCGTCCAAAATATTTCAACCGCTGTTGAAGGTGCTTTATCGGCCACTGCTTTAAAAGATTTACTTTTACGATGCGCAAAGATTGAATAAATCATAATGGCAAGTACTGCAATAAAAATAATGCCAGTAATTGTCATAAACTTGTTATGCACATGTAACGTATCCAGCGCCATAGGTGTAGCTGGCAATGGGAAATTCCAACTGTAATCAGCATTCGCACGAATAGCAGTTAACGATAGAAGTAGGCCTAACCCTACGTTTTTCATACCTTGCTTTACCATACCCACTCCAAAATCAAGTTTTAATAATTTTTTTCAAACATTTTTAACAAACCACATCAACATCAAAATTTAATCTAAAGATTATTTTTCAGTATCAATTTAATTTCTTTAGCTAATGACACCCGCTGCTCTTCATTGATATAACCAGCGCCAAATTCTACCTCTTTACCATGCGAGCCAACGAACAATGCATTTCTACCATTGGTTTGTTTACGCAAATTTACTCGAGCCCAATAGCGCTGAAACTCAGCTTTAGTACTTATTTTGTGATTACGCTTTTCAATAACAACCATATCATTGATGACCGTAATTGACTCAAAGTCACTAGCATGCAAACTTAAACAGTGAAAAGCAAGAGCAAAAGCCACCAACTCTAATCCAGCAAACGGTAAAACCAACCATGCGCCTATGTGCAAAAAACTAAGCGCAACAAGTAACGCCATTATACCCAAAACCACTAGAAGCTTTAAGCTGCCTAGTGGTGATAACGAACTGTTCGGTCTAACTATAATTTGTGTTTCCGCTAATGTGATCGGCATCATTAACCCCATTATGTGCAAATTAACACTACAAATTAAATGCCACATCTTTCGTCTAATTCAGCATAAATTAACATGCAAAGTAGCAGTATTCAATCAATATATTTACATTGCGTAACAATTTGTTACAAATATGCTTCTTTCACTACGATAGGCTGACTTATTAAATAGTTCAGCGCCATCATCGCAATCTTTAAATTCAACATTAAATTATTAATTATTGATACTAAATTACAACTTTTAGATGTATTTTTGGTGCCGGGAGGGGGAATCGAACCCCCACGTTGTTACCAACGCGGGATTTTGAGTCCCGTGCGTCTACCAATTCCGCCATCCCGGCTCTTGGAAAATACATTGTTCTGTATAATTGTAACTTCGCCATTATAGCAAGCTCTTAGATTTATGCGTACAGAAGATTTCAATTTTTATTTACCAGTCGAATTAATTGCACAGCACCCAACATCCGATAGAGCATCTAGCCGAATGTTGCATGTTAACGGTGTAACTAGCCACTTAAAAGACCTTAACTTTATTGACTTGCCCAGCCAATTACAAGCAGGTGACTTACTAATATTCAACGATACGCGCGTCATTAAGGCGCGTTTATTTGGTAACAAACATTCTGGTGGCAGTGTTGAGGTGCTGATAGAGCGTGTGATTGATTTGCATACAGCCTACGCGCATATACGAGCCTCACGTGCCCCCAAAGTTGGTAGCAGACTAAAACTGGCGAATGCCTTTGATGTAGAAATCATCGCAAGGCATGATGATTTATTTGAATTACATTTTTCAAGTGCGACTTCATCGTCGAATTTATCTGTATTTGAATTACTAGAACAACATGGAGCATTACCTTTACCTCCTTACATTACGCATATAGCCACAAGTGATGATGAAGCGCGTTATCAAACGGTCTTTAGTAAGCACCTTGGGGCAGTGGCTGCACCTACTGCAGGTTTACATTTTGATGATGCAATGATTGCAAGTTTAAAACAACATGGCGTTAATATTGCCTATGTGACATTACATGTAGGTGCAGGTACTTTTCAACCTGTACGGGTAGAAAATATCGCAGAACATAAAATGCATAGTGAGCTGTATCATATATCGC
>JACMNP010000057.1 GCA_014378495.1 Methylotenera sp. | reverse complement strand
TGCGGGGACGGCAGTGACAATAGATGCACTGAGCGTTCAACCAAACGCTCATCAAAATACTGCAGCGTTTATTGGTGGGTTGATAATGCCAGGATTCGATTTGATGCAACAAAGCTTAGGCATTGCTACGGCAAAACTGCCTAAAAAGCTTCTAAAGCTTGGTGACAATGCGCAAGACGAATCTACCAAAAATATTGATATATTGGCGAAAAATACCAAAAATGCAATATATGCAGGCGCGTTGTATGCCATTACTGGTGCAATTAAGGCAATGGTGCATAAATTAGGTGAACAGACTAAAAAATTGCCTTATATTGTCATTAGTGGCGGCAATGCGGCAATTATTTATGCGCAATTACATCAAGATTGCCTAACTGGCGAGATGACAAAAGGCCTATTTATCGTCGATAATTTAGTCTTACAAGGCCTGTTTTTACTAGATAATTCGAATACATTTAAAAAATAGGTTTTAAAAATTTAGGCTTAATCACTTATGCAAAGCGAATCTCAATGAAATGGTTAGTTTCGATATTAGTAATCCTTAATTTAGGACTGTTAATCTATTTTAATTTAGACCATATTTTACCAAATGCACCACTGGCAAAAGTAGCCGAAATCACACCAGAAAAAATTACGGTGTTATCGCCACAACAAATCGAAACTTTACCCAAAAAAGTGGTGGAGTTAGCAAATGCAACTAGACCTGCACTTACTGCAGAGCCAGCAATCGCTACCCCTATCGTCGGGAATAATGTAGTCGCCAATAACGCCTGCTTTGAATGGGGCGTGTTTTCACCAGCTAGTTTGAGTGGCGCGCAAAGTGCAATCGCTAGGTTAGACTTACAAGCCACCGTAAAAGAGCAAACTTCACAGCAAGCTAAACGTTTTTGGGTATATAAACCACCATTAAAAACTGCTGAAGAAGCGCAAAATAAAGCCGCAGAATTAAAAGCCTTAGGTGTCACAGATCTATTTGTAGTACTAGAACCTAGATGGAGAAATGCAATTTCATTCGGCGTTTTTGAAGATGAGCAATTAGCGAATAAGTTACTCAATGAGCTTAAAGCTAAAGGCGTAAAAGAAGTAGTGAAAGCGTTACGCAACCAAGGCAAAGGCCATTCTAGTTTATTATTTAGCAACCTTGCAGCGAATCAAATAACAGCGCTTAAACAGTTAAAATCTGACTTTCCTGAAGCCGCACTTAAAGAAGTGACTTGTAACTAAACCATTAATCTTTTGGAAATAACTTACCTGGATTCAAAATATTATTTGGATCAAAAGTAAGTTTGACGGCTTTCATGAGATTCATGGTCACTTCATCAATCTCGCGCGAGATAAATGGACGTTTTGCCATACCAACGCCATGCTCACCTGAGAGCGTTCCTTGTAGTGATAGCACTAAACTAAACACCTCGTCTAAGCACTCGTAAGCGCGTTTCATTTCATCCGCATTATCAGGATTCACTAGCAGGTTCACGTGAATATTGCCGTTGCCCGCATGACCAAAATTGACGTTTGAAATTTTGTATTGGGCAGCTAATCGCTCTAAACCAGTCAATAATTCTGGCAAGTGAGACACTGGCACAGCGATATCTTCATTGATTTTCTTAGGCGCGATATCTTTAAGCAAAGGTGATAAAGCCTTGCGTGCAGCCCACAGTGCTTTAGTATCTTCAGCAGGTTTTGCTTCAATTAAGCCATCTACTTGGCAAGCTTGTAATATGGCTTCGGTCGCTTCAAAAATTTCTTGTTGCGAGCCATCCACTTCTATCATCAAGTAAGCACGGGCATTTTCGGGCAATAGGTTTTTGTGACGCCCACGGATTAAATTGAGCGCGCCGTTATCTAAAAACTCTAATGCGCTTGGGGTGTAAGGTTGCGCCATAATCGCGGCAATCGCCCGCGCGCAACTGGCGGTATCTGCAAACTCAGCCGTTAAACCGCCTGTATGTTTTGGTAAAGGCGTTAACTTTAAAGTCGCCTCAACAATGACCGCTAGTGTGCCTTCTGAACCGACTAGTAATCGAGTTAAATCATAACCGACCACGCCCTTGCTTGTGTAGCAGCCAGTTTTAATAATGTCACCGTTACCAGTCACCGCTTTTAAACCAAGCACATGATCTCGCGCAACGCCATATTTCACGGCATGTGGGCCTGCGGCACAGGTAGCTAAATTTCCACCGACACTACAATAAGCCGCGCTAGATGGGTCTGGTGGCCAAAAGAAACCAACGCCTTTTACGGCATCTTGTAACTCTTGGTTTAACACGCCAGGCTCAATAATCGCCATACGGTTGTCTGGGTCAACACTAATAATCTTGTTCATGCGCTCAAGCGATAGCGCCACGCCGCCAGCTTCCGGAACACTGCCACCCGCAGTGCCTGTTCCACGTCCACGGGGTACTACCGGTATTTTGTGTGTATTGCATAGCTTAATCACTGCCTGTACTTCATCAACATTGAGAGGAAAAACCACTGCAATTGGTGCATGAAAAATACGTGAGTTGTCGTATGCATACGCATAACAATCTACAGGGTCGGTGTAAACCCTGTCTTTAGGCAATAGCTGCGCTAGTTTGGCTAGAAAATCAGAATTTGGCATTCAATATCTTTTTTGAAGTCATTATCTTTTCTTGATATATAAGTCAGTAATAGTGCCTTCTTTCATCTCTGCCGCAAAACACACGGTTTCAGAAAGTGTCGGATGCGCATGAATAGTCAAACCTAAATCATGTGCATCAGCGCCCATTTCAATTGCTAGCACTGCTTCTGCCAATAACTCACCTGCATTCACGCCAACGATACCTGCGCCAATTAAGCGATGCGTGGTTTTATCGAATATCAATTTAGTGGTGCCTTCAGTGCGCGCTACTGAAATCGCACGGCCACTAGCCGCCCAAGGGAATGAGGCTTTTTCATACTCAATGCCTTTGGCTTTAGCTTCAATTTCAGTGACGCCTGCCCAAGCAATTTCAGGGTCTGTGTAAGCGACTGATGGAATCGCAAGCGCTTGGAATTCGACCTTATGCCCTGCAATTACTTCAGCAGCTATTTTGCCTTCATGTGTTGCTTTATGCGCTAACATTGGTTGCCCAACAATATCGCCGATAGCAAAAATATGTGGCACATTAGTACGCATTTGTTTATCAACTGCAATAAAGCCACTGTCATCTACCGCAACGCCAGCAAGCTCAGCGGCGATGTTTTTACCATTTGGGCGGCGACCAATAGACACTAATACGCGGTCGTAAACTTGAGATTCTTTAGGTGCCTGCCCTTCATCAACACCTTGGCCCTCAAAACTCACATGAATACCATCTTTTTTGGCTTCCATTTTCGCTACTTTGGTAGAAAGCATAATTTTTTCAAAACGCTTTTCCATGCGTTTTTGCAGCGGACGCACCAAATCACGGTCGCAGCCTTGCACTAGGCCATCGGTAAATTCGACAACGCTGACTTTACTGCCTAAAGCGTCGTACACCGTACCCATTTCTAGCCCAATAATACCACCACCAATCACTAATAATTTTTTAGGAATATCGTCTAATTTCAAAGCACCGGTTGAATCCATGATGCGCTCGTCTTCAGGCGCACCTGGAAATTTGGTTGCCTGCGAGCCTGCGGCAATAATCGCGTTATCAAATGAAACTGTAGTCACTTTGCCATCAGCCGCGGTCACGGCAATTTGATTCGCGCTAGTGAATTTACCAACACCTTGCACGGTTGTCACTTCACGTTGTTTGGCCATTTGCGCTAAACCGCCAGTCAATTTAGCGACCACATCATTGGCTTTCCAATTACGTAATTGTTCAAGGTCAATATTCGGCGCACTGAAACTTACACCATGATGGGCAGTTTCTTCAGCTTCGGTGATGACTTTGGCCGTATGAAGTAATGCTTTAGATGGAATGCAACCAACGTTTAAACAAACGCCACCTAATGTTGAGTAACGCTCAATCAACACTACTTTTTTACCTAAATCAGCCGCGCGGAATGCCGCTGTATAACCACCAGGGCCAGAACCCAACACCACTACTTCAGCGTGAATATCGGCTTTACCAACTGCAACTGATACAGCAGGAGCTTGTGCAACCGGCTTACTTGCGGTTGGTTTAATTTCAGCAGGTGCTGGCGCTGTTTTCTGAGCAGGTGCTTCCGAGCTCGCTGCAGCTTCAAGCTCTAAAATTAGCGTGCCTTTAGCAATTTTGTCGCCCACTTTTACTTTTAACGATTTCACTGTTCCGGCATGTGAAGATGGAATATCCATAGACGCTTTATCTGATTCCACTGTAATCAATGAATCATCAAAAGCAATCACATCACCCACCTTTACCAATACTTCAATCACATCTACGCTCTCAAAGTTACCGATATCTGGCACTAACACTTCCACTACATTACTCATGCGCATCCTTTGCTAAAACTTCAATCATAAAGCCATTAATTTAGTAGTAATTTTAGCATCAAACCTAGCATTTCCATCTCAAATATGGCGCTATTCTGTCATCATGCTTCGGCAGATGGTTTGAATTCAGTTTTGCAATTAGTTAAGCTTTACTTAACCTTTTGTTTTTACTAATCAGGTAGTATGATTTGGCAATAAAAACAATTAAACAGCATTCGCTAGAGGCCTTTCATGTCGTTTCTAAAGCAGCGTTACAGTTCATTAAAATGATTATTAGCAAGCTTTGGCAAATGTTGTGTGGTTTATTAAGTTTTTTCTTTGGCTCAGTAGATTACAAAGCACCTAGCTGGATGAAATGGTGCGGCACTCAATCCCTTAAACTCCGTAACACTGTTTATCAGAAACCTACAAAAAGCCTAGGTGTTATTACGATTATCGCTGCGCTTAGCATAGGCGCTTGGCAAGGCTTGCTATGGTATCAAGCGCGCCCGCAACCCGTTACAGTAAAAGTTACGGTAAAAGTGCCAACAAGAACCGTGATTGAAGAAAATCTGCCGCCGAATCCTTTAGTGATTAGTTTTGACCATTCGGTAGCGCCTATTGAGTTGGTAGGCAAAGTCGCGACTGATGGGATTACTGTGATGCCGAAAATAATAGGTGAGTGGAAATGGTCTGCTGAAAATGAACTCACTTTTCAGCCAAAAGCCGATTGGCCAGTAGGTGAAAAATATCTAGTTAGCTTTAGTAAAAAAGCTTTTACGCCTAAAACTTTATTGGATAGCTGGGAGCTAGAATTTACTGCGCCAGAATTCACTGCGAGCATTGCTAATAGCGAGTTTTACCAAGATCCAATTAATCCTGCGATGAAAAAAGCAGTGGTGAATGTTAACTTTAGTCACCCAGTAGATGCCGCTAAACTCGAGAAAAGCATCACGCTTAAAATGCGTAGCACTAAAAAAAGTCTACTTGATTTTGGCAACGCCACCATTCCATTTGTGGTGAGTTACGACAAGCTTAAACTCAATGCCTATATCCACTCAAGCTCACTTAGCATTCCAGCCGATGATAGCGTGTTAGAAGTCAGTATTGATAAAGGCTTAAAAAGTGAGCGCGGTGGTAAAGCTTTTGAAACTGCGCTGCATCAAGACGTCAATATACCTGGGCTTTACAGTTTAAATATCAACGAGGTGAGTCCTACCGTTGTGTCTAACGAACAGAATGAGCCTGAGCAAATTTTAATATTAAACGCCTCAGCTGCAGTGCATGAAAAAGAAACGGCGAGCCATATTAAAGCTTGGGTATTGCCACGCAACAAATCCAACAGCACACCAGAAGAACTTAAGTATCCACATGTTTGGAATACCCAAGAAGTGACTGCCGCCATACTGGCTGAAGGCGGAAAACTCAGCTTAGAAGCGATTCCTGCTGAGCGTGAGAATATTGAAACGCATTCATTCGAATATAAAGCCAACGTTGGTAGCTATATTTACGTGCAAATTGATAAAGGCTTGAAATCATTTGGTGGTTATCAACTAGGCAAAACTAGTCAACACATTTTACAAGTGCCGCCCTTTCCTGCTGAAGTCAAAATTTTAAGCCAAGGCTCATTATTAGCCTTGAGTGGCGAACGCAAAGTGGCGATATTAACGCGCGATCTACCAGGCGTACAGATGGAGATTGGCCGCATTCTGCCGGG
>JACMNP010000056.1 GCA_014378495.1 Methylotenera sp. | reverse complement strand
GGTCATATAGGTAAATCACCCTTGTATAGCTACTTAAATTTGCTTTTAGTTTTTGTCCAGCAAGAATATGGTGCTGATATGGGCAAGGTCCGTTAGATTTATTTAATTTTGGTTGATTTAAGAGACTTGATGCCTACAGCTCTTATAGATTCTGATTAAATTCTAAAACATTTTTTTTAATTTACTTTTAAATTAAATCAGTAATGTGCGTTATCGCACAGATTCAAAATTTATGACAATGTTACTTTAACTTTTTATTTTCTTGAACTGTCATGAGCAGCTTAGCGAAAAATGATAGTGAGCATGATATCCAAACCAGCACTAATTCTGTGCCACATCCCAAAAAAATAAATCAATCAAATAGTATTCACTTTTCAAACGCATATATTGAGATTCAATATGACCGAATTTAATCCGTCACGACGAAAGTTCATCCAAACCACTGCAGTTACCAGCGGGGTAGCAATTGTTGCCAAATTAGCACCCGAGGCTGAAGCCAAGTCTGTTCTAAAGCCTCAGCAGGCAACCCAACCAGCAAAGGTCAATATTCTCCTACGTGTAAATGGCAGCGAACATCAGATTATGATTGATCCACGTACGACACTTCTTGATGCATTACGTGAACGGTTGTACCTCACTGGGACTAAGAAAGGCTGTGACCAAGGTCAATGCGGCGCCTGCACCGTTATTGTCGATGGACGACGGATTACCTCTTGCCTAACACTAGCAGTGATGCAGGAAGGGCACGACATCACAACTATTGAGGGTTTAGGGACGCCGACGAACCTTCATCTGATGCAGGCAGCTTTTATCAAGCACGATGGTTATCAATGTGGGTTCTGTACACCTGGCCAAATCTGCTCAGCGGTTGCCATGTTAGATGAGATCAAGGCAGGAATTCCTAGTCACGTTACAACCAATCTGAACAAACGCCCTGAAATGACCAACATTGAGTTTCGTGAACGAATGAGCGGCAACATCTGCCGTTGTGGGGCCTATTCTAATATTCAAGAAGCAATTGCAGAAGTGGCAGGAGTGCGAACATGATAGGTTTTACATATAAGAGAGCAACTTCAGTTGCCGAAGCAGCTGCGATAGCTGCTCACACTAATGACTCAAAGTTTATCGCTGGTGGCACCAATCTACTAGACTTAATGAAGTTGCAGGTTGAAACGCCGACCTATCTTATTGACATTAATGACCTCGGTCTAGACAAAATTCAGCCAACTACTGATGGCGGCTTACGAATAGGGGCATTGGTGCGAAATACCGACCTTGCTGCTAATGAAATTGTGCGGCGTGACTATGCAGTGCTATCTAGGGCGCTGTTAGCAGGAGCATCAGCTCAGTTACGCAATCAAGCCACGACGTCTGGCAATTTGCTTCAGCGTACCCGCTGCCCTTATTTTTATGATACCAATATGCCTTGCAATAAGCGGGAGCCGGGTAGCGGCTGTAGTGCAATTGGCGGATACAGTCGGCAGCATGCGATTGTAGGCGTGAGCGATAGTTGCATTGCAACACACCCTAGCGATATGGCCATTTCAATGAGGGTGCTGGATGCAACGGTTGAAACGGTGCGACCTAATGGTTCAACCCGTACCATTCCAATCGCTGAACTACACCGATTGCCGGGAAATACGCCTCATATCGAACATACATTAGAAACAGGCGAATTGATTACAGCTGTGATTTTACCAAAACCGGTTGGTGGCATACATATTTATCGCAAAGTGCGTGATAGGGCTTCCTATGCATTTGCGCTTATATCTGTTGCGGCTATCGTTCAACGCGACGGTACTGGTAGGGTTGCGGTAGGGGGGGTGGCGCATAAACCATGGCGCGTTGAAGAGGCTGAGCGTAACATGCACCGCGGCGCGAAGGCTTTGACTGCTGGTGTTTTAGCAAATGCGCGAACCACACCTGACAATGCATTCAAAGTGTTGCTAGTAGAGCGTACGATTGGCTCAGTTCTTAATGAAGCGAAAGTATAATCCATGATATTCGATACCCCAGCTTCTAACAATCCGATTGACCAACTCAAGGTCATTGGCCAACCTGCCTCACGTATTGATGGGCCACTTAAGACAACTGGCACCGCTCCCTATGCTTATGATCGTTTTAATGTAATACCTAATCAAGCTTATGGATACGTGCTTGGTTCCGCGATTGCCAAAGGTCGCATCGTTTCAATGAATCTGTCTGCAGCCAGCGCATATCCTGGCGTCATTAGTATTGTTACCGCGCAAAATGCCGGCAAATTGGGTAAAGGTGATTTCAATACGGCTGCATTATTGGGCGGTCCGGAAATTCAACATTATCATCAAGCGATTGCGGTCGTAGTGGCTGAGACATTTGAGCAGGCGCGTGCAGCCGCGCATCTAATTCAAGTTAAGTATGCTCGATCGAAAGGATTATTTGATTTGGCGGCTGAAAAATCAAAAGGCGTTGCCAAAGATGATGCGAATACGATTGCAAAAAGTGCGGTTGGTAATTTCGCCAACGCGTTTCAATCGGCTACTGTGCAGTTAGATTCTTCATATTCCACAGCACATCAGTCGCACTCTATGCTTGAACCACATGCCACGATTGCTTCTTGGGATGGCGATCAACTGACGCTTTGGACATCTAATCAAATGATTGCTTGGGCAGTGGCAGAAGTCGCCAAGACGCTGCGTATATCTAAAGAAAAGGTTCGCGTGATTTCACCTTATATCGGCGGCGGTTTTGGTGCAAAACTATTTTTGCGCTCTGATGCTTTAATGGCAGCGCTTGCCGCGCGTACAGCGCAACGTCCGGTTAAATTGAGCTTACAGCGCGCCTTAATCGCCAATAACACAACGCATCGTTCAGCAACTATTCAGCGCTTACGTATTGGCGCAACAAAAGATGGTCAAATCACTGCGATTGGTCATGAAAGTTGGTCAGGCAACTTACTAGGCGGCAGTCCGGAAGCTGGCGCAGTACAGACCCGCGCACTTTATGCTGGTGCTAATCGCCTGACATCAAACTATGTGTCCTTGCTGGATCTTCCCGAGGCTAACGCAATGCGTGCACCTAATGAGGCTTCAGGACTTGCTGCACTTGAGTCCGCAATGGATGAAATGGCGGAAAAATTAGACATGGATCCCATCAAATTCCGCATAAAAAATGACACGCAAGTAGTTCCAGACTCCCCCTCTAAAGCAGGATCAGGTGAGGCTAAAGCAGACGCCAAACCCAACCAGCACCCGCCTTTCTCGATACGCCAACTGACAAAATGTTTTCAAACAGGTGCTGAGCGTTTTGGCTGGAATAAACGTATTTCCAAACCTGGGCAAGTTCGTGATGGTCGCTGGTTAGTTGGAATGGGAACTGCATCAGCTTATCGCGAGAATGTCGTCATGAAATCTGCAGCACGTGTGCGTCTAGATAATCGTGGACATATTACAGTCGAAACCGACATGACCGATATTGGCACAGGCAGTTATACCATCATCGCGCAAACTGCAGCTGAGATGATGAGTGTGCCTCTGGAAAAAGTCACGGTTCGACTCGGCGACTCAAGCTTCCCCGCCTCTTCTGGTTCAGGTGGACAATGGGGTGGAAACAGCTCCACCTCTGGTGTGTATGCCGCTTGTATAAAATTGCGTGAGGCTGTTGCAGAACAAGCCAAGGCAATGGATGCTAAATTCAATATTAAAGATGCCGTTTTTTCTGATGGCCAAATCCTCAGTGGGTCACGAAGCATTCCTCTAGCAAATTTAGCCGGTAGTCGCGGATTGACTGTAGAGGATTCGATTGAGTTCGGTGATCTCGATAAACGTTACCAGCAATCAACCTTTGGCGCCCATTTTGTAGAAGTAGGTGTAGACGCCGCAACGGGTGAGATACGTATCAGGCGTATGCTTGCCGTCTGTGCAGCTGGTCGCATATTGAATCCAAAAACCGCGCGTAGTCAGGTGATTGGTGCAATGACCATGGGGGTAGGTGCTGCTTTAATGGAAGGGCTGGAAGTCGACAAACGTTATGGATTTTTCGTGAATCATGACTTAGCAGGTTATGAAGTGCCTGTACATGCGGATATTCCACATCAAGAGGTGATTTTTCTGGATGAAACAGACTCTATCTCTTCTCCCATGAAAGCAAAAGGAGTAGGTGAGCTTGGTATTTGCGGGGTAGCAGCAGCCATTGCCAATGCGGTATACAACGCGACCGGGGTTCGTGTGCGTGATTATCCTATTACGCTGGACAAACTTATTGACAAGATGCCAACTCTAGTTTAAAAATTTTTCTCTAGATAAAATCAGTATGAAACCCGCTGACCTAGAAATATTAACCCGCGCAATGGAATGGCTGGAAAGCGCCGCTTATTTTCGAAGGTACAAGTTCGGCCACAAGCGGACTTACAAAGTTTCCATCTACATATGTGTAGATTGACGCAAAACAAAAACGATTTATTACTTGAAACAAAGATAATTCCGCTGAAATTATTATTCTGACATCAAACTCAGCTCAAACAAATGAGTAACCGGATTTATTCAATTTTGATTTGTACATTGCTTTATCAGCACTATTGATCAAATCGTCGACAGTCTCAGCATCTTGAGGGTACATTGAAATGCCGATGCTTGAATTAATTCTAAGCTGCATGACAGAATCCCCTTGTGTAACAACACATGGCTGTTGAATTATTTTAATAAGACTTTGAGCGATTAAAGCAACTGCTTGTTTGTTCTTTACTTCTATTAGTAAAAACAGAAACTCATCGCCTCCATGGCGGCAAACCGTATCATCGCTTCGTGTATTTGCCTTAAGCCTTTTTGAGATAGTACGCAACACGCTGTCGCCAGCATCATGGCCATAGGTATCATTAATTGCTTTGAAAGCGTCTAAATCAAGGAACATCACAGCCAGTGTCCAGCCATGCCGTTTGGCTAGCTCCAAGCCATGTTCAAGTCGATCATTAAACAGTGCCCGGTTCGGAAGACCAGTCAAAGGATCGTGAAAAGCAGCATGTTGAGCCTCTTTTTCCTGAGCTTCAACAATGTTCAATTGCTCATGCAGTATTTCTCTCTCCCATATCTCACTCTCTAAGGCTTGGGTAAGGATTGAGGTATTTTCTGCAAGTCTCTCTGCTCTGCCACTGTCCCGTCTCTCTGCTCCGTCCCGTCTATCTGGTCTGCCAGCGGCCCGCCTATTATTTCTGACAATTTTTTCAACTGTGAGTATTTGATTGATCATGTGCTTGGCTGAAATATTCAGCACCTTCTTCTGAGTTTGTCTTAATACTTTTCATGTTTTCAAAATGGTATATGTTATTAAGCATAGTTTTGCTATGTGTTTACCAATCTTACGAGTTCGTCTGCAATTTTTTTCGGCGGCAGAACGAAATCAACGCACCCTGCAAGTTGTGCACTTAGAGACATACGATTTACTTCGGCTGAATCATCCTGAGCAAAGGTAACCCCGCCGTTAGCCTTGATTTGCTTGCATCCTTCAGTGCCGTCACCGTTATACCCGGAAAGGATAACGCCAATCGCACGCTTCCCCATGGCCTCTGCCAAAGAAGTAAAAAAGCCATCGACCTGCTGATTGCGCTTAATGCGCGGTGAGGTGACTTTAAAAACACTGCCTTCAATAAAGAGATCAGCATTAGGAGGAATCACGTAGACGTGATTTGCCCAGATGCCCATTCCAGTGGCTGCCACCATTGCAGGCATTTCGGTAGTACGTGACAAAATATGAGCAAGTTGACTACTGGCGTTAGGAAGCAAATGAGACACAAAGACAAACGCAATGCCAGTATCAGACGGCAAGGCTTCTAACAATGCTTTATAGGCTTCGAGGCCTCCAGCAGAGCCGCCAATGCCAACAATAAAGCTTGGAGGTACATTTTTCATAATATATGGCATTTCATAACTCCTAAAAGCGTATCGCTCTCGCCCAATCACCCATAGTGAGTATATTACAACGCATATACTGGTATGTTCTTATCCGATGATTCTATTCATTTTTTCTCTAAAGAAGTGGTTTTTCCGACTTTTTTCTTCTGGCTCGGGCTTGCGCTGGCATTAGCGACCATTGGTACCAAATTAATTCCATCATCACTTAAAATCAACTTGTGTACATCACTGGAGTGGTTCGTGCCACGGGACTTAACAATGTAAAGTCCTCGAATGCGTCGTTTGCCCACGCTTTCTTCTAATTCTCTCGTTACGATCCAAGTGTCAATCAAAGACGAGACGCCGATTTCGCCGCTACTATCATTTTGTGCGGTAGAACCAACAAGGCTGGTAAATAAGCCAGTGATACCTTTGCTTTTTAAAAGATCGATCATCCGCGTCACCATGGAGTGAATTTCACGCTGGTTGCCTTCTGCAAGTAGACTGGTCAGCGGGTCTATCACCACAGATTTTGGTTTGAACTCTTCAATCAATTTGTATAAATCAAGTAAGTGCTTCTCTAAACCAAAAAAGGAAGGTCTAGTGGACACAAGCTTTAATAGGCCTTTATGGACCAACGCATCAAGATCAAACCCTATGGAGCTCATATTTTGAACGAGTTGGCCTGCAGACTCTTCATAAGACAGGTACAGACACCGCTCGCCACGGTGACAGCTTTCTACTGCAAAAGCAGTAGCGAGACTTGTTTTTCCGGTGCCTGCAGTACCTGAAATCAGTACTGTGCTGCCTCTGGTGTAACCTATCCCGCCTTTACCCTTGAACAAGGAATCTAACGAGGGCACACCTGTTAAAATCCTCTCGGCTGTGCCTGGCTGATCCAGCCCGGCAGAAGTGATGGGAATGACTGACAGCCCCTTGTTATCAATGACGAAGGGGTATTCGTTTGTTCCATGACTTGAACCACGATATTTAATGACACGAACTCTACGCACAGCAATTTGATCATTAACCCTGTTATCCAGCAGGATGATGCAATCGGATATGAATTCCTCCAAGCCGTGACGCGTATAAGAGTTCTGGCCCAGCTCGCCTGTAACGATGGCTGTCACATGTTTATCCTTCAGCCAACGGAAAAGTCTTTTTATCTCTAAGCGAAGAACACCCACATCCGTAATGCCTGCGAACAGAGATTCTATAGAGTCTATGACAACGCGTTTAGCGCTAATAGCATCAATGGCATATTCCAAACGAACGAGTAAACCTTCAAGATTAAAGTCTAGCTCCTGTATATCTTTGTGCTCTAACAAAACATGTTCAAGAAAAATCTTTTTTTGTAAAACTAGCCCCCTTAAATCCAAGTTGAGAGAAGCTACATCTTTGTATAGTTCATCGGCTGTCTCTTCAAAACTCAAGTAGATTCCTGGCTCCCTATAAATGTTTGCACCATTGATTAAAAAATTAACGCCAAAAAGGGTTTTGCCAGAACCCGCACTTCCACTAATGAGAGTAACTCCATTTTCCGGGAGGCCGCCATTTGTAATTTCGTCAAACCCAGTAATGCCCGTAAGGCACTTCTGTAATCCGTGGTCATTAGAGACGATTGTTTTCTTGTGGGGTCGAGCCATACATTAACCTTTTTGATTCCAATATTTTGTGAAAATTTCGACAACAATATTTTTTAGAACAAAATTAGAATGGGCGGAATGTTTATAAGAGTCTGTACGGAAGCACTCATACAGTTCATTAACTAGGGTATAACCGTCCGCTATGGGCCGAATGCCGACGTTTTGATATGTCTATCGAAACAGGTAATTACCAGTAATACCGAGCGGAATGCTCCCAATGGTGAAATCTGGGATGGATTCTAATGGGTAGTCTTCCTAAAAGTGAACGTATGGGAAATGGTGTAGTAACTTTTTTAGATGTTTTGGGTTGGAAAGGAATTTATGATCGACAGCAGGATGCGATTCAAAATTTAACAACGCTCATAAATGGAGTTACAAAACAGGCAAATACAAAGCGTGGGCGCTTAGAACGTGATGCCCAAATCAAAAGTATTTCTGACACAATCGCAATATTTGCATTGTGTAATGAAAGTGAAATTTCAACTGCTATTGAAATTCATGGGGAGCTTTGCCAATGGTTGATTCCAGCATCTATTGAGTCTGAAATACCGATGTGTGGGGCTACAGCTTTCGCTGAGTTTATGATTCAAGAAAATATTTTTGTAGGGAAGGCGATAGATGAAGCGGCGTCATGGCATGAACAATCTGATTGGATAGGTGTTCATTTAACTCCATCAGCCGAATACGTCTCTAATCCAAAAGGTTTAAGCAGTGTTTGGCAGCCATATTCTCCTCCTAATAAAATTCGACATAATTGGAAACCACATTGTGTAAATTAGACTCAGAACTGGACGGATAAGCCAACAAAAATTGAAAATATAAAAAGAAAATTTCATCGTCTTGGACCAATCGTTCCAGAGATTGCGGGCAAGTATTATAAATACATTAGCGTTTATTCAAGATGTCGTAGAGTAGATCGAAGGGTAATCCAGCATCAAAAAATAAATGTTTTTAAAAAGAGAAAATGAGAAAAGCTATGAGTATAGAATTCAGCGGAAAATCGGCATTTAATCATGAAACGTTTGGTATCACATTCGAAGCAATAGTGGACGGCAATAGGGTTTTATGTCAAATAAATATGGAGGTGTTACAAGATATTGACCCATCAAATGCTATGAATGAACCCATGGAGCAATT
The DNA here is from genome assembly GCA_014378495.1 of Methylotenera sp. GTDB lineage: Bacteria > Pseudomonadota > Gammaproteobacteria > Burkholderiales > Methylophilaceae > Methylotenera. The sequence continues at coordinate 12,671 of JACMNP010000056.1, read as the reverse complement.
TAAAGCAAACGAGTACTTATTTCAAGAAATTGCTGAAGCTTTAATTCTTGGTGGTAAAGTTCAAAATGGTCAAATTTTCATTTCCAGCAATGACATTAATACTTAATTGACCAAGCCAATAATATTTAAACAATTAGTAGGATTATCTAGAAAATTGAGACAAATTTACTTAAATGTCCCTTTGCTAAACAGTTAACCTATTGATTTCACAAAGCTAGAATATTGCTATAAAAGAGATCCTACACGTTGTGTAGGTTCCAGCCAATTTCTGGAATTTTCCAAATTTTTCTTAATTTAACAATAAAGCCCGTAAGGGCTTTTATTGCTTTATTTAGTGGTAACTTGGCCATTCATTAGCATCGGTAGAAGTATAAGATTATCAAAAAATTGCGGAAAATCCACTATATTATCTTTCCGCTAATTTAAAAAACGACTTACATGAATTCAGCCCAATGCAAATATTCGCGATGGGGTGAAGTTTTATATTAATTTGGAGACATATCAACACTCTTTTCGTCTTTAGGTAGATGAATAACACCGGTATTGAAATTGTATTCAAACACTTCACCATATCGCCCCCACTCAATAGCAATACTTAGCGCGCGTTCAGCTTCTGCTTGGTTAAGTGTGAAACGCAGTAATTTGAGAAATAAATCCTCAGGAAGATCGCCTGAGCGGTCTTGTTCTAAACCATGTCGAATATAGGCAATAAGCGGTACGTTTTCCAACACTTGTTTGTAGAAGGTTTTTTGACGCTCCACTTTAACTGATTGAACGTAATCAATACCAAGTTGAGTAATCACAATGTCACCTTGTACCAAATGCACAAATCCTAAAAGAGTGAGTGCACGTGAAACTTCTAGTAACTCCTTATCTGTGAGTTCTGTGTCTTCTGCAAGCTGTGGCAAATCGGCACGGCCATTAAAAGGTTCTTCAGTCAGAAGTTCAAGCACACCTTCCATACGATTAATATCAGCCTCTGGTAATCGATCACCTAATTGTAACTTGACTTCTAAATCAGTTACTCGCCCAGCCCGAGGAGAGCCAGTTGTCATCAGCCCATAAACATTGTCGATTAGAGAACGTACTTCTTGGCTTTCAACTTCTCTAGGATGTTCAAGTGTAATTGGCAGTTCAGCTCGAACACGCCCTGGATCACTTGCAAAAATGAGCACTCTGTCAGCCATCATTACAGCTTCTTCAATATTATGTGAAACGATAAGAATCGCTTTCGTAGGAATTTCTTTATTGTTCCAAAGCGCTAGAATATCCTCACGTAAGCGTTCACCTGTTAGAACATCAAGTGCTGAAAATGCCTCGTCCATCAGCAATACTTCTGGCTCTAGTACCAGCGCACGTGCTATGCCTACACGTTGGCGCATGCCGCCAGATAATTCGCGGGGAAGCGCTCCTTCAAAGCCAGATAAACCTATCATTTCTATCGCAGCTTGAGCGCGCTTTTCTCTTTCTTTCATTGGTACGCCTTGAGCTTCTAGGCCAAGTTCAACATTCATTTGTACAGTTAGCCACGGAAAAAGGGCGAATGATTGAAACACCATGCTAATACCCTTAGTAGCACCATATACTGGCAATCCCTTATATAGCACTTGACCTTTATCCGCTTGAATCAGACCAGCCATAATCCGCAGCATGGTAGATTTTCCTGAGCCTGACTGGCCTAGCAAAGCCACAATCTCACCTTCATTTAAAGTGAAATCTACACCTTGTAATACTAAGCGCGTGGAGCCATCTGCAGAATGGAACGATTTATCAACCGATCTAAGTTCAATGATAGGGTTACTCATAATGTACTCTCTTAAAAATGTAAGCGATTTTCAGCCATGATGTATAGCCTACGCCAAATAAAATGGTTAAACCCCATTACAAAAACGCACATGATGCCGATACCCAAAGCGATGCGAGGGAAATCGCCGATGGCAGTCATCTCGGCGATATAACTTCCAATGCCATGTGCATGCAACGTTGTATGGCCCCAAGTGACATATTCAGCAACAATACTGGCGTTCCACGAACCGCCTGTAGCAGTAATGGCACCAGTGACAAAGCTTGGAAAAACTGCCGGTAACAGATAACGTCGCCATTTAAGCCAGCCACTTAAGCCTAAGTTTTGCGCGGCATAACGCAGTTCTGTTGGGATAGTCGAAGCGCCAGCAATAACATTAAATAATAGATACCACTGAGTACCTAAAATCATCAGCGGTGATAACCAAATATCAGGACTGAGTTTGAAATGTACAATTAGCACTACTGCCCCTGGAAACATTAGGTTTGCTGGAAACGCTGCCATGAACTGTGCAATTGCTTGTACTTTAGAGGATATATTTGGTCTCATACCTACCCAAACACCAATCGGAATCCATATTACCGCGGCAAGCAAAATCAAGATAACAACGCGAGTTAATGTGTAAAGACCTAGGATAAATACATGGCCAGCCTCACCCCAGCCGACTTCAGTGTGGATAAAGTGAATAAGCAACCAAAGTGCATAAAAAGCACCTGCAGCAATGATTGCATCCCATATACGTTCAGTCACTGAGGATTGTTTGTTAGGCCTGGCGCGAATCGAAGTGCCATCGTATGTTCTTCTAAATACTAAAAAGGTTATTTGTAGCAAATCACCTAATTTTTTTAAAACAATTTCTACCCAGCTTGTTCTGTGCAGCCAGGTAAGTAACCAAGACTCCTGTGCAGTGGCGCTACTGGATTCTTCAAAACGAAATTTGTCTGCCCAAGCGATTAGTGGTCTAAAGAAAAGCTGGTCATAAAGTAATATACCAATCAGCATAGTGCCAATCGCCCAACCAATTGCATGTAAATTTTGTTGTTCAATAGCCAGCGCAATATATGAGCCTATGCCAGGCAATTTGATATTTTGGTTGGATACTGAGATTGCTTCAGATGCAACTACGAAAAACCATCCGCCTGACATAGACATCATCATATTCCATAGCAAACTTGGCATGGAAAAAGGCAAATCTAACCGCCAAAATCGCTGCCACCCTGATAGCTGAAATATTTTTGCAGCTTCCGCTAACTCCGCTGGAACTGTTCGAAAGCTTTGATAAGCACTAAAAGCCATATTCCATGCTTGTGAGGTGAAAATGGCAAAGATTGCAGCACATTCCACACCAAGTAAGCTACCTGGAAACATCGCAATAAACATGGTGACAGTAATCGACAAAAAGCCGAGTACGGGTATCGACTGAAGAATATCCAAAAGTGGTACTAGGATTTTTTCAGCAATTTTGTATTTAACAGTTAAGGCTGCAAAAATGCAGCTAAACACCATCGAAGCAGCGAGCGCAATAAACATCCTTAACGTTGTACGTAGCAGGTAATAAGGTAGATTCACCGGATCTAATGACAAAGGCAATGTTTCGCCCAGCTGAAATGGACGACTCATTTGTTGAGCACCATAGGCAAGCAGAACAAGTAATGCCAATACTATAGGTAGCAAAACCCAATCCCAGCGTTTGCCGCCAGCTTCTAATACCTGTCTAGGGAAAAACTGCTTATTTTTGCTCATAATAAGGATGCTTAAAAACCATTGCTGTTATCAATTCATATAAAGACGAAATTATATAAAGACTAGAAAACCATCTGTAAAGTAGACTAACCCAAATAATCCAGCTGCAACACCAGCTAACCAGACCAACTTCTTTTTCAAAAGCCCTGCGATAGATGAAAGTAGAGTTGCAATCTGTAAATCAATAACAGCAATTCCAAACGCTTTAGAGTGGATTTGTGCTTCGTCTCTTACAGCTTCAAGTGCTTTAGCCTTTTCTTGAGATTGATTTTTTTCTTCTAACATCAAGATTCCATTATATTTATTGAATTCAAATTACATTAGCTCAACTTTATTAGATAAAGCTTACTTTAGCCTGACAGTTCAGTCTGTGCGTGGTTAATTACAGACCATGCTGCGTGCAATGCAAGGCTTGCCATAATTGTTGCTACCATCAAATCTGGCCAGGCTGCACCTGTGCCAAACACGCCTATTGCGGCAATAATAACGGCGACATTACCAAGTGCATCATTGCGTGTGCAAAGCCAAACACTACGCATATTGCTATCACCTTCGCGGTAGGCATAAAGTAACGCAGCTACTCCAAGATTAGCCACTAATGCAATCACAGCTATCATCCCCATTGTTTCTGCGCTAGGTATACTGCCTGATAAAAAATGCCACACAGCACTGCCTAATACCCATACTCCAAACGCTGCCATCGACATGGCTTTAATTAAAGAAGCTTTAGCACGCGTTGTAAGCGCCATGCCTAATACCCATAAACTAATGCCATAGTTAGCCGCATCACCAAGAAAATCTAATGAATCAGCTAATAAAGAAACTGAATTAGCCCTCACGCCTGACACAATCTCAACTGCGAACATGATGATGTTTACAGTTAATGCAATCCATAATATTTTGCGATAACGCCCTTGGTGACTATTTCCATCTTTCGGTTCTTTAGGTGTACAACAATGCGCACTCATACCTGCCCTTTCTAATTTAGACCATGTATCATAAAGCCTGTAGTTACTACAGGGTCAAGCAATGTTAGAAAAATATACGATTGGTACTTTAAGCCGTGAGTCAGGGGTCAATCTTGAAACCATAAGATATTACGAGAAGATCAGCCTTCTTAATAAACCTGAGCGTTCAGGTAATGGCTACCGTCATTACAATGAGTCAGCTATTAAGCGACTTCGATTTATCCGTAGAGGCAGAGAGCTTGGTTTTGGTATTGCAGAAATCAAAACGCTACTAGAGCTTGCAGATCATCCTGAACATCCATGCAAAGAAGCTGATCAACTTGCACAGACACATCTGACTGAAGTCGAGACAAAAATTAAAGATTTATTGGCAATGCAGGAAGTTTTAACAAAAATTGTAGCTTGCCAGAGTCACTCTGCAGAACATTGTAGGTTGATTGAAACACTAAATCAGCGGTCTTGTTGCAATTAAAGCTTACACTAAGCGTGAGCTACTTGGTTATGGGCCAAACCATTTTTCCAACTTTAGCTAAATGATGACTATATTAACTTTGTATTCATCAATATCTATAAAAATGCTTAAAAGTAATCCACCTATATTCTTTCATCAGCCTATGATGAATTCCATTAGTTATGATGTTTATAGATAATCTAATCAATTTAAAAACTGAGTACTCTGGAGAGCAATCATGGCAAAAGGTCAGCAAAAAAAGAACAAAGAAACTAAGAAACCAAAACAGGATAAAAAAGTGGTTGTGGTTAGTGGGTCAATAGTACCTAAACCTACACCAAAGAAATAAGTCTATTTTTGGTTAATACCATTGTTATTGTTAATATAAATAGAGCTTAATAGCAATATTTAGCCAAAATATGATGATGATAAATCAAGGATAAATTGCTTATCATGCTTAAAATCCATACTATCTTAGTAATTTAGTATGGATTACCTAGATGGAAACCCTAAAAGAGTCAGACTCAGATTGCTACGGCTTTAACTTTAATAATAGTTATTTGCAACTACCAGATATTTTTTATAAAAGACAACAACCTACTGAAGTTAAAAATCCAAACGTTATCATTTTTAATGATTCATTAGGCGTAGCATTAGATTTAAATGTTGATACCCTAAAAAAACAAGGCAGTCAATTTCTAGCGGGTAGCGTGATTTGCAGTGGCGCTGACCCTATAGCACAGGCTTATGCTGGCCACCAATTCGGTAATTTCAATATACTCGGTGACGGACGTGCAATATTATTGGGCGAACACGTTACTCCGAGTAAGCAACGTGTTGATATTCAGCTAAAGGGTGCGGGTAGAACGCCGTACTCTCGTTCTGGGGATGGTCTAGCGGCGCTGGGGCCTATGTTAAGAGAATACATTATCAGTGAAGCAATGTATGCGCTTGGTATTCCAACTACAAGAAGCCTTGCAGTAACAACGACTGGTGAAAATGTATACCGTGACAATGTATATCCTGGGGCTGTTCTAACGCGTGTAGCCTCTAGCCACATTCGGGTAGGTACATTTCAATTTGCAGCTGCCACTCAAAATACACAACAACTTCAAGTATTAGCTGACTATACTATTATTCGGCACTTTCCAGAAATTGCTGATTCTGACAATAAATATCTTGAGTTGTTAACGCGGGTGATTGATTCACAGGCATCTCTGATTGCTAAGTGGATGCATGTTGGCTTTATTCATGGCGTGATGAATACTGATAATATGAGCATAAGCGGTGAAACGATAGACTATGGGCCATGTGCATTTATGAACATTTACCATCCTGAAACGGCATTTAGTTCTATCGATACTAACGGCCGCTATGCTTTTGGTAATCAGCCCAATATTGCGCACTGGAATCTCGTCCGTTTGGCTGAAACGCTATTGCCACTTATTCATGAGTCACAAGAAAAGGCAATTTCGCTTGCCACCAAATGTCTGGATGAATACCCCAATAAGTTTTTGGCATATTGGCTCTCTGGTATGAGAAAAAAATTAGGAATTTTTAATCAGGAGCCAGATGATCTCGCGCTTGCAGAAGATTTATTAACCTATATGCAAAAGAATAAGGCTGATTATACGAATACTTTCAGATTATTAGCAGAGGACAGTATTCAAAATACTGAACTGTATCAGGATGATGAGTTTAGAAACTGGTTAACGCTTTGGAAAACTAAATTATCTAGACAAAATGAAACCTTTGATGAAAGCATTCAATTAATGCATGCAGCTAACCCTAAAGTGATTCCTCGAAATCATTTGGTTGAAGAAGCGCTTGATGCAGCAGTTGATAGGGGTGATATGCGATTACTGAATGATCTTTTGTTGGTTGTGGCAAATCCATATGCTGATTTGAATCACTCGTCCAAATACATGCAAGCGCCTGAGCTTTTATTTGAGCAGCAATATAAAACTTTTTGCGGTACATAATCGCTCAAAAGGTAAGCGTATTTTATTATTCTGGTAGTTTTGTATTTGGCTCAACAGTAGCATTTTTGGCCTCTTTTGCATTTAGCGTTAATTTAGTATTGATCGCTTTGCTATCAGCTTTGGTTTTAATAGGAATATCAACATGCATCCTATCTGTTGAAATTCCAGCATCCACCAAAGATTTTTGTATTGCATCACCACGCGATTTAGCAAGCACTTGCAAATTAGGCTCAGTTACTTCAATACTGACAGTGAGCTTTTCTAATGCCTCTTGATAATGCCCTTCTTTAGGCTTTTCTAGTTTAGAGGCCAGTTTTTTTAGCAAACTCTTTTTGGTGAGGGTGTCGTACAGATCATCAATTGCCTTTTGCGTTTTTTGATTGCTTAAATCAATCGGTCCGTGCTTCTGACCATCAGCAAGTTTTATACCCATTTCTTGTGCGACTTTACTACGAATTATCGTCTCTTGAAGTGCACGTGTATCTAAAATGGTGTCGTAACTTGGGATAATACCAAGTGCGAGCCCTGATCGCTTGGATAATGCTTGGCTAATCGTTTTCAGCTTTTCTTGCTCAGATGGTGCAAGTGCTGCACTGCCAGCCTCAAACGAAATGGCTTCTAGTTTTTCAGAGTCAGACCCAAATAACTTGCCTAATGCACGGAAAGGCGAGGTTACAATTTTGCTAAGGACATTTTTGATGGCTTTCCAGACAATGCTGCCATAGCTAAACTTGGGGTCATCTAGGCTGCCAGAAATCGGAAGGTCTAAATCAATCACTCCATCACTATCCTCCAAAATAGCGATGGCTAAATCCAGCGGTAAATTTGCAGCTTCTACACTATCTACTTTTTCACCTAACTTTAATTTGTAGATGATAAATTTATTTTCACCTGCTAATTGTCGCTGCTTGATTTTGTATTCTAAATCAACGGAAAGCTTGCCGGAATCAATGCGCCTACCAGCAAATTTACCGGAATAAGGCGTCAGTCGATTCATTTCAAGATTTTTGAAGCTTAATTTTAAGTCCGTAAAGTTTGTCGCTTGGAAAGGCTGTACCGAACCGCGAATACGTGCAGATCCGTAATCATCAACTTTCCCATCTAGTTCTACTTGCGCAACAGAAGTTGCATTAGTTGATACGCCATTAATCACGCCAGTAAGCGAGTTAATATGTGCGCCAAACTTCGGTATCAGTGAAAGGTCAGCGAAATCCAGCTCAGCATTTTCGATGCGTATTACCTCAATGCTGACAGGAAGCTTTTCTGTTGAGGGGACATTGCTAGTTTCTGATATTTGAGATGCTACCGGTGTATTTTCTACATTCGCTTGTAGAGTGGGCGCACCCAATGTCAATGTAGGTTTGGCAATATCTGTATTTGTGGCAACTGCAGACGTAGCTAGAGATTTTTCTTTGTTTACAACAGGCAAGGCAGCTGGGGATGGCTGATTACGTAAAATACGCGTGATATTCATGGTTTTGTCTTCATGAATAATAAATTTACCTGTAGGGTTGATTACCTGCAGTTCTGTCATGTGAACATGATTAGGGGCTAAGGAAACCTCTAAGCTATTACTGCTGATACGCTCCCAGCCTAAAAATGGGGCATCATTTGCTTCTTCAACCAGTGAAAGCTTGTTGACACTAAACCCACCAATGAAAGCTAGTGCTAAGTCTTTACCTTCTTTTACTAATAACTTACCTGAGATATCGCTTGTACCACCGTTAAGTTTAAGAAAAGCAAACTGACTGATGTAGGGCTCAATCGGTTTTAGGGCAAGTTGCGATAGCTTAAAAGTTAAATCAGCTTTTAGTGGCGAAGGTGTGATTTTGCCCTGTGCAATAAATTGTCCACCTTGTTTAACCTGAAAGACACCTTTAACAGGTAAGGGGTGCGATAAATCTAGTGAAGTATCATGTATCTCAAGCCCGGCTTTTTCAATATCTAATATCATAGACGTATTAAGGCTACGGTCTTCGACATGCAAGCTAGAGTTAGCTAAAGCCAGCTTTTTGAGAGATACTGCCCAATCAGATTTTTTATTTTGTTTATTTGATACAACTTGAGTTTTAGCCGATGTGTTTGGTAATGTTTCCAATATTGACTGCCAGTTAAGCGGTTTATTAGCCTCTTTGATGAGCTGTGTTTTAAGCCCAGATAATACGATAGACGCCACCCCAAGCTTTTGATTTGCCACGCTTAACTCACCCTGGTTAAGGTTAAACTTATCTAAGGTAACAATAGGGTTTTTATATAAAGCAGACTTTGCAGATAAACCATTTATATTGCTTTGCAGATTGCTAACTTCTATGTTTCCTTGCGGCATTGCGAATGCAAAGCCAAGATTAATATCTGCCGTATTCACTTTGAGTGGGTTTACAAAGCCCTGATCTTCGTATGTGGCGAGCCAGTGTTTTAGCTGAAAATCTGCAATATCTACGGTGAACGGCGCTTCTGTCGGCTTTACTTCTTTCTTCAATGATAAAGATGGACTTTGTAGAGAGTTAATGTCATGGGCAGCAAATGCCTGCTGCCAATTCACCATACCGGTTTTATCTCTAATAGCATTTACTGTACCGTGCGTTAATAATATCTGCGCAACTTTTATGCTACGTGTAGCCAGATCAAAACCAACTTTATTAACATCTATTTGCGGCAGAGATAATAACGTGACCTTGTTATTCACTTGGTCATTTTGTAGGTTTAAGCCGGTCAGCTTCATATTCAAATCTTGAAATTTAAGCTGTGGCTTAGTTTGTATCGAAAATTCTAATTGTGGCAATGAAATTATGGCTTGTTTAAAGGACAAATCCGCAGCTGGAATGACTTTTCCCGCCAAATTATTAAGCGTTAACGCAATGTTATTGAGCGATATTTTGGGCTGGTCTTTTGGTAGTGAAAAATCATAAGCAAAGCTTGCTTGAATATCACCGCCTGCAGGTTTGAAAGGTAAGTTAACATTTTTTATAATTTGCATCAGGCTAACTAGCTGCATATTATTAAATGCGATATGACCTTTTGACGCTAAAGGATTGACACCTATATCACCTTTCCATTTGAGTGACCCACCTTGCTCTGGTAGTTTTGCCGCGATAAGGTAATCACCTCGGTCTTTAGGCAGAGTGGAAAAATTATCTAACTGAAAGTTTAGCGGCGTTAGATCAGCTATGAATGGCGTAGGGCGATTTGCATCCTTATATTGGATATTGCCCTTAATCACTGAAAAAATCCCAACGACTACTCGGGGAATAGTGTTACTGGGCGGCGTTTCGTCTTCATTTAATTTCGCGATTAAATCTGCCCAATTGAGTTTGCCTTTGGCTGATATTGCAATGCTTGCTTGAGGCGCTGTCACGCTAATTTCTTTAAATTTCCATGCCCAGTCAAATAACCCACTCACCTCAAAATCTACCACTAACTTTTCAAAGCCTGCGAGAGGGGCGCCACTTTTTTCTGATAGGTTAAAGTGCTCTATAGTCGTTTTTAAGCAGAAAGGATCAAAAGACACTTTACCCACGCTGGCATTGCTTGCCAATTCCTTTTCTGCAATCCAAGGCACAACGCGCTTAGCAATAGGATTGATGGCAAGGTAGCTAAATAAAAGATAAAAAATAAACAGGGCAAGCGTTATTTTTATTGGTTTATTAATGATGTTTTTTTTCATTTTATTAAGCATTAGATAAGCTTAGCAAAGTTTTGTGATGATGTGTTGTTATGAGCGCTGTACCTAACTACAACTGCTTATGAATAGCTAACTCAATTTAAAGTATCGGTGGTAAGTGTCAGGTTCGTGTAAGCCTAGGCATTTAATATACAAAAAGGGAAAAGTTAGCGTTTATTTTTTTGCCCGATTTATCATTAGTTGAAGGAAACAAAGAATATGGCACAAATTGCAGACATTCATTTAAGTAGCATAATACAGTTTAGTGATTTACTAGAACTAGGTAGGGATTATTGTAGCGACCAGCTAGGGCGCTTCTTTCAGAATAAATATTCGCCACCAGCTTTGGTCGTGAATAAATTTGCAATACCCGCTAAGCTAGCAACAAAAAATGACCAGAATTGTTTTGCGATTTGCGTGATGATGAATAATCATATTGTAGATTTAAAATACTTCAGCGATATATTTCTTGATGTGGACAATAAAATGAATATTGAAAGCATTATGTCTGGACAAAATTTAGACAAGATGAACCTATTAATCAACGACCAAAAATTGCTGTCACAGATCAAAAGTTTTAAAAAGATCAATGATGAAATCGTGATTGGACGATGCAAAGGCCGTGAATTCACGCCGCTTTAATGAACCTTTATTTACGGTAAGAGATTCTTTAATATCAAGCTGAAACGTATTATTATTACAGAAGCGTTAATCACTATTAACTCGGTAAAAGTGAGGTTTCCATCGTATTGAGAAAGGTGATTATTTGATCACTTAATGTTTTGTAAATTAAGTGTTTTGTAATTTAAGGTTCTGTAAATAAGGCCTGATATGAATATTTTCACCCCAATCAAAGGTATTTTATTCGATTTAGATGGCGTACTTTACATAGGGTCAAAAGCCATCGAAGGTGCGATCGAAGCTGTAGAAAAAATCAGAGCAAGTGGCATGTTATGCCGTTTCGTCACGAATACCAGCACGCTATCTTTGATTTCACTACAGCATAAAATTAATGCATTAGGTTTTTCAATTCCTATTGATGAAATTTTCAGTGCGCCTCAGGCGACCATACTTTATTTAAAAAATCAGCAAAATCCTATTTGTCGCTTGTTACTAGCGGATGATGCAAAAAAAGATTTTAAAAATTTCCACTTGTCTGACACTAAAGCTAATCATATCGTCGTTGGTGATATTGGTAGTGCATGGTCTTATACACTGTTAAATGAAATCTTCAACTCTTTGATGGAGGGCGCTAATCTCATCGCTATACATAAAAACAGATTCTGGCAAACTGAACATGGATTACAAATGGATATAGGTGGTTTCATTGATAGCCTTGAGTATGCAAGTGGAGTCAAAGCGATGGTGATTGGCAAACCTTCTATACACTTCTTTCAGATCGCTCTTGACGATATGGGGCTCAATGCTAATGAAGTGATAGTGATTGGAGATGATATTGATGCAGATATTGGCGGTGGACAGAGTGCTGGCTTGAAAGCAATTTTGGTTAAAACTGGCAAATATCGACTGAATTATGTGGCAGCATCAACGATTCAACCTGATTTAATCATAGATTCAATCAAAGAGTTACCTAGTGTATTTGGTTTATAAACTGGAGGTTTTTAAGCGTTCAAGTAGGTGATTAACTCTATTGGCTTCGGCTCGAACTTGGAAGAAAGCGCCTTCATTGTCTGAGCGCTCGCCCAGTACCTGACAACTTGCATAGATTTCCCCACGTAGTTGCTGTGCGGACCATGGGAGAAACAGCTCGGCTTCAATTAAGTCTTGCTGGAAAAAAGTGATAATTGTTTGACGTAGTTTCGCCACCTCTTCAGGTCGACGTGCGCTCATTACGATGCAATCTGGATACTTGGCTCGTAGGATAATCTCACGTTCTGCTTGTGCCGTGGCATCTCCAACATAGTCTATTTTATTAAATACGCGAATTCTAGGCACAATATTGGCACCAATTTCCTCCAGCACTTCATCGGTCACCTCAAGCTGACGTTCAAATCCTGGATCGCTTGCATCGATTACATGGAGTAATAGTGCAGCATCAATT
>JACMNP010000055.1 GCA_014378495.1 Methylotenera sp. | reverse complement strand
CGTCCTGCACTGAGTGATATCAGCTTTAATATTCAACCAGGCGAAAAACTCGCTCTAGTCGGTCGTTCTGGTGGGGGTAAAACTACATTAGTCAACTTGCTACCCAGATTTTATGAGTTGCAGCAAGGCCAAGTGTTGATTGATGGCGTTGATATGCGCTCATTACCACTCGCTAATTTGCGACAACAATTTTCGTTGGTCAGCCAAGATGTCATTCTGTTCAATGACACAGTTTTTAATAACATCGCCTATGGCGTACTGCGTAATGCCACCGAAGAAAAAGTCATCAACGCAGCAAAAGCAGCGCATGCATGGGAATTTATCCAGCAGCTACCCAATGGTTTGCAAAACGAAATTGGTGATAGAGGCGTGCGATTATCAGGTGGGCAGCGTCAGCGAATTGCCATTGCGCGTGCCATTTTGAAAAACGCACCTATTTTGTTATTAGATGAAGCAACATCAGCGTTAGATACAGAGTCTGAGCAACACGTGCAGGCCGCATTGGATACTTTGATGCAAAACCGTACTAGTATCGTAATTGCCCATCGCCTGAGCACCATTGAAAATGCAGATCGCATCATGGTGATGGAGCAAGGGAAAATCGTTGAAAGCGGCTCACATGAGACCTTGATTAAGCTGGATGGTCATTATGCTAAATTGTATCAAAAGCAATTTAGTTAGCACTGTCAATCACTATGGCTAACTGGCTACAAAAGCAGTGGGTTGCATATTCGCTGTGGTATTTATTGCTCATTCCACTTTCTTGGCTTTTCGGTGGAATAACTTTTCTTAGAAAACTCCTTTATAAAATAGCTTTTCTTAAAAGTGTGAGATTACCCGTTCCAGTAATTGTTGTTGGCAATATCAATGTCGGAGGCACAGGTAAGACGCCGCTCGTAATATGGCTTGCTGAACAGTTGCAGCTAGCTGGTTATACGCCTGGCGTTATTAGCCGAGGTTATGGTGGTAATAGTAAAGAAGTACAAGCGGTATTTGCCAATAGTAATCCAGCTCAGGTGGGTGATGAACCTGTGTTAATTGCAAAGCGTATACGCTGCCCAGTATTTATTGGCGCTAATCGGATAGAAGCTGCTGAGGCTTTACTACTAAGACATCCGGAATGTAATGTGATTATTAGTGATGATGGCCTGCAACACTATCGTTTGCAACGAGATGTTGAAATCGTGGTCTTTGATGGGGTGAAAGGCTTTGGCAATGGCGCGCTATTACCCGCTGGTCCTTTGCGTGAGTCAAAAGTTAGACTAAAAACGGTAGACGCTATTGTGAGTAATGGTGAAGTTACCAATAGTCATGCAGGCTTGAAAGCAGATAACTTAAAAGTGATTCAAATGAATTTACAGTCTGGAAGATTCTATAATCTACTCGATAATCAACAGCAGTCTGATGCTAGCGCATTTTCTAACCAAAAAGTCTTAGCCATAGCAGGCATAGGCAACCCAGAACGTTTTTTTCAGCAACTAAGAAAATTAGGATTAAGCTTTGATGCTCATAGTTATGCGGATCATCATGCGTTTCAATGGCAAGATTTCGAGTCGGTAGCTGCAGATATCGTGTTAATGACGGAAAAAGATGCCGTAAAGTGCCAAGCTTTTGCACAGTCTAATTTTTGGGTGTTACCAGTGCATGCTGTAATAAATAATGATTTAATAGCAATTGTATTAAATAAATTGAACATGAGAAAATAAAATGGATACCAAACTTTTACAAATTTTAGTGTGCCCCATTACAAAAGGACCGCTTACTTATAATAAAGCTACAAATGAGCTTGTTTCTAAATCAGCGCGATTAGCTTATCCCATTAAAGACGGTATACCCGTTATGTTGGAAGATGAAGCGCGCAAGCTAGCTGACGATGAAGAAGTTGCATAGCTTGCAGGCGCTTACTCCAGAGTTTTATGTAGTAATACCTGCCCGCTATGCCAGTACAAGGTTGCCAGGCAAACCATTGCTGGATATTGCTGGCAAACCTATGGTGGTTTGGGTGGCAGAGCGAGCAAAACAAAGTGGGGCTAAGCAAATTGTAGTGGCAACCGATGATGTGCGTATTGCAGAAGCGGCAACGCAATATGGTCATCAAGCAGTGCTAACGCGCGCAGATCACCAGAGTGGAACAGACCGCATAGCAGAGGTTGCTCTAAACCAAGGCTGGCAAGATGATGCGATTGTCGTCAATGTGCAAGGCGATGAGCCTTTGATTGAAGCATCACTGATTGTAAAAGTGGCAACTATGTTAGCTAATAACGAACAAGCTGTCATGGCAACAGCCTGTCATGCTATTCACACCAAAGCAGACTTTTTAAACCCTAATATTGTTAAAGTGGTACTAGATGCGCAAGGTTGCGCACTCTATTTTAGCCGAGCTCCGATTCCGTATCCTAGGGATACATTTGTTAGTAATGCTGATTTTCCTGCCAATATTCCTGCTTATCGGCATATCGGTATCTATGCTTATCGTACTAAATTCTTAAAGCACTACGCTAATATTCAACCCGCAGCTATTGAACAATATGAATGTTTAGAGCAACTCAGAGTGTTACATCAAGGCTATAAAATAGCCGT
Organism: Methylotenera sp.; assembly: GCA_014378495.1. GTDB lineage: Bacteria > Pseudomonadota > Gammaproteobacteria > Burkholderiales > Methylophilaceae > Methylotenera. Next base: position 513 of record JACMNP010000055.1, on the reverse strand, counting down.
TGCTATTGTTGAAAATGCACCTGTAACTGGCGTAGATACTGAAGATGATCTTGCGTTAGTCCGTAAATTAATGCATTAGAGCATTACCCCTACATTTTCTTTAGTGTCATCTGCCCGTCATTTTCTTCTCAGATTTATAATAAAAAGTCCCGATTGTCCTTGCAGTAGATAGCAAGGTTTGCTATAGTCTCACCTCTCGACGCAACATATGTCGAATCGGACGCGGGATGGAGCAGTCTGGCAGCTCGTCGGGCTCATAACCCGAAGGTCACAGGTTCAAATCCTGTTCCCGCAACCACGAATTTTAAACGCGAAAGCATTTTAAATCTGTGTGGTAACCGAAGCAGAGAAGTAAAAGATTTAGTAGTAGGAAAGCAATAAAAAGAGAGTTTTGTAATACGCTTGATATTAATTAAAAATGTTTTGCTAATTAGTATTGACGGGCTGAATAAGCTCTGTATAATGCGCTCCTCGTTACGGCAAAGCGGTAACGACTGACTTACGAGTCACATG
>JACMNP010000054.1 GCA_014378495.1 Methylotenera sp. | reverse complement strand
CGCACCGGGTTCTCATCACGGTAAAACAACAGTCACGGCTGGTATTGCACGTTTTTACACACGCCAAGGTTTAAACGTTAGGGTATTCAAAGTTGGGCCTGATTTCCTAGATCCCATGATGCACGCGCAAGCTTCTGGCCAAGCGGTCTATCAGCTTGATTTATGGCTGGTGGGCGAAGATGAATGCAGGCGTCTATTATATGAAGCCGCAGAAACTGCCGACCTTATTTTGATTGAAGGCGTGATGGGTTTATTTGATGGCAACCCTAGTAGTGCCGATCTTGCTGAAAAATTCGGTATACCAGTGCTGGCGGTGATTGATGCAAAAGGCATTGCGCAAACATTAGGTGCGATTGGTTTGGGGTTGGCAAGTTATCGCAACACCTTAAAGTTTGCAGGAATTTTAGCAAATTCAATCGCTAGCCCACGCCATGCTGAAATGGTAGCGGCGGCCATTCCAGCGGCATTAAAATATTTTGGTGGGTTACCTAAATCTAGCGAGTTTGCATTACCTGAGCGCCATTTAGGCTTGGTGCAAGCCCAAGAATTAACCGATATTGAGCATAAATTAAACGCAGCCGCAGATGCGATTGCGCTAACGCAATTGGCAACTTTGCCTGAAGCTGTGATATTTTTAAAACCACAAGCCCTAATATTTAAACCTAGCTTACAAGCCATTAAAATCGGCATTGCACGTGATGCCGCTTTTTCATTTATCTATCAAGCTAATCTGGATCTATTAGAACAGTTAGGGGCTGAGTTAATCTTTTTCTCACCGTTAAAAGACCAGGCACTGCCAGAAATAGATAGCCTATATCTGCCTGGTGGTTATCCAGAGCTTTATCTACAAGTATTGCAAGATAATGTAGCGATGCGCGATGCACTTATTCGCCATCATTCTGCACACAAGCCTATTTACGCAGAGTGTGGTGGCATGCTTTATTTGCTTGAGTCACTGACTGACCAACATGGTAAAAAAGCAACGATGACTGGCTTATTGGCTGGATACGCCGTGATGCAAACACGCTTGGTCGGCTTAGGTTATCAAACCGCTAATACACAAGCTGGACAATTGCGTAGTCATACTTTTCATCATTCAGTTGTAGATACTAGCTTAGAAACAAATTTTTATGGCGAGCGTTTATATAACACGTCTGCCGGAGAGCCTATCTTTCAAGTAAACAGGCTGGTTGCTACTTATCTACACTGCTATTTCCCATCCAATCTTACTGCTGTGGCTGCACTATTTAAACCTTGATAGCTAAATTATAAGTAGCTATGTAGCAAAATCCCTTATAGGCATTTCTATACGATTTTTACACTTTCTTTACACTTCACGCTTTACTCGTTACGACATTTTTATTTGCACAAGCCTACCATCTGATTTCTATTATTTTGAATGAAATTTGAATATGGATTACATTAGTGGCGGCATGATAATGATTTATTTAATATTCTGTTACTTGTTAATTTGTGTTTTGGTTAATTGGGAAGGTAAAAAATGAACGCAATGATTTGGATTAGCGGCCTATTAGCGCTATTTGTCTTAGTATATTTATTCTACGTGTTAATTAAACCGGAGAATTTCTAATGTTATCTAATACACCCATGTTTTCAAATGCAATGGTACAAGTAGGCTTATATTTAGCCGTTTTATTGGTCATTACCAAGCCAATGGGCATCTGGATTTATAAGGTGATGCATGGCGAATCAGCTATTGCAAATAAGCTTGGTGGCCCACTTGAGCGTTTAATTTATCGTGCGTTGGGGATAAAGCCTGAGCAAGAGATGAATTGGAAACACTACGCTGTTGCGCTGATGATATTTAATGTCATCGGCGTCATTGCTGTTTATGTGTTGCAGCGCTGGCAATATTGGTTGCCATTGAATCCGCAACATTTTCCTGCAGTGACAGTTGATTCTTCATTCGACACCGCAGTAAGTTTTGTGACCAATACTAACTGGCAAGGTTACGCAGGTGAATCTACCATGAGTTACCTCACTCAGATGTTGGCACTTACCGTGCAAAACTTCTTATCAGCCGCTACAGGATTGGCGGTGGTAATTGCATTAATTCGTGGTTTCGCACGACATACCTCAAAAACAATCGGTAACTTTTGGGTTGATATTACTCGATCAACTTTATATATTTTGTTGCCATTATCATTCATCTTCGCGATTGTGTTGATGGGTCAAGGCGTGATTCAAAACTTTGATGGATATAAAGAAGTTACTACGCTACAAACGACTGAATACTCAGCGCCAGATGCTTCAGGTAAGCCAGCACCACAAACGATTACAACACAGACACTAGCAATGGGGCCTGTGGCTTCGCAAGAGGCTATTAAAATGGTCGGTACCAATGGTGGCGGTTTCTTCAATGCTAACTCTGCGCATCCTTATGAAAACCCTACGCCGCTCACTAACTTTTTACAGATGGTCGCTATATTCTTAATTCCAGCAGGTTTATGTTTTACCTTTGGCCTGATGGTGGGCGATAGAAGGCAAGGTTGGGCGGTATTTTCTGCCATGGCCATTGTGTTTGTGGTCATGTTGGGTGTTGCGCTTTGGGCAGAGCAGGCGGGTAACCCAATACTGACAGCCAGCGGCGCTGACCAAACCGTTACGGCATTACAATCTGGCGGCAATATGGAAGGCAAAGAAACGCGCTTTGGTATTGTTTCGTCAGCGTTATTTGCAACCATTACCACTGCAGCTTCATGTGGTGCAGTCAATGCTATGCACGATTCATTTACGCCTATGGGTGGCTTAGTGCCTATGTGGCTCATTCAATTAGGTGAAGTGATTTTCGGTGGCGTAGGTTCTGGGCTTTATACCATGCTGATTTACGCAGTATTAGCCGTATTTATAGCAGGCTTGATGATAGGCCGTACACCTGAATATCTAGGTAAAAAAATCGAGATATTCGATATGAAAATGACCGCAATTATTATTTTAGTCACACCATTATTAGTGTTAATTGGCACAGCGATAGCGGTCAGTGTGACTTCGGGTACCGCTGGTATTGCCAACTCTGGTGCGCATGGTTTTAGTGAGATTTTGTATGCGTTGTCATCTGCGGCTAACAATAACGGTAGTGCGTTTGCTGGCATTTCAGCCAATACGCCGTTCTACAATACATTGCTGGCAATTGCCATGTTCTTGGGTCGTTTTGGCATCATCTTGCCAGTGTTAGCGATTGCAGGCTCTATGGCGGCTAAAAAACGCATTCCAGTAAGTTTGGGCACCATGCCTACACATGGTCCGTTATTCGTCACCTTGCTGATTGGTGCTGTGGTTTTGGTAGGAGCGCTCACTTACGTTCCAGCACTAGCGCTTGGCCCTGTAGTAGAGCAATTGCTCATGACGGTTATTAAATAGACCAATTATTTAATTACAGAATATTAGGAAAAATTATGTCAAGTTCTAGTGTAAGTATGAAGTCAATGTTTGATCCAGTGTTGGTGAAACCAGCCATCGTGGATTCATTTAAAAAACTAACGCCTCAAATTCAGTGGCGTAATCCAGTCATGTTTGTGGTGTATTTGGGTAGTATTTTAACTACGCTAATATTGTTGCAAGCCTTGTTCAGTAAAGCTGATGCGCCAACAGGTTTCATTGCACTAGTGACGCTATGGCTTTGGTTCACCGTGTTATTTGCCAATTTTGCAGAAGCATTAGCAGAAGGGCGCAGTAAAGCACAAGCGGCCTCATTGCGTAGTGCGAAGAAAAATGTAGTTGCTAAAAAGCTGGCTTCAGAATCTCGTGACTCAAAAGTTACCCTTACAGATAGCAACAGCTTGCACAAAGGCGATATTTTACTGATAGAAGCAGGTGATATGGTTCCTGCCGATGGTGAAGTCATTGATGGTATTGCTTCAGTGAATGAAGCAGCAATTACAGGTGAATCTGCGCCAGTGATTCGTGAGTCGGGTGGTGATTTTAGCGCAGTAACAGGTGGTACGCAGGTGCTGTCAGATTGGATAGTAATCCGCGTGACAGTGAACCCTGGTGAGGCATTTTTAGACCGTATGATTGCCATGGTAGAAGGTGCAAAACGTCAAAAAACACCGAATGAAATTGCACTGACGATTTTATTAGTTGCACTGACTATCGTGTTTTTATTGGTAACGGTAACATTATTACCATTCTCAATATTTGGTGTTGCAGCCACGGGTGGTGCTGGCTTGCCACCTAGTGTTACTGTGCTGGTATCTTTATTAGTCTGTTTAATTCCAACCACCATTGCAGGTTTACTTTCTGCCATCGGCGTGGCTGGCATGAGCCGTATGATGCAAGCAAATGTGATTGCTACTTCTGGCCGCGCGGTAGAAGCGGCGGGTGATGTAAACGTGTTGCTGTTAGATAAAACTGGGACTATTACTTTGGGCAATCGCCAAGCATCAACCTTTGTTGCGGCGGCGGGTGTTACAGAGCAAGCATTAGCGGATGCCGCACAACTAGCATCACTTACCGATGAAACGCCTGAAGGTCGCAGCATTGTGATATTGGCAAAAAATCGCTTCAACATTCGCGAGCGTGACATTAAATCACTGAATGCGACGTTTATCCCTTTTACCGCTCAAACCAGAATGAGTGGTGTGAATTTGCAGATTGAGAATGAGCCGGCACGCCAAATTCGTAAAGGTGCAGCCAGTGCGATTAAGGCACATGTTGAAAGCTTAGGTGGCGTATTTTCAACTGAATTAACACAAAAAGTAGATGATGTTGCACGCCGTGGTAGTACGCCATTAGTGGTCTCAGATGGCAACTTGGTGCTAGGCGTTGTTGAGCTTAAAGACATTGTAAAAGGTGGCAT
>JACMNP010000053.1 GCA_014378495.1 Methylotenera sp. | reverse complement strand
CGCACCTACAGCTGAAGTTGCGATTAAAAATTTACGTTTTTCTGCGTCTATTTGAGAAGGTGTTTCTTGTTGTGAACTAGATTGATGCTTGCCATGCTGATTGTCTGACATGTTTTCCTCGTGAGTTTAAAATGAAATTCGCCCTTTTGAGGCCAATCACACTATTTACTTAACAAAAATTACTTACCATTTAAATTACTAAAAATCTTTTAATTTATAATGACTTTTTATTTGTATTATTTAATAGTCTAAAATTATAAATTTACTGCAAATTCGGTATTAGTTCAGCATTCAAATAAACGCTTTTGGGGGATGCCAATAATACTAGCTCACCTAAAGCGCAACATTATACAATTTTTTAGTCACCAATTAAAGCTTTATTTTATAAGTCACTGAAATAAAACAATTAAACTGGATTATTGATATCAATGAACTCATGCTTAATATTAAATTTATCAGCTAAATGTTCGCCTAAAGCTTGTACACCATAACGTTCTGTTACGTGATGTCCAGCAGAAATATAAGATACTCCACTTTCGACTGATTGATGCGTGGTTTGTTCAGAGATTTCACCACTAATATATACATCCACACCTAATTCAATTGCCGCATCGATATAGCCTTGCGCAGCCCCTGTACACCAAGCGATTTTTCGCACCATTTTTTGCAAATCACCAATAACCAGTGGCGTGCGTTGTAACTTAGCTTCCATCTTCTTTACAAATTCATATAGCGTTATGGGCTTATCCAAATTTCCATAAGCAATGATATTTGAATCGCCTGAATAGCCAGTCAACTCGATGCCAAGCACTTTGCCTAGTTGTGCGTTATTACCCAAAGTGGCATGCGCATCTAATGGCAAGTGATAAGCTACTAAATTTAAATCATTTTTTAATAAAAATGCGATGCGATTACGTTTTATACCGACAATTCTAGGGTCTTCATTCCGCCAAAAGTAACCGTGATGTACCAGAATCAAATCAGCATTTGCTTGTTGTGCTGCTTCTAATAACGCCATACTGGCAGTCACGCCTGTCACAATTTTATTAATTTCAGCTTTACCTGCTACTTGCAGGCCATTTGGGCAGTAATCTTTGAAACGCTCTACTTGCAGTAGTTGTTGGGTATAATGCGTTAACTCATTGATTTTTACCATTTGATTGCAACCTTTTGCGACATTTTAATGATGGCCCGTATTGATTTTTAATGCATTTACACCATACTACTTTATATTAAAATTTAAGCATTTAACATTATGAATAATCATCTATATAAAAAGTTTTGGCTTTTATTCGCGCAAGCTGTAACAGTATGCTTAGCGGCACTATTTTTGTTACGGATGTTTTTTCCAAGTTGGCTCAATAATGTGTTTGATCACGCCAATAATACGGTTGTAGTCAAGCAAATGGAATCTAACACAAAAACAGGGGCTGGCAGTACCACGCTGGTAGGCTCTTACAGCCATGCAGTAAAAATAGCGATGCCAGCGGTTGTTAATATTTTCACCAGTAAAAAAGCACCGCCAAACCCTCATCAAAAATATTTGGATGATCCTGCCTTTCGCCAATTTTTTGGTGATCAACTAGATGGTATGGAGAGTCAATCACAACCTGAAAACAGCTTGGGTTCAGGGGTCATCGTAAGCGAGCAAGGTTTAATTTTAACTAATAATCATGTTGTTGCCTCTGCTGATGAAATTGAAGTAGCGATGGCAGATGGTCGAAAGATTTCCGCTAAAGTCGTTGGCACAGACCCAGACACCGATTTAGCGCTCATTAAAATTGATACTGACCATTTACCAGCAATTACGTTTGCTAGCTCAGATAAACTTAACGTAGGTGATGTTGTATTAGCGATTGGCAACCCATTTGGGGTCGGGCAAACGGTAACACAAGGTATTGTGAGCGCGCTCGGCCGCAATCATTTAGGTATCAATACTTTTGAAAACTTCATTCAGACGGATGCCTCAATCAATCCAGGTAACTCTGGTGGCGCGTTGATTGATACTGAAGGTAATTTAGTTGGTGTCAATAGCGCTATTTACTCTCGCAGTGGTGGGTCGATGGGTATTGGTTTTGCTATTCCAGCTTCATTAGCCCGCCAAGTCATGGAGCAGATTGTAACTAAAGGTAATGTAACGCGTGGCTGGATAGGCATTGAGGCACAAGATATTACGCCTGAACTAGCAGACTCGTTCAAGCTTAAGTTAGCAGAAGGCGCGCTAGTTGCCGGTGTATTACGTGGCAGCCCTGCTGACAAAGCAGGCTTACGTGCTGGTGATGTTCTGCTTGCGATTGAAGGAAAGCCAGTTTCAGACAGTGGTAGCATGTTAAATTTAATCGCAGTGTTAACACCCAATCAAAATGCAACGCTGAAAATTGCACGGGCCGAGAGGGTAATGGATGTAACAGTACTGATTGGTAAACGCCCTAAGCCAGCAGTTGCCAAAGAGTGAGTCTTATCAACTAAAAACTTACTACTGGGTTGGTGGTAAAATTCTATGTTCAGGTGCCTGTTTGGTGAACTTTGCTACCAAGATGCCTAATTCATATAATAGCCACATTGGCATTGCCAACATAAACTGAGAAATAATATCAGGCGGCGTAAATACTGCGCCTATCACAAACGCTGCAACAATCACGTAACCACGTACATCATTAAGTTGCTTCACGCTCACCCAACCAAAGCGCACGGACATAACCACAGCGATTGGCACTTCAAATGCTAGGCCAAATGCAAAAAATAGCGTTAATACAAAATCTAAATAGTTACCAATATCAGTCATCACCGCTACGCCTTGCGGTGCAGTACCAACGATAAAACCGAATATTATTGGGAATACTAGAAAGTATGCAAATGACATTCCTGCTAAAAATAACAAACTACTAGCAACAATAATTGGAATCATGAATTTTTTTTCATGCGCATACAACCCAGGTGCCACAAATGCCCACACTTGATACAAGGTATGCGGCAATGAAACAATAAATGCTGCCATCATAGCGACCTTCATCGGCACAAAAAATGGGGTAGTGACGGCGGTAGCAATCATTTGGCCACCAGCAGGTAATTTGCTTAATAACGGCGCTGCTAATAATGCATATATTTTGTTAGCAAATGGGAAAAAAGCGATGAAAACAACAATAAAACCAATGACAATACGCAACAAACGGTCACGCAACTCAATTAAATGGGAAATAAAATTATCGGTAGGTGTCAATGTGATATTTTCTTAAATAAAGCTTAATCTTGTGTATTGGGTTTTTTAACAGCTTTTCTAATTACTTTTTTAGAAGGCTCTTTTGTGACAGTCACTTTTGGAGGGATTTCTTGCATCTTGGCTACAGCCGGCTTTTCTGGCATAGTTTTATCTTTTAAGTGGTCTTCAAAATCCAAATCTTGCGTTAACGCATCTGTCTTACGTTGAAAACTAGCTTGCGTTTTAGTGGCTGTTTCTTTGATCTCTTGCTGTAACTGTTGTAAGTCTTGAAAGCGCACTTCGCGATTCACTTCCTCTTTCACTTGTGCTACATATCTTTGCATCCGCCCAGTAAGTGCGCCTAGTGTGCGCGCTAATTTCGGTAATTTTTCTGGTCCGATTACAATAAGTGCCACTACCGCAATGACCATTAACTCAGAGAACGAAACATCAAACATAAAGGCTATTTGGCTTTGCTAGTCGTTGTAGCTTTAGGTTTTGCTGGCGTCTTTGGCTTGGTGGTTGTTGCAGTCTTAGCTGTAGCAGCTCTTTTTCTAGGTGCTGGTTTTACTATTGGGGTCTGTGCTACTTCAGCTTCAATTAAATTAGATGTCGTATCATTTTTAATCGTATTAAGCGGTGCTGAATCGGCACCCGTTTTTTCTTCGCCCATAGCATCCTTGAAGTTTTTTACAGCACCACCTACGTCACTACCCATATTACGTAACTTTTTAGTACCGAATACCAACACTACTATAAGTAATACAATCAACCAATGCCAAATACTAAATGAACCCATATTGACGCTCCTAAAAATTAATTTTGCTAATGTAGTATTGTAATCTTAAGTTCTAGGTAGCTTATCGCCACCACCAAACACATGTACATGAATGTGAAACACCTCTTGTCCACCTTCGCGTCCAGTATTAATCATGGTACGAAAGCCTGACAAACCTTGCTCTTTAGCGAGCTTAGGGGCTAAAAGTAGCATTTTTCCCAATAAAGCCTGATGTTGTGCTTCGCAACTCGCCAAACTTTCTATGTGTAGTTTAGGCACAATCAAAAAGTGTACTTTTGCGATAGGATTAATGTCATTAAATACAATGACTTCGTTGTCCTCAAAGATTTTTTTTGATGGAATACTTCCATCTATTATCTTACAAAAAATGCATTCTGCAGCCACTATTCTACTCTCGACGCTTTCTCGACAATGCCTGATAAACCTTCGCGTCTGGCTAACTCATCCAGCACATCTTGCGGCTTTAAACCAGCATGTGCAAGCATAATGAGCGTATGGAACCACAAATCTGCAGTTTCATAAATAAGTTCTTCTTTATTACCATCTTTGGCCGCAATGATTGTTTCGGTAGCTTCTTCACCGACTTTTTTGAGTATGCTATTCATGCCTTTGGCATAAAGTTTAGCCACATAAGATGATTCTGAATCTACACTTTTACGTGCTTCTAATAAATCAGCTAAACGGTTGAGAATATCACTCATGCTTATGTTTTTCTTTATCGTAAATGTCTTCAGGGTTCTTGATTACCGCTTGGTCAATAACCCAGCTACTATTGTCTAATTTCTTAAAAAAACAATTGTGTCTACCTGTGTGACAAGCGATGCCACCAACTTGCTCTACTTTAATCAAAACCACATCTTCATCACAATCTAGCCTAATTTCATGTATAAGTTGCACATGGCCGGATTCCTCACCTTTACGCCATAATTTATTACGCGATCTTGACCAATATACCGCTTGTTTTGTGTCATTGGTCAACTGCAACGCTTCACGATTCATCCAGGCAAACATTAATACACGACCAGTGTCATGCTCTTGTGCAATAACTGGCACCAAACCATTGGTATCCCAACTAATTTTGTCTAACCAATTCATGGCATTCACCATCTCACAACCTAACTTCGATTCCATTATGGAGCATATATTCTTTAGCTTGTTTTACCGTGTATTCACCATAATGAAAAATACTAGCCGCAAGTACCGCATCTGCGCCACCTATCTTTACACCATCGACTAAATGCTGCAAATTACCGACCCCTCCAGAAGCAATAATCGGCACATCGACTGCATCTGAAATCGCGCGATTAAGCGGATTATTAAAACCAATTTTTGTGCCATCACGGTCCATACTAGTGACCAGCAATTCACCTGCGCCTAAACTTGCCATGTACTCAGCCCATTTAACGGCATCTAAACCCGTAGCTTTACGACCACCGTGGGTGAATACTTCCCACTCAAATGGCTGATTGTCTACTTTTTTCGCGTCTATTGCCACCACTATGCACTGTGAGCCAAAGCGACTTGCAGCATCAGCTACCATTTGTGGGTTTAATACTGCGGTAGTGTTAATGCTTACTTTATCTGCGCCAGCATTTAATAACCTGCGCACATCTTCCACTTCGCGAACTCCGCCACCAACTGTTAATGGTATAAATACCTGTGATGCGACTTGCTCAATAATGTGTAGTAATAATCCTCGATTATCTGAACTGGCAGTAATGTCTAGAAAAGTCAGCTCATCTGCACCTTGCTCATCATAACGCCGTGCGATTTCTACAGGATCTCCAGCATCGCGCAACGCTAAAAAATTAATCCCTTTAACGACGCGACCATCGGTGACGTCTAAACAAGGAATAATGCGTTTAGCGAGCACTTAATTCATCCGCAAGTTTTTGTGCTGCTGTAAAATCTAGCGTACCTTCATAGATTGCACGACCTGTGATGGTGCCGATAATGCCTTCGTCAGCCACTGCACACAGCTTTCTTACATCATCTAAATTAGTCACGCCACCTGATGCAATTACTGGAATTGTCAGCGCTTGTGCCAAGGCAACAGTCGCTTCAATATTCACACCTGTTAGCATGCCATCACGACCAATATCGGTATAGACAATTGAGCTCACGCCATAATCTTCAAACTTTTTAGCTAAATCAATCACATCATGGCCTGTTAATTTGCTCCAGCCATCTACAGCAACCTTACCTTCTTTCGCATCTAATCCAACAATAATTTGACCCGGAAAAGCATAGCAAGCCTCATGCAAAAAGCCTGGGTTTTTAACTGCAGCAGTACCGATAATCACGTAACCAATTCCACTATCTAAATAACGCTCTATCGTCTCTAAATCACGAATACCGCCACCTAGCTGGATTGGAATATCACCACCTACCGCACTCACAATAGACTTAATCGCCGCTTCATTGATTGGCTTGCCAGCAAATGCACCGTTCAAGTCTACCAAATGTAGGCGTTTACCACCGCGATCTACCCAATGTCGTGCCATTGCACCTGGGTCTTCAGAAAATACGGTGGACTCTTCCATTAAGCCTTGTTTTAGGCGCACACAATGGCCGTCTTTAAGATCAATTGCTGGGATAATTAACATAGTAGAGTTTAATAGTAACAAACAAAAAAGTGTGGTTTAAAAAAGTTATTACAATGAAAAATTTTCAGCAAGCCAATTAAGGCATCCAGTTTACAAAATTGCTTAACAATTGCAAGCCTGCATTAGCGCTCTTTTCTGGGTGAAACTGCACTGCAAATAAATTGTTACTAGCAATTGCACTAGTAAATTGCTGAGGATATTCACTAAAACCTGCAGTAATAGAGGCATCATCGGCATGCACATAATAACTATGCACATAATAAAAACGTGCGCCATTTTCTATACCTTGCCATAAAGCATGTGGCGAACGATTAACCTCTAATTGATTGGCTTGATACACTTGATTCCAGCCCATGTGTGGCACTTTTAACTTATCACCATTGCTGTCTTTCATGTCTGCAGCTGCAAAACGCTTCACTTTGCCTTTAAATATCCCTAAACCGGCAACATTACCTTCTTCAGACGCTTCAAATAACATTTGTAAGCCAATGCAAATACCTAAAAATGGTTTATTGTGTGCCGCTTGGATTACAACATCTCTTAAACCGCGTGAATCCAACTCCCTAATACAATCTGGCATTGCACCCTGCCCCGGAAATACAACACGCTCAGCGTTGGCAATATCTTTAGGATTACTGGTCACTAATACGTTTTTTGATGGCGCAACATGCTCTAATGCCTTAGACACTGAGCGTAAATTTCCCATGCCATAATCGACTACTGCGATGTCTATTTTTTTCATACTTTTTTATATACGTGTAACGAGTTATATATATCTACGGTGAGTTGAATTAAAAGCCAGCTTAAAGACTCATAAACTCAGTTTAATAAACTATAGCTTATAAACTTCCTTTAGTAGAAGGCATAATACCCGCCATACGCGCGTCAAACTCTACAGCCATACGTAGTGCACGACCGAACGCTTTAAAAATTGTTTCGGCTTGATGGTGTGAATTGTGACCCTTCAGGTTATCAATATGCAATGTGACATTGGCATGATTGACGAAACCTTGAAAGAACTCATGAAAAAGATCAACATCAAATTCACCAATCGCAGAGCGTGTAAATACACAACCAAACGATAATCCTGGTCTACCTGAAATATCTAATACTACACGTGATAAGGCTTCATCCAATGGTACGTAGGCGTGACCATAGCGACGAATACCTTTTTTATCACCAATCGCTTTATTAAATGCTTGCCCTAATGTGATACCAATATCTTCAACAGTATGGTGGGCATCTATATGTAAATCGCCTTTGGCATTCACAACAATATCCATCATGCCATGACGCGCGATTTGATCCAGCATGTGATCTAAAAAGCCGATACCTGTATTGAATTCAGAAATACCTGTGCCATCCAAATTGATTGAGACAGTCACTTGTGTTTCTAGGGTATTTCTTATTACTTCAGCGGAGCGCATATTGATATTTAACATATTGATAATCGAATGCTATTTTAACCTAAAGTAACTAACAAGCGCAAAGTAGCGATACGATTGTCAGCGATAAAAAAAGCCGACCAATTGGCCGGCTTCTTCACAATCGATCACTTAAATTACTGTGCTTTACCTGTAGCGTCTTTTGCTGCACCTACAACATCAGTAGCTGCAGGAGTCGCCGCGTCAGCAGCAGGGGCTGCTTCAGCTGCAGGCGCAGGTGTTGCTGCATCGGCAGGAGCCGCAGCTTCTGCAGCAGGGGCTGCCTCAGTTGCAGGAGCAGCCATTTCTGTAGCTGCAGGAGCCGCCGCGTCAGTAGCTTCCACTGGCGCTTCTTTTTTGCCGCTTAATAAAGTAACTAAAAGCACCAAAACAGCTGCAGCAATAATCCAAGGTAAGAATTTTTTAACACCACCAGCACTTGCTGAAGAACCGTGAGCAATTGCAGTAATTTCTGCAGCCGCAGCAGCTGGGTCAGTAGCGCCATAGATAGCAGCACCGGCAACAATAATTGTAGCGCCAGCATCTTTAACTTGTTGCGTAGTAGCAGCTTTAACACCACCAGCTACTGAAATCTCAACACCAAGACCTAGACCAGCAACCATTGCCAAGTCATTGAATGGTGTTTGACCTGCAGCTTGTTGGTCTAAACCAGTATGAACGCCAATAATATGTGCGCCTAATTTAGCCACTTCTTGTGTACGTGTTTTTTTATCAGCGACATTAATCAAATCAACTTGTGCTTTTTTACCGTATTTATTAGCAACATCAATTACACCTTTGATAGTGCCTAAATCAGCAGTACCTAATACTGTACAAATATCTGCACCAGCTTTATAGAATGGCTCAGCTTCATAGAAACCAGCATCCATTGTTTTTAAGTCAACCAAGATTTTGTTGTTTGGGAATTTAGCACGTAAAACTTCAAGCAATTTGATACCATTGTGCTTAATGCAAGGTGTACCAATTTCCAAGATATCTACATGTGGAGCAACTTTAGTTGCTAAAGCGACGGTGCCGTCGAAATCTAGTGAATCTAATGCCATTTGGGTTTGTGCCACGGTACATCCTCCAACTAAAAAAATAAACCACTATGTGATTTATTTAGATTAAAAATACGAAATTAAAAATAATTTTTATTGAGCTAAAGTTTAAAAAATTAGACTTTATAAATTTAGTTCATATTATTGTGCTTAAAATGCACATAACCCACATAATAACCGTAGTTAGTGTGAAAATTCAAACTTTTCACGTTTATTTTCAATAATTATATTAATAAATCATGTATTTTTATGACAAGCTTGATATTAATTTGTGATTAAGCTTGATATTTCAGGTGAAGTACTGTGAGATTTATAGCAGACAAATTGCATCAAACTACTTCAAGCGAATTTCTACTTCAAAATTTCAACAAGTGCTTCAATGAGCAATTTCGATTGTGCATCTGTACCGATTGTTACACGTATATATGGCGCAATGCGTTTAGGTGTTTTAAAGTGACGCACAATGATGCTCTTTTCACGTAACAAATTTGTAAGTTCCGCGCCATCTCTACTTTGGTGCTTTGCAAATATAAGGTTAGCCCCTGATGGTAAGACTTCAAAACCTAAATTCATTAAATCATGAATCAAGCCTTTCCGAGGCGCAACAACTTGTTTACAAGTTTTT